>CAZXAX010000148.1:0-1038 GCA_964638795.1 uncultured Bifidobacterium sp. | reverse complement strand
TCCCTGAGGTAAACATCACAGCGAGACGCTCAAGGGGATCAAGACTTGGCCACTCCACGTGCGAGTCACTGCCCAACACATCGAGATCACAATCGTCTTCATCGACAACAATGACCGGAAATGCACCATTCACTGCGGCCATGAATTCATCCTGGCGATGCACAGAGCAGATGCCGACACGCGTGTTGGTGCGACTTTGATGCTCAATGAGTTCCTGGGTGCGACTCTGTGGATCAGATGGCACAATCCACGCCCCTAGTCGCGCACACGCGAGCCAAGCGGCCACGAATGCGGGCGAGTTTGTGAGAGCAAGATTGACCGAATCACCCTTGTTCACGCCCCGTGAGACAAGTGCATGCGCCATGCGAGCAACGAGTGCGTCAAACTCCCCATAGGTCCATTGGTGCACTTTGCCGTCTGAGCGTTCGAACACAAGAAAGATTGCATCGGTACGTGCAGAGACAGCGTCGCGCCACAGATCACCGAAACAAACTCCCTTAGTGTCAATCATTCACATATCCCCCAACAACCGAACGCTTCAGGCTTGGCCGTACCCTCCGCCACCTGGAAGGTCAAGACGCACACGGTCGCCACTCTTCAAGGCAACACGCGCCTGTGTGCGCACTGGCTCATCGTTCACTGTGAAGTTGCCCGCCTCGCCTGCTTCGCCGCCAAAGATTCCCTCAGGTGCAACAGCAAGCCGCGAAGTAACAGCGTTCAACTGCCAACCCTTTGACGCATCAACTGTGAATTCCACGGTCTGTCCAAGGCCACCAATGGTCCTACCCTTGCCACCTGAACCCGGGCGTAGTTCTTTGCGATAAAAGCGAATCGGGGCGGATGCTTCCACCACTTCAACTGGCACCGCAGAGACACCAGTCGGATAAGACGTCGCTGAAAGACCCGGTTTTGTCGCACGAGCACCAACGCCCCCGGCGTAAGTAAACATCGAGGTGATGAATGGCCGGCCATCGTCGTAGTTACCACTCACCTGCATGGTCCATACGGCACCAGCACCTTCTGCCATCGCTGATTCAG
>CAZXAX010000147.1:0-1040 GCA_964638795.1 uncultured Bifidobacterium sp. | reverse complement strand
CGTCGTAGAAATCACCAACGGCAGCCGCCTCACGGTATGGCTGGTAGCCAGGAAGAAGGTCGATCGCAGCCTTCAGCTCACCTTGGACATAACCGGCAACACCATCTTCTGGTGAGTAGACCGTCGGTGCGAGATATGCATCAGATGCGTCAACTGGTTCAAACAAACGCGTACGGAGTACTTCTTCAGCGGTCTTACCGGTCACCTTTTCGATCACTAAGCCTGCAACCACGTGACCAACTGTGTTGTAAAGGTAGTCACCACCGGGTTCGTATTGCGGGCCGCGCTTGACTGCCCACTCGACGATCTCTTCTGGCTCATACGGCGTTTCCATCCGCAAGCTCGACTGAATGTAGAACTCAGGGTCGAATGCGAATTCGGCAAACCCGTCGGTGTGATTCAAGATCTGACGGATGGTGACCTTGTCGCCGTAATCAACGCCTTCCCATACGTATCCTTCAGCCCAGCCAGCTCCAAGGTAAGTGGATACTGGTTCATCGAGTTCGATGAGGCCTTCGTCCACTAGTTGGAGGACCACGGCTGAGGTCATGGTCTTGGTGATCGAACCAAATCGGTAGTGGTCGGTAACGGCCGCAGCTTGATCGGCTGCAACATCGCTCATGCCAACTGCGAGCGTGCGCTCAATCACGCCACCGTCACCATCGGGGAATAGGACCGCCATTGTGAGGCCTGGCGCACCTGACGAGTCGAGAAATTCCTCGGCGGCGGTTTCAATCTCAACCATTGCGGCATCGATGTCGAGTGGCGGTGTGGCCTCGTCACCTGATGAGCCACATGCGGAAAGCACGAGGGCCCCCGCGAGTCCGAAGCCCCCTATTAGGCGGCGCCAGTTCTTAACCATGATTTCCCCTTTTGTTCTCAATGAACATACCCGCAAGTTCAGGCTCGATTCTGAAAAGTGCCAACGCGATTGGAATTGGTGGCCCCGATAATGGGCTAGGTTGCATCTGTGAAATTAGAAAAGCTCTCTAAAAAAATCGCAGTTAGTGCTGTACTTATTGCGGGTGGCTTGGTACTCA
>CAZXAX010000146.1:0-1149 GCA_964638795.1 uncultured Bifidobacterium sp. | reverse complement strand
GTGGCGCATCCTATCTTCTGACATCGAACAACCTGAGCGAGTTGACGGCTACGGCGGCTACGGCTCGGACGAACCTCGGCCTTGGTTCCATTGCGACTCAGGCGGCAAGCAACGTCGCTATCACTGGTGGCTCGGTCAACGGCACAACGGTCGGCGCATCTACCCCGTCCACTGGCGCGTTTACCACACTCTCCTCATCTACAACGATGTCAGCCACTGGCAATGCCTATATGGCAATTGACGCACTGACAGATGCCTCGACCATTGCGGTCGATATGTCAGTCGGTAACAACTTCTCGGTGACGCTTGGTGGCAACCGGACGCTTGGCAATCCGACCAATCTTACAGCAGGGCAGTCTGGTGTAATCTTCATCACTCAAGATGGCACTGGTAGCCGGACACTGGCCTATTCATCCTATTGGGACTTCCCGTCTCAGACGGCTCCTACGCTCACAACAACGGCTAATGCGGTGGATGTTCTGGTCTATACGGTCCGTTCATCGACAAGCATCGCGGCACAACTGATTACTAACATCGGGTGATAAATGGGACTTCCTGTAGAAGTTAATAACCTTATGATGGGTTCATTGGGCGGCTACACTGTAGGCCGCTCTTTGCGCTTCCGCTCGTCTGCTAGTGCTTATTTGAATAGAACGCCAGCAAGTGCGTCAAATCAAACCACATGGACTTGGTCAGGCTGGGTAAAGAAAGGCAACTATAGTTCTTATGGTTGTATGTTTGGTGCTTATACTGGCGCTGGAGCAACTTACACAGTTTTGCAATGGCAAAATGATAATACGTTAGTTTTTTATAATCAGACCAGTTCATCAATTACGATGAACTTAAATACAACACAAGTATTTCGCGATCCGTCTGCGTGGTATCATGTAGTTGCTGTTTATGATTCAACGCAAGCTACTGCCTCTAATAGAGGAAAAATATATATAAACGGTGTTCAAGTAACCGCTTTTAGCACGGCGACTTATCCTTCATTAAACGCAAACGCTACTATAAATAGTGTCGTTCCTCACGATCTTGGAAGATTTGGTGGTGCATTAAACTATTTTGACGGCTACCTTGCCGAAGTAAACTTCATTGACGGTCAAGCCTTAACACCATCCTCATTCGGCGCATACGACACTAACGGCG
>CAZXAX010000145.1:0-1164 GCA_964638795.1 uncultured Bifidobacterium sp. | reverse complement strand
GCGCTTTATCAGTTATTGGCCGGTGGGAATGGGCCAAAGACGGTGTCGCCATCATCCAGCACTGTGCCGCTCATCAAGCTTGATGAGGGTCTTGCACCACAAAGTTTCATCACTCCTACCGAAGATTTTTTCCGCATTGATACCGCATATCCGTCAATACCGGAACTCTCTAAGGACTCGTGGCAGCTCAAAATTCACGGCATGGTTGATTCCGAAGTCACACTCACATTTGCTGACCTTGAAGCAATGCCTCAGATGAGCGACACAATCACATTGGCGTGTGTGTCAAACGAGGTCGGCGGCAATGAGATCGGCAACGCGGTGTGGGGCGGTGTATCGCTTGCGGATGTTTTACGCATGGCCGGAGTGCAATCGGGAGCCGAGCAACTAGTGAGTCGAAGCAGTGACGGGTGGACCTGTGGAACGCCAGTTGATGCGGTGATGGACGGGCGTAACGCAATGCTCGTAACCACGATGAATGGCGAGGCACTCACCCCCAAGCACGGCTTTCCCGTGAGAATGATTGTGCCTGGACTATTTGGTTATGTGTCGGCAACCAAGTGGTTGGTCGATCTCGAATTAACCACATGGGATGCCTTTGATCCGTATTGGGTGGTGCGTGGCTGGACCCCCGAGGGCCCTGTGTTGTCATCGAGTCGAATTGACCTACCTCGCCCCGCAGGCAAGGTGAAAGTTGGTGCACTCACTGCCGGTGGTTTTGCATGGGCGCCACGTGCTGGGGTTGGCAAAGTGCAAGTGCGGTTGAACGCTGGCCAATGGCAGGATGCCGAAATTGTGGAGAGTCATTCTGGTGATGCATGGGCGCAGTGGCGCGCCGACATTGACGTGGCCGCAGGGGAGCAATTACTCACAGTGCGAGTAATCGACGCCAACGGTGTGGAACAAGTGGAAGCCGAACAGGGAACCTTCCCGTCGGGCGCTACTGGGCTCCACAGCGTGAAGTTCTCGGCTGTCTAACTGTCTTGATGCACAATCGAGTCACGGAACGACGTTGTTGAGCACAATGCATACTGGGTGCTCAATTGCTCGGCCGTGTATTCCGTATATGAATCTGGTGCGATCCGGTTGAACTTAACCATGATGTTGCGGAGCTGATTCTCGATGTCGGATCGAATGTCGCTGTAGGTGCGAGCTGGTGGGCGG
>CAZXAX010000144.1:0-1259 GCA_964638795.1 uncultured Bifidobacterium sp. | reverse complement strand
GGCGGGTTCATCAACAGCGCTGTCTCCCTGGAGCAGCTGCGTGGATACTTGGCCAGGCATCGGGTGATTGATTAATGAGCCCCGTCGCCATCCAACCAATGGCTGACAGCGAGCGAGTGCGCAATGGCAGGTAAGGCAGAATCGGTAGTTGGCGATGAACTACTCGTCACTGTGTTGCCGCGCGTGGAGGGCGATGAATACCAGCCCGTAATGCTACCGAATGGGCAAATCGGAAGGATCTCGCAAAGGGGCAGAAAGTATCTTGACGAGGGAGAATCCGTACTAGCCTGGGTCTTCCGCGACGACGATCCCATGCTGGTAACAACCTCCAGTTTCGGGCGCTTTCCCATTGGACCAAAAATGCGGCCACGCTATAGGTCTGCGCTGCTAGCCGGTATCAATCTCTTGGAGGCGGGAGCGAGCTCCGACGCTGATGCGTTGTCCGAATTAACGGGAATGTATTCACGCTCGTGGAGAAAGGATCAGGCCGATTGGCTAACAGTTTGGAAGCTCCTTGGCCGACCTGACCCAGAAAAAGCCCATCACATTGGCGACGTTTTTCGACGGGCTGCGCGCGAAATACGCGCAGGTCAGTTGCCTACAGAGCCGTTGGCACGCCTCAGGGCAATCAACCCGGTGCATGCGCTCAAGGCGGCACTATCCGAATTAGACGGGCAACTGTGGTCCCCCCTTGAGCTGCATTCACGCGGTGAGCGCTCTCCAGCTCCACCTAGGGATGATGCTCAGCCCACTGTGATCATGTCAGAATATCTGAAGCAGAAACTTGATCGTGCGAATTCTGAGCACGCTCTAACCCTTGATGTTCTATCCGCGTGGCTAAGCGAACGAGGTATTGCAGTCAAGGAAAATCGTCTTATTGACGCCTACGCAGAACTGAAGAGTGGCCCTGCGATCTTTGAGGTTAAAAGTATCAGTCCGTCTAATGAGAAGGCCCAGATCAGAAGTGCCGTGGGCCAGCTCTTGGAGTACCGGTACCTGCATGACATCAATCGAGCGTCTCTATGGGTTGTTTTCTCTAGTGAGCCACTCAGCAAGCAGATGGTGAACTTCCTCAGAGATGATCAGGCGATGCATGTAGTTTGGAAGTCTGGTGCAACCCTTGCAGGTCCAGATCTTGAGCTCCTCAAGTGATGTACCCAGGCAGTCTGGTGAGAATCATGGTGGGATCTCCGATTCCTCCCGATCCCTCAGGATTCCTCCAGACACCGGCATCTGACCTCACCAGGACCTAGGAGACC
>CAZXAX010000143.1:0-1313 GCA_964638795.1 uncultured Bifidobacterium sp. | reverse complement strand
GGCGCAGGATCAAAGGTCACAGTGCCGTCGGCATTGACTGTATATACGCCTTCGCCAGGGACATTTAGGCTTCTCACACACGAAGCGCCAGACACGATGCAGGTTTGCAGCGGATCTAATGCAGCACCGCCGGAAGAGCCGTTGAGCGTGATCGATTGGTTGGTGTCAAGCGGTCCGCTTGAGTCTGTTGGGGTCGCAGATGGCGCCGATGGCACACCCACACCTACCGAATAAGTTGCCGATGCAACACCACCCAAGGCATCGGAAACTTGATAGTCAATTGTTGCGCTACCCGTGAATGTTGCGAGCGGCGTGAATGTCACTTCGCCTGTCGTTGCATTACGCGTGAAAGTTCCTTTTCCCGCGACCACAACAGAACTCGCCGTGCAGTTGGGCGCGGTTTCTCCTGAACCACAAAGCTTCAGCGTGGATGCCGACAGAGATGTTCTTGAATCGGCAGAGTCGTTAGTGAGGACGTTCGTTGTGACTGCGGTGTTGTATGGCGTGGTTGTTGAATCATTTGTCGCTGTTGGCCGAGGGACCACAACGAGAGAGATTGTGGATGTGGACTGCTGTCCGGAGGCATCTTCAATCCGATATGTCACTGGTGTCGCATCTCCAGTGAATGCCGGCAATGGGTTGAATGTGATGGTGCCATCTCCATTGACCGTGTAGGTCCCTTCGCCTGCAACCTCAAGACTGCTCAAACAGGAAGAGCCGGACACGATGCAAGTCCGCGCTGCATCCATCGAACCTTGCGATGTTGCAGGCGTAACGGTTTGGTTGGCGTCTTGAGTAGCCGTGCCAGTCAATTCCACCGCATCAGGAGGCACCGGTGATAGCAACTGCACCAAATAATCTTCGACTTCGCCCGAGTCCGCCGGACCAGTTGGAGATGAGCCACCTGAACCATAAGCAGCTCGAAGTCGCAGCCCTGTGGATGCAACTGCAGCTGCTCCCGCGGGCCACTGTGCAGCCGTCCATGTGAGCGTTGCGGAACTTGCGCCGCTAGCAAATGAGGTGCAGGTTCGCTCGTTGGGGCTGGAGGTCGAATAAACCCCATTGGAGTTCATATCAATGAAGCCGCAGACCTGGCCTGCCTCCGAGGCGCCAGAAATCGGCACAACAACCGAATAGTCACGATCAATCGTTGCTGGCGTCACTGTGCCGCTGATTGCGTCGTCATTGTCTGAGGTAGCGGCCGCACTCGCGATGGGAGACGATGCAATTGCACTTGTCGAAGAGTTGAGAGTCGCCGCCGCTTCGGCGCTAACCGTGTTGGACCCGATCTTGAGATCGCCGATTATGTGACT
>CAZXAX010000142.1:0-1339 GCA_964638795.1 uncultured Bifidobacterium sp. | reverse complement strand
AAACATCCAGCAAAACGGGATTTTCGCATGCCGCCGCTATCGCTTGGTGGAACTCACGGTCAATTAGCCGGAACTCTTCGATTCCACTTGCTTGACGATTGGCAATTTCTGAAATCTGGCGTCTCACACTCGCACTCGCGCGCTCAGCGACGAGTCCGGCAAGAGCGGGTTCAATCACGCGGCGCACTTCAAACAAGTTGCTGATCGTTGCTTTGCGGGTGTCAAATGCAAGTTCCAATGCGGGCGCGGCACTCGCAATTACTGCACGATTGCCCTTACGCACTACGTAACCCGACGCTATGAGTCCTTGTATTGCCTCGCGCACCGAGGTGCGACCCACACCAAACTCGTCACATAACACGCGTTCCGCAGGCAGGAGATCACCAACTTTGAGTTCATCTCTACGAATTGCATCAATGATGCGTTCACGAACATCGGCCGCGATCGTGCGGCGCTCAACGTGTTCAAATGTTGAATTACTCACGAGAGTCCATGTTTCGCGAAATATTTACGGTCAGCTTCAAGATCGAGCGGGCGAATAATCGCTTGGTGGGCCATGTCTCCCCAATGATCAGGCGGAACTAGCCACATAACTTCGAACTCATGACCGTCGGGATCGAGCGAATAGAGACTCTTGTTCACGCCGTGGTCACTTGCGCCAACCAACGCGCCAACTGCGGCGAGTTTCACTCGCATTTCCTCAAGCTCAGTCAGCGTGGCCACTTCCCATGCAATGTGATACATCCCAACGGTGCTCTTGCCAGCCGGGCTTGGCCCTGCGCCTGAGCCAATTGCGAAAAATGCGATGTCATGATGATTCTCAGAAAGCGGTGCACGCATAAATAGGTAGTGCCCACCGGGATCCTCGGACATGGTTTCGAAGTCGAGCACCTCGGTGTAGAACCGCTTGGTCACTGCGATGTCGCGCACGTAGAGCACCGCATGGTTCAGGCCTTTGATCGGCAACTTTCATCCCTCCGCTGGAATCGAGACCTCGCCATCTCAGCCACGGGGGCCAAGGGGCTCGGTCTGATTGTCAGACCATAACACCGCGACCAAATGGTCGCAAATGGAAACACCGCGACCAAATGGTCGCAAATGGAAACACCGCGACCAAATGGTCGCAAATGGGTCTACTCCGCGGACTCTTGGCGCCTCTCGCGCATCCGGTTGGCCACTTTGCCGAGACGCTCTACGTGCTTCAGCAACGCGTCGCGGGCCTGTTCGGCAGCCGCTGACAAGCCTTGCACTTTGTCCACCGCCCACTGCTTTGTGACCAGCGGCTCAATGATTCGATCGTGGTGAACGCTGAGGTCATAGATGCCTTCATTGGCGATCT
>CAZXAX010000141.1:0-1435 GCA_964638795.1 uncultured Bifidobacterium sp. | reverse complement strand
CCTCTCATCTGCCGAGGATCATTTGTGTCAACAAAGGTGTGATCGCTGATGGTCCGCCACTTGCGGTCATCAATCCAGAAGTTCTGGAGCGCACTTACGGAGCGCCAATGCAAGTTCTTGAACACGGCGGAATGCCAATCGTGGTCGATCAACTGGAGCACACGATTTCGCATCGCTTGAGGGGTAGCGGAACATGATCGCTTTAGACCTTCTTGAGCCGTACAAGTACGAGTTCTTTCGCAACGGTTTACTCGTTGCCGTTATTGCAGGGGCGCTTTGTGGCCTGCTTGGCGTTTTTGTGGTGCTTCGCGGCATGAGTTACATCGGCCACGGGCTTTCGCATGCGGTGTTTGGTGGAGCGGCGGCAAGCGCTGTGATGAAGGTGAACTATTTCCTCGGTGCAGGAATCTGGGGCATCGTCTCAGGAGTTTTGATCGGAAGGATTTCCCGCAAGCGAGTAATTGGTGCCGATGCAGCCATCGGAGTTGTGACCACGGGTTCATTCGCTGTTGGGCTCATGCTGCTGAACAGGTACGGCCAAGCCAAACGCTCCATTGAAGCCGTGCTCTTTGGCAGTGTGCTTGGAGTGCAGACCGCTGACATCGTGGCCGTTTCTGCAGTGGCGATCGGTGTGCTTGCAATCATCGTGGTGGGTTATCGGCGGTTGTTGTACGCAACATTTGATCCAGAGGTTGCTCGCATCTCGGGAGTTCGTGTGGGTGCAGTAGAGGTGTTGCTGATGGCAATGCTCTCGTGCACGATCATTGTGACCATGAGAGTCATCGGCACATTGCTGATCTCAGCACTGTTGGTCGTTCCGGCGGCCACCACTCGATTGATGACCAATTCTTTCGCTCGCATGCTCACGATCGCGCCGATAGTCGGTGCTGTGAGTTCATTTATCGGTATGAATCTCGCGTATCACTGGGACACATCAGCTAGTGGAACCATCATCGCCGTTGGCGTGGTTGCATTTGCAGTTGTTTATGCAGTCGGTGGCATTCGCAGCCGGTCACGCATCGGACACTTGCACGTTTAATCTCAAGAATCGCTGAGCACCCACTCTTGGCCGTCACGAGTATCGCGAATCTCAATACCAATACGACCAAGCTCATCGCGCAGCAAGTCTGCAAGGTCGTACTGCTTTGCGGCACGGATCTTGGCACGCAATTCCATCACGACTTTCATTAGCGGTGCGAAAACTTCATGTGGATCACGGAGTCCATCGGTTGCGAATTCACCAAGTTTGCTTATCATCCGTCGCAGTGTTGCCTGAGCGCGTTCGGTTTCATCGCTCTGGAGTGTGTCAGCGGACCATTCCTTAATGCCATTTTCAAGTTTCAGAATCGCTCGAGTGGCGGCGTTGGCATCGCGGTCAGCGATTGCTGTTTGGAACTCCACTTCACATTGATCGGTCAAGCCACCGAGTGAGTGA
>CAZXAX010000140.1:0-1443 GCA_964638795.1 uncultured Bifidobacterium sp. | reverse complement strand
GACAGCTCACACTTCTCTGAAATTGCCAACTCGTTGGAATCCGGCGCATGGGCAATGAACCTGCCAATCACTGATTGATCAGCGAGAAATCAAAGCGCCAAGAGTGGCGACATCACCAAGTGATCTCAATAAGTCATTTAGATGTGTGCACGTTGAGATGCCATTGAATTCACGGCGTACAAAATCACGAACTTCTTCGGCTGATTTGCCGACAATACGCTGCGCACTAGCTGCTGCATTTGGGCACTCAGGCCACGGAAGAACATGTGGGGTAGCGACACACGATATGAATTGTTCGGTGTTGAAGTCGTATTCGGCATGAATCGAATACTCGTGCAAGACCGTTTCAATCCCTGTATCGGGTGCAATGAATGTGTCGCGGAACATCGCGAACACACGTGAATCACAGACGTCAAGCAAACGCCGGCGACGCATAGCGCCAGTTTGCAGTTCAGGCATGCTGTGCCAACTGTTGGAGTCATCTCCCATTGACAGGTTTGGTGCTGGCGGGCCCATTGGCGTTGGTATTTTTCCAACTTTCTTAACGGATTGAATCATCGTCCCTGACTCAATCCAGCCAGCACAGATATCCGCCTTCAGCCCAGATCCGTGGCCAGAGTTGCCAAGCGTGTTGAGGTAGAGCCCTATGTATCCCGAAATCAGCGCAGCAACTGGGAGCTCATCCATCAATAAATAGGCGGGGTGTTCAACGGTTATTGATCCATCCATCGCCTCTGCGAGTGCAGCACGAAAACCTGGCCCAACTACACGGCCTACAAGTTGTTCAATGATGGCCTGTCCCGGTTCGCAATTTGCGCGTGAGAGTTTGTATCCAGGTTCGGTAGAGATATCTATCGTGGCTTCTCCTACGTTTCTGCTGGATTCATCAGCTGCTGTAACAAAATCTCGGGCAGCACCTTTGATATTCACCTCAAATCTGCTTGGGGTGTCCATATCAACATGTGATGTGCGCCGCGCCGAACGCGGCTGGCGTGCAATGGTTGAAGTTTGCGGGTCGTTGATGAGGTCGTCCACGGGATTAACCCTTGGTTAACAACATTGCACCCGCGAAGGGCCCAACAGCATTTGCCCACACCGCAACTTCGGCATCCTTGACCTGGCTTGTTGACTGCCCTCGGAGTTGACGCACTGATTCAATACAGAAGTTTGCACCATGCCGACGCCCCACATTTATTGCACCACCATCAGTATTGGTAGGAACCTTTCCACTGAGGGTGGTGCCACCATTACGAACGAATTCTGGGGCTCCAAGGGGCTCACAGAGCCCAAGTGCTTCGAGCCAGTTCATCGTGATGAAACTGAAGCCATCGTAAAGCTGAGCAGTGTCAACATCTGATGGCTTGATACTCGTGCGTGACCACAGATTCTCTGCAGCTTGTACAGGCGAAGTGCGAACCATGTCAGGCAGCGTTTCAAAGTTCA
>CAZXAX010000139.1:0-1472 GCA_964638795.1 uncultured Bifidobacterium sp. | reverse complement strand
TTCGGTGAAGTTGTTGAAACACCATCTGCTGCTGATCTCAAGAAGATCGCCGATGCGCTTCGGGCGCAAAAAGTTGAGTCAGTAGGTATTTGTCTGATCAATGCTTATGCCAATCCAGCAAATGAGCGTGTAATCGCGGACTACCTACGAATGGAACTCGGTGTTCCAGTGTGTGTCTCATCGGAAGTGTCACCGCAGATTCGCGAATATCCGCGCATGATTACAACGGCATGTAACGCAGCCACGATGCCAGTAATCGGCCCATACCTGGACGAACTAACAAAGTGGCTCGCTGCCGAGGGTTTTGGTGGATCGGTGTTGATGATGCTTTCCAACGGTGGAGTTGTCTCGACCGATGATGCTGCCCGCACCCCAATTCGACTCGTTGAGTCCGGCCCCGCAGCTGGAGCTTTGGCTGGAAGTTGGTTCGCCCGCCGACACGGTGAAGAACGCCTGTTGTGCTTTGACATGGGTGGCACCACTGCCAAGTCATGCTTGATCACTGATGGCGAACCCGAGTTGACCAACACCTTTGAAGTTGCGCGTATCTATCGCTTCAAGAAAGGCTCAGGCTTTCCAGTTTCAGTTCCATCGGTTGACCTGGTTGAGATCGGTGCAGGTGGTGGAAGTCAGGCTTGGGTAGATGAACTCGGACTCTTGAAGGTTGGTCCCGAATCCACTGGCGCTGATCCCGGGCCCGCTTGTTACGGTCGCGGCGGCACGCACGCTGCAGTGACTGACGCCGATCTGGCTCTCGGCATGCTCGATGCCGAGTTCTTCCTCGGTGGTGACATGCCCCTCGATCTTGCTGCGTCCGAAGCGGCGTTGAAGCGGATTGCTGATCGACTCGGGCTCCCGACCAGTGATACTGCTGCGGGAGTACACGAACTGGTCAACCAGAACATGGCGGCATCATCACGAATGCATGCGGTCGAACTTGGTGCAGACCTTCGTGGTGTCACCGTGTTGGCATTTGGTGGTGCAGGCCCAGTGCATGCATGCGGTGTTGCTGAACTTCTTGAATCACCACGAGTGGTGTTTCCCGTGAACGCTTCGGTGCTTTCTGCATTCGGAACACTTGTGTCACCAGTACGTATTGACCTCGCGCGTTCAATGGTGCGACCCATTGAGGGAATTGACGCAGCAGCGAGGGACCGACTCTTGGATGAATTGCGTGACGAAGGCCGTCGTGTGTTGATCGCAGCAGGTGTTGATCCGGGTTCAGTTGTGTTCCGTTACGGCATCGACGCGCGCTACATCGGCCAAGGCAATGAGATCACCATTTGGGTTGGCGAAGGCGATAAGTGGCCCGCATCAAATGAGCAGGTCGTAAAAGCCTTTGAAGAGGACTATCGCCGTATCTATGGGCTCACAATTCCAGATGTTGGAGTTGAGGCCGTTACATGGAGGTTGTCGGCTTACTCAAAGGCGAATGAGTTTGAGCCGTTGGCAGAGTTTTCTCGCACCGCTGG
>CAZXAX010000138.1:0-1628 GCA_964638795.1 uncultured Bifidobacterium sp. | reverse complement strand
ATCAGCCTAGTTCTGTCAAAGGAAAAGACTCACAACGCGCCAGCCGAGATAGAGAATCAAGCCCGTCACCAGGAGCTTGAAATGCCATGGTGCCTTTTCGTCATCTGCGACTTCGGTCAACTCCTTTATCCGGAGCCCTCCCCGAACGGGTATCTGGCGTGGCGCGTCAATCATGTTCGAGCACTTTGGGCAAGAGCCATCTTCATTTACTGCCGAGGGAGCCAAATATCGCGCACAGGGTTCGCACCAAGGCATATCAATCAGACCTTTGACGAACTCGCAGTTTCAAAGGCGTAGAGCCAAACTTAAAAGCTTCACGAAGCGATCTCTCCAGATAACGCAGATAGTGCTGCGGAAGTTCCCTATTCACGAACAGTGTGAAAGTTGGTGGATCCGCGGCGCCTTGCAATGCGTACAAGACTTTGGCACCCCCTCCAGCTGGCTGTTTCTGCTGGGCCTCTGCGATAACTCTGTTGACGTCTCGCGTCGGAACACGTCGGTGATATTGCTCAATTGAGTCTTGGAGAACCGGGCGCAGTTTGTGGACACCTTTTCCTGTTTTCGCAGAGATCTTCAACACGGGCGCGTCACCGATGAAGTAAAGCTTTCGCGCGAGTTCAACAAGAGTTTGGTCGCGACGATCCTCATCCAAAGTTTCCCACTTATTGAGCAGCACCACGATTGGGCACCCTGCAGCATCAATGCGTTCGGCAAGACGCTGATCCTGACTCGTAACACCCTCACCGGCATCAATCACTAAGAGCGCGATATCGCTTTCATCAACAGCGCGCAAAGCCCGAACCAGTGAGTAATACTCCGCTGAATCATCGATCCGACTTCGTCTGCGCATTCCAGCGGTATCAACGAAGACAATCGGCCCATCTTCGGTGTCAACAAGTGTGTCTACTGCGTCCCTCGTGGTGCCTGCCATGTCGTGCACAACCGATCGATCTTCGCCTACAAGACGATTAAAGAGTGTGCTCTTGCCAACATTAGGACGACCCAGAATCGCGACACGTGGCGCCTTGATGGAATCATCTGAGGGTTGAATATCTGACTCACTCGTTTCATAGGGACGAGGTAATCGAACGAGCACTTCATCTAGGAGATCACCGGCACGTCGACCGTGAAGTGCCGACACAGGGACCGGATCACCAAGACCCAATGAGATGAATTCCCAACGGTCCAGTTCGCGTCGGTCATTGTCAGACTTGTTAGCGACAACCAGCACCTCCACATTGGCGGTTCTGAGCCAGTGAGCCACCCGCTCATCATCGTCGGTTAAGCCCACAGAGGCATCCACCATGAAAAGGACTAAGTCTGCATCCTTGACGGCGGCCTCGACTTGGCGGCTGACTTTTTCATCGAGTTCGTCTCCACCCGGAAGCCATCCTCCCGTATCAACGATTTCAAATTCGTGTCCCAACCATTCGGCATTGCGCTGATTGCGGTCACGGGTGATTCCAGGACGATCCTCAACAATTGCCGCCTGCTCGCCCACAATTCGATTGAAGAGTGTGCTTTTGCCGACATTTGGTCGACCAACAATTACAACTACGGGCAAACGCACTTCAGGCCTCAATAATCCGCTTGAGCGTGCGACCATCTGTGCGCACAATTTTGACGGG
>CAZXAX010000137.1:0-1653 GCA_964638795.1 uncultured Bifidobacterium sp. | reverse complement strand
CGTGAGGGTGGCCGTACTGTTGGCGCAGGTCGCGTCACCAAGATCATTAAGTGAGTAACTAATGGCTCAATCTTCCATCCGTATTCGCCTGAAGGCGTTTGATCACGAGATCATCGATCAGTCCACGCGCAAGATCGTGGAGACGGTGACCCGTACCAACGCCACAGTGCGCGGACCCATCCCGCTACCGACCGACAAGCATCGCTTTACGGTCATCCGCGGACCCCACGTTGACAAGGACTCCCGCGAGCATTTCGAGATGCGCATCCACAAGCGCCTCATCGACATCGTGGATCCAAACGCGAAGACCATTGACAGCCTGCAGCGCATCGAGCTCCCAGCTGGCGTGGATATCGAAATCAAGATTCAGAACCCATAAGCGTTTCTGAAATAAATCTGAATGATGGCCCGGCAGTAATGCCGGGTCATTGTCATTTCTGAGCACACAACCGTCGTGTAGAGTTTCTCCATGAAAAAACTTCTTTTGGCAGCTGGTTTATTGATTGCGCTCACTTCTGGATATGCGCCGACAGCGAGCGCCGGCGGCAGCCTCAATCCGCCCGACTTCACGATTGATTGCTCAGCAGATACTGACCCAACAGAAGACAACACGAACGAGTATTGGGCTGACTACTCCGGTGGCACGGTAACTGTGCTCACAATCAACTGCATGTACTCATGTGCGTTTGGTTCTACCGATCAGAACACTTCTTGTGGAAGTGCCCACTTGGACAATCTTGCGGCTCGTATCTTCACCGTCAGCGGACCAGCGATGATCAATGCATATTCGCCAGGTTCCTACGGCGAGGAAGTTTTCTTCGGTACCACCGCGGAAGAGTTGAACTTCCAGGCAACGGTTAACGAAGACTCAATTGAGTTCACCTGGAACGAAATTCCCCACGCTGGGACCTACTACATTTCAAAAATGGTCAATGGGGGAGACATGATTGTCTGCACTGTTTTCGGTGGCGCAACGTCGTGTCTCGCTGATGAACCAATCCCAAAGACCGCAAAGACTTACTTTATGAGTGTTTATTTTGAGTATACAGAAGCCTTTAAGACCCAAAATGAAGTTGCATCAGTTGAGGTAGTGGCAGCAGCAACTACCACCACCACAGCGCAGGAGACTCTCGCCGCTACCGGTGGGGAGTCTGGGCGACAGGTCATTGTGGTTCTTGCTCTGATCGCGATGGGTGTTGCGGCTTTGTCACTCATGCGGCGGCGCACGATTTAACTCTGTGTTGTTTGCTGAATAGTGGTCGCGGCAGATTAGTTAGGTTCTACTAATGAGAAAATCTCTGAAATCAGTGCTACTTGCGATGTTGGCATTGCTTGGCATCGTGGTTGCCACAAATTTTCCACCCGACTCCGCTGAGGCCACTCCCCGCAGAATCTATGGCTGCATCGAGCCACCCACTCTTCAGCTCTGGTACAAGCGGGATTGCGCGGATGGCATTGAGTTTTCTTGGTCTGCAAGTCGTCCTTCGGAGTGGGCGGCTTGCATGGTAAAGAAAACTCGCCAGATTGTGATGACAGACGGATGTCGCCGCGGCAAATCGGAAATTACATGGGGTGATTACAGCGCCACAAAGAAATATCTGACGGCGTGTGTAGATCGGCGTACGAAGAAAATGTTCGTTGCGTTGCGCGGTC
>CAZXAX010000136.1:0-1671 GCA_964638795.1 uncultured Bifidobacterium sp. | reverse complement strand
GGTGGATCATCTGAATCCAAGGAGTGCAAAGGAGAGAGTGGCAGCGCCTGAGAAGTCAAAAACATGACCACAACACCGAAACCAAATGTGCGAGCAAACTTTTGCTTCAAATTTGCCATGGCCCTGCCCCAATCCAAGGCGATGGTTTCAACAGATAACTTAACGTACGCAACCCCATCGAGGTGTTGAACCAATCCAGATCTACCACCTACCGATATTCCAGAGCCACCAAATTCCGAACACAGCAACCTGCATCCAGAGGGGCACTGCACGAATCCGACGGGCCACAACTTTCCCTCGACTGATCGTGCCAACTATCGTCATTTCACGAGCCACCATTGATAGAGCACCAACAAAGATTGCAACCACCGCGACAGAGACAACTGCGTTGAACTCTAATGCCGCCGTGAAATCGCCTCTGACAAGACTCAAGGTGGCTCGAGTGCCACCACACAAGATGCAAGGCTCGCCTGTCAATACGGCGAAGGGGCACCAACCAAATTGTGTTAAGTCTGGAGCGATGTCCACATTTCAATTTTGCCCGATTCATCTCCTTCAAACGAGCCTTGGAATTGAGTGAAAGAGATTTTGGAGCAAAATATTTGGGTGAATAAAACGAGTCGTTGACTTTGATTGACTTCTATGAGAGAGTCCCTAAATGTCAAATCAAGAACCACCACAACCACCTAATTCTTTCACTCCGCCTAGTGGAAGTCAGACCTTTAAAGTAATGGCCTATGGCAGCGAGGATCGCGTTTACAGCTTTCTCGACCTTCAGGGAATGGCCAAGGCCAAAGTGATCACTCCCACGACGATGGTCCAATCGACGACAAGCCAATACCCGGTTCAGGCATCACAGATCCCGGGTGTTTTCTCGGACAAGTCATATACAACCGCGCTCATCTTGTCAATTCTCCTTGGGACACTTGGCATCGACCGCTTCTACCTGGGATACACCGGCATCGGCATCGCCAAACTTCTTACTTTGGGTGGTTGTGGGATCTGGGCCCTCGTTGACCTCGTTCTCATCGCTATGCGCAACGTCCCCGATTCCGACGGGCGCCCACTTAGTTGATCAAGAAAAAACCAAAGGAGTTGAAGTCATGAAGAAGTCCACCGACTTAGCGATTCTCGGGATCGGCATTTACGTATTTAATCAACTCGTACTTTCCGTCGCCCTTTTAGATAACTATTCTTTCATTGACTCGTTGAAGAGTTTCACGCCGATCTGGGCGCTTCAAGAAGGTTATTTTGAAGCAACAACGAAATTCTTCTTCATCCTCGAAGGAGTCATCAATCTTGCATTGGTCGGTGTCATGGCCTTCCTAATCGTGAATAGGGGTAAAGAATCGGGGTCGACCACTAAGGCTTCGATCACGAGTTTCGGCACCTCGATTTCCAATTCCAGCCAGGACTGACCGCCCGACGAGAAAAGAAGCCCGCGAGGGCGGGTATCAACGTCTGCTACCTGGCGCAAGAATCGCAACCTGAACCCACCATGAACGTGTTAGGCGGTGTGGCGTAGGCATGGTCCATGTTGAATCGTTACGTCCAGGTCGTGGCATCGTGGGGCGATCTTGAAGCCTTGGTCCGCTGAGCCTTGCTCCGCGCACTCGACTCCGCGGCAGGTTTCGCTAACAATGGTGTCGAAGGGGGGACTTGAACCCCCAT
>CAZXAX010000135.1:0-1674 GCA_964638795.1 uncultured Bifidobacterium sp. | reverse complement strand
CCAACTGCAATTGTGTTTGGATCAGCGAATGTTGCAGCTGGTAGGTCCTGGCCATTGATCTTGATTAGGGCAAGGTCATTTGAAGGATCCGCAGCAAGCAGAGTTGCGGGAACGGGATCAACCTGTCCAGCTAGACGCACCTTGATTGAGTTTGCACCTTCAACTACGTGGTTGTTGGTGATGATTTCACCGTCAGGTGTGATGATGATTCCAGTGCCTGCGGATTGACCATTCCCACCCATGCCGTTTGAAACATCTGAAGTGATGGTGACCACGCTTGGCCCAATTACCTTCACAGCTTCGCCAACAGCGGTCTTGGCTTCGCCGTTGTTTGAAGGTGCAGCAGTGACAATCGGGCTCGACTGTTGCAAGCTGGTTTGAGTAGTTACAGGTGAATCATTGGATTCTTCATCACCCGTTACTGCGGTGCCTATCGCTGCCGCGATCAGACCTACTGCCACGAGCACCGCGAGAATTCCAGCGACCTTGCCAGCTTTTTTCTTTGGTGCCGCCGGCGGTAGCGGTGCTTGAAAACTCGGTGGTGGCGGCGGTGGCGGGGTGGGCTCGAAATCGCTCATACCCAAATGTCTAGTTCCGAATTTGGTGTTTTGACGACTGGTAAATCTAAGAAGTTTTTAAAAATAAAGGAACGCGCGTGCTCATTATTCAGCGCGAATCGGGCGCAGAGTGCATTCACTCCCAGCAGAACCCGTGCTGTAACGACCGTCTAATTCCGCAATATGGATGTCATTTACAGTGCTACCACCCCGAATGGTCACAACAATTTTTGTGGTGCAGTAGCCAGAATTTCGGAGTCCTACGCCTAGGTCAAGATTATGTGCGGAAATCACAGCCTGCATCTCATCCCAAGATGGGATAAACCAATCGTTTAGGCCCTTGTAGTTGTACGCATCAACATAATGAACAACGGTTCTCTGGTTTTCAACATAGTCATAGGTTGGATTTAAGTTACAGATGTTCATAAGCAAATCTGTTGTGGCTTCACCGGTACCGATAGCGGTTTGTGTGTCAGAAATTGGGTTTCCATTGGCGCGAGGGCACGCCGTGTATCCATCGCGATCTTGCCCTTGGTACCAGTTCAACTTTGCTGCTTCCAGAAAATCAAACGGGTGCTCATCCGCGCTATCTACGAAGAACACAACTCCGCCGCCAGGGCCAATATCACCAATAACGCATTCGGCGCCACGGTTCGCGCAAGTTGCTGGTGCTTGTTTGGTCAACAACCAACGCAACACGCGACCCGCACACTGACGCGGTGAAGTGACACGCTTAAGAAGTTTGGTACGCGCCTGCACACAGCCATAGATGTAGTTGTCACTTGCACCGTGAACCGTGAACGACAATTTGGTTCCGAGATCGCACTCTTGCTCGGAGGAATACCCCAAGAGCCCATCTCTGCGCACGCATACAGTCCGCTCCAGTGGCGTGAATGCATTTGCTGGCCAAGACTCGCGAGTTTCTGTTTCTGTGTTGCATGCTGCTTTCACACGCATTAACTGAGTCGAGTTCTCAACGCACACGCGCACGATCGCTGGATAAGTGATCGCCGATACGGACGATTCACTGGAAGTAGTAGAGAAAGCCACTCCGGCTACAAATGCCGACAGTGCAAGAAAATTGGCAATGAGTTTGTGCATAGTTTGAATTTACTCC
>CAZXAX010000134.1:0-1830 GCA_964638795.1 uncultured Bifidobacterium sp. | reverse complement strand
ATCGTTTGCGCAGTAATCGTGTTCAAGAAACTTCCAGACGAAGAAATTGATCCCGCAAGCCTCCGCTGACCAGCTTTTTCGCCAATCATTGCTGCCATGGCGGAATTTTTGGAGAGTTCTTACCCTCCTCTAACCAACTCAGTATCTACCTCTTAATTACGTTGCCAAGACTGGTTTTATCCCGATCGGGATGCTCCCTCAAACAAAGGAATTGAACATGAACAAGTCAACATTCACCAAGCGAAAGGCGATGATCTGGCTGGCATCGGGTGCAGCAGTACTCGGCCTCAGTGTCGGCATCACAAACATCGCATCCGCCGCAGATCAGCCCGATACAAAAGCAGCGGTGGAAACACCCCTCGAAGGCGACATCGCGGACCAAGTAACCGCCGCCGCTCTAGAGGTCGAACCAGGTGCAACCGTTGATCGCGTGGAAACTGATGACACCTACGCTTACGAAGCTCACATCACGCTCGAAGACGGCACGCACAAAGTGCTTTTCTTCGATGAGAACTTTGAATTCCAAGGTGAAGCCCTCCCCACTGATGGCGGACAGGGTCGCGGACATCACGATGGTGGACGCCACGGTGGTGGACACGGTCCGCACGGTGGACCACATTTCAATGGGACTCCACTTGAAGGTGACATCGCAGATCAAGTAACCGCCGCCGCTCTTGAGGCTGCACCAGGTGCAACTGTAAAGCTTGTTGTGGCTGGTGACACCTACGCCTACGAAGCACATGTCCTGCTCGAAGACGGCACACATAAGGTTTTGTTCTTTGATGAGAACTTCGAATTCCAAGGTGAGGAAACCCTCCCCACCCACGGTGGCCCTGGCGGCTGTGACCATTCCGATGACATGCCCGCAGAGAGCACGACCACAACGATTAGTTGAGCGCAACGCTACAAGCGGCATTAAACGTGCCAACAAGAGCCCAGCCGCCCCCCGGCTGGGCTCTTTTGTTTTCGTACGATAGTGACGTGAGCACACCACGATTTGAACCACACCGCGAGCACCGTGGTGAAACTTTTCGTTGGCGACTTGGTATTCGTTCTCTCGATCCAGTTGAGTGGTTCATATTCGACGAGAACGCTGACCGTGAATTAAATCTGAAAAAACAACTGTCAGTTGACTTCCCTCATACAACTTTTGGGACAATTGATGGCGTATCAGATGAAATTGAGGAAGTCACCTCGGCAATCAGTAATCATCTGTCAGCAGTTCACGCAGATCGATTTTTGCGCTTGCGCGTTGATGCTTCGCTTAATCCACTTGTCGCAATATCGATGCATGTGCAAGAAGACTTGATAGTCATGGTTGAACGCGATGGAAAATTGATTTTCGGTGCCGGAAGTGTGCACTTCCCGAATCGTTGGGATTTGCGATCAAAACTTGGCCTTTCTATGCGAGAAGTGCATGCTCCTGTTGCCAGTTTGAACGATCAGCTTGAGCCAGCAATTGATGACTTCCTTGCTCGGCTCTCTGTGGGCAAACCAGTGTGGCGGCTGGGTTGGGGCGTGATTGATAATGCTCACCTCTACCAACCGACCGACGGCACGGCACCTGCACGCTTGGGACGTGTAGCCCCCGCAGATCATTATCTCCGTGTCGAACGTGAAACTCTCACACGATTTCCAAGAACAAGGTGCGTGCTCTTTACGATTCGGACTTTCCTGACACCACTGACCACAACGGCTAAAGACCATGAATCTGGCAATTCATTGGCGAATGCACTTGATGCCCTACCTCCCGACATCGCTGGCTACAAACAACTCACCGAGAACCGAGCCGCAATTGCTTCATGGTTGCGTGAATACCGAGAGGCAGAT
>CAZXAX010000133.1:0-1856 GCA_964638795.1 uncultured Bifidobacterium sp. | reverse complement strand
GCGAAGGCGTATATACAGTCAATGCCGACGGCACTGTGACCTTTGATCCTGCGCCTACATTCACCGGAGAGGCGTCGTATACGTATCGCGTCTACGACGTGGTGGGCCAGCAAGCTGAAGCCACTTTGACTGTGGCAGTTGCCGCGGCACCTACGGCTGTTAATAACACCTCAAGCGGACTATTTGATGCAAACCAAGTCATCAACGTGCTCAGTAATGATGTGGCTGGTGATGGCGCAACATTAAATGCGTCGTCGGTGAAAATCTGTACGGTTGCTACTTCTGATGCTTCATGCTCTTCGACTTCTTTGACTATTCCTGGTGAGGGCACTTACACGGTGAATGCCAATGGCACGATCACTTTTGATCCTTTGCCAACGTTTGCGGGTGATGCCACTGCTATCAAATATGTGGTTAGTGACAACTTTGGGCAGAAAAGTTCTGCTCAGATCAGCGTGGAAGTTGAGTATCCAGAGCCGTCGGATGCAGACCCGAACACTTCGGAAGGAATTTCTGGTGCCACGCAGACAATTGATCCATTAGACAACGACACGTCTGCAGCTGGTGTGAGTCTTGATGCAACAACGGTGCGTCTGTGTGGCGATGGCGAAACCGCACCCATTTGCACTGCGACAAGTGTTTACAAGGCAGGTCAGGGCACCTATTCGGTGAATACCACTACAGGTATCGTCACGTTTGTTCCTGATCCGGGGTTTGCAGGCACTGCCGGAACGGTTTCTTATGTGGTGGAAGATTCGCTTTCGCGCGTAATTTCTTCAACGATCACTGCTTCGGTTGTTGGCCCGCCAACAATTGTTGATGACACGTCATCGGGTGATTACAACACAAATCAAATAATTGATGTGTTGGATAATGACTCGGCTGATTCACCAGCGACTCTTGATCCAGCTTCGGTTCGGATTTGTACGACCGTCACTTCTGATGCTTCGTGTTCTTCGACTTCTTTGACTATTTCTGGTGAGGGTACTTACACGGTGAATGCCAATGGCACGATTACCTTTGATCCTTTGCCAACATTCTCGGGCACTGCTACTCCGATTAAATACGTGGTAGATGACTCAGCTGGTCAATCGGACTCTGGGAATATCGTGATATCGGTCGACGAACCACCGGCGCCAACGGCGGACCCCGAAGTTAAGCCACTGCTTCCGGGCCAGAGCACCACATTCAGCTCTGTGACCACAGTTCTAGGTGACGGTGCGGGGATAGTCACAGGTGGCGGCGCCGGTGGGCCCTGCCTAGTTGACCCAAGCGACATGGTGTGTAAGACGGGTTTTACAATCGCCGGCGAAGGTACTTGGTCAATCAATCAAGCCACTGGTGAGGCCGTATTTGCAGCAGATCCAGATGCGATACCGGGTGACCAAACGCCTGTGATTTACATGATCACCGATGCCGTTGGCCAAACTGCCACATCGACATTGACTCCAGTCGTCGTTGGCCCGCCCGCGGCGAATCCAGATACCAAAACCACATCCTGGAACAAGCCGACGAGTATCTCTGTGCTCGGCAATGATGACCATGATGCAGAGGTCGCCTGGGATCTGTCATCCATGTTTCTCTGCGGTTTGAACCCTCAGGAGATTCCGCCCAATTGCACGAAAGAGTCTCTGACCGTTTCTGGGGAAGGGACGTACACCTTGAAAAGTGATGGAACAGTTTCATTCCGACCCGAACGAACATTCTTTGGCGTTGCTCAGACCATCACCTACCAAGTTGAAGATGAGCTTGGGCAACTCGTGCATGCGACGGTGAGTGTGACTGTGACCGAACCACCGCTTGCAGACCCTGGCTCGGAAACTATTGAAGTCGCACCGTCATCCACTGGTGAATTC
>CAZXAX010000132.1:0-1860 GCA_964638795.1 uncultured Bifidobacterium sp. | reverse complement strand
GAGTCACGATTGCGGATTGTGCGCCCGAACCATTCGATCACGTCACCATAAACATTTGGCGAGTAGCACTCAACGGTTGCTGGCAGGTTGAGAATCAACTTGTCGTCAGGTGTTGGTTGAATTACGTCCATGACCGCTTCGCAGATCTCAATCGCAAACTCTGGCTCAGTGAGTGTGAAACTCTCAGGGGAGTATTCATAACGAATGCGGGTGCCCTGCACAACATCTTCAAGTTTCTTGCACAGCTTTGCCGCATTAACTGCGATGTCAACAATGCCGTCTTTGTCGAGTCCGAACACAACCTCGCGCTGCAATAGGTTTGTTGAGTTGTAGAAGTGCACAACGGCTTGTTTGGCGCCGCGCAAGCATTCGTAGGTGCGCTCAATCAATTCCGCACGGCTTTGCACCAGTACTTGCACGATCACATCATCGGGAATGAGGTCTTCTTCAATCAGCATGCGCAAGAAGTCGTAGTCGGGCTGGCTAGCCGACGGGAAACCGACTTCAATTTCTTTGAAGCCCATCTTCACGAGTTCGAGAAACATGCGCTTTTTGCGCTCGGGGTCCATTGGATCAATGAGTGCTTGGTTGCCGTCGCGAAGGTCGACTGAACACCAGATCGGAGCCTTGGCGATCGTGTGGTTCGGCCAGGTGCGGTCTTTGAGTACGAGCGGCACGAACGGCTTGTACTTATCGAATTCCATCTTTTTTGGATTTACCGGTGCTGGTGGCATTTGCGGATTCCTTTGGCTGTGTTTTGGTGATCAATCGAACTGAGGCAACAAAAAACCCCCTGGCCGGAGGCTCAGAGGGTGCGGCGACAGCGTTATGCGGCGGTCGCCGTTACGTAAGTAGAAGCTCCAATGCGGTTGTCACGCTTCTAAGGCTAACCCCACACGCCCTGTGAAGGCAATGCTTCTGCGGGTGCAAGACTCATTGGCATGTCGAATCACAGTGAAACCGTGTCCGTATCCCGTGTAATCAACGTGCCTGGCTCAAGGGCCTGGGCTTTGGTAACCGACTTACCCCGTATGGGTGAGTGGTCGCCAGAGAACCAGGGGGGTCAGTGGGTTAAGGCTTCGGGCCCGAGTGTTGGCGCCATCTTGAAAGGAAGCAACAAGAATGGCCGCCGTAAATGGTCCACCAAAGTGCGGGTTACAGAGTTTGAGCCGGAGCGCCGCTTTGCCTTCGATCTTGTGGTCGGCGGGCATGTGATGTGCACCTGGGGTTATGAGGTAGCCGACCGTGGATCATCATGCGAGGTACGCCATTTTTGGGTGGATAAGCGCAATGGCTTTGACCGCCGCTTGGGCAAGCTCGTCTCTGGCGTATCTGACCGTGCGGAGTACAACCGCAAGAACATGGAAATCACGCTCGCTAACCTCGCCAAGTCGGCAGAGGCCTGAATCACCGCTAGCCTGACGGCGACATCTGACGACCAAGGGGAACCATGTCCAGCATTCAGAACATTCCTGTAAAGACCATCAAAGGTGACGACACCAGCCTTGCCGCTTTTGACGGCAATGTGTTGCTAGTAGTGAACGTGGCTTCACAATGCGGACTCACACCGCAGTATGAAGCTCTCGAGCGCGTGTATGAGAACTACAAAGATCGTGGTTTCGCAGTACTTGGTTTCCCAGCGAACAACTTTGGTGCGCAAGAGCCCGGTACCGACTCAGAGATTGAACAGTTCTGCAGCACGAATTTCTCAGTGAAGTTTCCGATGTTCTCCAAGATCAGCGTGGTGGGCGACGACCAGCACCCGCTTTACGCCGAACTCACCAAGGCTGCACCTCGTGCCGATGGTGAGCCTGATGAATTCCGCGAGAAGTTGCAGGGCTATGGGCTCAACCCGAACAA
>CAZXAX010000131.1:0-1882 GCA_964638795.1 uncultured Bifidobacterium sp. | reverse complement strand
GCCACCGACGGTGGGGTAAGGGTGGGTACTGGGACTGGGGCGACACTTGATGTGAATGCCGCCCCAGTCAACCGCATTACAGCCACATTGCTCTCAGCGGAGAACAACGCAGTTGATGTGGAAGTCGCACTTAGGAGTGTGATCACCCCGAGAGTGCGACCCAGTCTTTTCATCAATCAGTACCAGGTGATTGCATTGCACTGACGGCCGGCCACACAACTCCCAATAGGCTGATTCGCACTTTGCACAGCGTGGAACGTGATTGTGATGGTTGCTGATCCGCCTTGCAAAGCATTCGGTGCTAGACGGGGCAGCAAGTAGTCAATATTGAACTCAAGCTCGTCGCCCTCGACGGCTGGTTCGGCACTTAGCAAGATGTTGCTAACAGATGAACCAGCATCAACTTGCATACTTGAGCCAGCTTCAGATGTGAACGTTGTTCCATTCACCAGTGTTGGCCCACCGGCAACCTTGACTTTGTACTGGAGCCCGTTGCTGGTTCCGGTGTAGAGCGATGGCGTGCCGGTTTCTACCAACACATCTGCGGCCAACCATGCGTCCACAGTTCCCGTGTATTTAACGGCATAAGTGCAGGTGGATTTTGACTGTGAGCCAGTTCCGAATCCCGCCGAGGAATCATCGGGCATCAATAGCTCGACTGCGCAAGTTGTGCTGGTTGTACCCAATCCGACACTTACAGTGCCAGCATCAAAACTGTTTGTGGATGAGGTTTTGGTGTCCGAAAAGAGTGCCACCGAGCCTGCAGCCATGGCGACTACTACGGCTGATCCAGCCGCGACTCGAACTACCCATTTTCGTCTCTTAAATTTGGGCGATACCTCGGTACCGCTTATTTCAGTTTGCATTTTCATGTTGTTTCCCTTCGGTGGTTAGTTGTGTTGCTTCTAAATGACGATTCCTCGACATCCAGACCGTTAGCTCCATAAGAAGCAATGCAAGAACCAGAAGCACAACGAAGACGCGATTGTGCAGTGCGAGTGCAATAAACCCGACTTTTGGTATTTCGCGAACCACTACACCGATCACGCGCTCGTCAGGTATGGGCACAACATCAGTAGTTGTATTCGCATCGCCTTTGGTGAGGTAGGAAATGCCACCAATTCCATTTTCGATACCGACAACCCGGTGCGTAACCGAGTCAATCTGTCCAGTTGTCGGCTTAAAAGTGATGATGTCACCAACTGTGATGTCATCTGACTTCTTGATTAGGAGTAAGTCACCACGACTGACCGCAGGCCGCATTGATCCACTGGTTATAACAATCGGGCGATATCCGCCGATACTTACCGCGCCGATTGAGCTCAATAAAGCAACTGATGCAACCGACAGAATCAAAATCGAGATCAAAATTGATGCGACACTTCGGCGTTTGCTCTGCATTGCGGTTAAACGTACAGATGCAATCCGTCACTCTTGACGGATGAAAGTCACGATCAGTGATGACGAATGTTCACCCGATGTCTGGCCAGCGACGCTTTTGGCGACGACGTTGCCCGGTGTCACCCGTCTGTCGCATTTCTGAAAGCAGCCATTGACGTCGCCAGCCGTTGTATTCGGGGCCAGTCAATTTAGGAGTGGCGTCCTCTTTGCGACGTAAGCGCGAATCCCAATAGTCGGTGCTCACTTCATCAGCGAGTAGTTCGACAGCTTTTTGCAGTCGGGATCCCAATACGCGGATGTTCTCATCTTGTTCTGGCCAAATCGGTGCTCCAAAAACGATGCGTGTTCTGCCTGGTCGCAGTTTCTTTGCGCCCTTGCCAAAGATTGACCCAGTTCCATCGATGAAAACAGGAATGAGCGGTGTTTGAGTACGGCTGGCGATGTACGCAGCGCCACCTTTCCATTCTTGGCCCCACCCATC
>CAZXAX010000130.1:0-1936 GCA_964638795.1 uncultured Bifidobacterium sp. | reverse complement strand
GCGTGGCGCTACGAGAGTGGCACAAGCGAATTCCCGAGTATTCACTGCAGCCAGGATTTGAAATCAAATACCGTCGTGGCCTGCGCGAGATTGACCAACTGCCTTTGGTATTTGGCTGATTTCCGCGCATCACTCTTCAAATGGGTTTGTACGAACGCGTAATCCTTCCTTGGGGGATTGACAAGGCGTGTGGCAGCAAAGGTTTTGGCAAGCAACGGGCGCGGCTTTTTGCTACTCATCCTGTCCATGGCACAGTGCTGGAGATCGGCTTTGGATCAGGAACAAATCTTCCGTATCTACCCACAGGCATTGATCGCTACCTGGCGGTTGACCCCGCCACTTCGGCACGAAAGTACGCAGACAAGCGACTCGCAAAACACCCGGTCAATCTTGAATATGTTGGACTCGACGGACAATCAATAGACGTCGATGATGCGTCGGTTGATTTTGTAGTCTCAACAATGAGTCTTTGCACAATCCCCGATCCAGTCGCTGCACTTCATGAAGCAAGACGCATTCTGAAGCCCGGGGGTTCATTGGTCTTCTTAGAGCACGGCCTCTCCCCTGTCCCCAAGATCGCAAATCGCCAAGAGCGCTTGAATGGTCTCCAGAACCGACTCTTTGGCGGCTGCAATCTGAACCGACCCATCTTTGACCTGATGCGCGATGCGCAGTTCAATCTGGAAACTACAGCCAACTTCTCAATGCCAGGTCCAAAGGTCCTTGGCTATATGTATTCAGGGCGCGCTACGACGTAAACGTGTAAGACCAAAAACAACTAATCCCGCAAGCAGAATATTGAGTGCCTGACTAGTCGTTGGCTGGAAACCCGTGGGTGGAAGTTCAGTTACTTCTGATTGCGATATTCGCACACGCCGACCAAACCAATTGGTCACACTGTTAGTCGGACCACCTTTGGAATAATACAAGATCGAGCTCTTTGCTGATCGCCCATCTTCATCTGCACGAGGATCTATCAATGATGGGTAGTAGTACCAAAAATCAGAAGATGTAAGGCCAGGCGTGATCATGCTCTTTCCATCAAGCAGATGCCCAGCTTCACTCCAGCGCACACCGTCATCAGATGAGGCCCACCAAAAACCTGTATAAGTCGTGAACACAGCGACATACAGGCCTAATTCTGGATTCCAAGTAACCGTCGGTATACCAGCAAAATCGTTTTCCCTAATTGGCTCCGGAATGCGAATCACTGTTGTTGCTCGACCGGAAAGACCCGGTTCGTCCCAATTTCCATTGTTGTACTTCCACCATGTACCAGGGCCAAGGCCATCAGAAATGCGGGCTCTCGCCACTTTGATGCCATCTATTGGATCGCCCCAAATCTGACCACCCCAATGCTGAAACCAGACATAAAGCCAGGTCCGCGTTGGATCAACAGCTGCGGTGAGGCTCCCTGCGCCATAAAACTGCTCGGACGAACATGAAAATTCTGTGGCTGGTGGTCCAGAAATCACTGCGGGACCACGATCCCAACTCTCACCATTGTCATCCGATGTTGCAATACCTATGGTGACAATTGCTGGATGAGGAGTTCCTGCACATGGTTGGCGCTCACCGTGAACAAGCATCACCAGTTTGGTGTCACTCAGTCGGACGACTTTCGAACCACCCAGATAATCCGGGCCAAAACCTCGACCATTGGGAAGCAACGCAGAATTAGAGAAATCTGTTGCTGGCCTTACCTTCAAGAAGGACTTCGTTTTGAACTCCACAGTGCGGCCCAGGTCTGACACCGGCACCCACATACGCACTTCACCTTGATCGCGAATGAAAGTCACCTGACCGTCTGGAAAACCCCCCGCCAAAAAATTGGTCGGACCCACAGTGAACTCCTCGCCAACAAATCTCACCTCCACTAAAGGTGGATCATCTGAATCCAAGGAGTGCAAAGGAGAGAGTGGCAGCGCCTGAGAAG
>CAZXAX010000129.1:0-1937 GCA_964638795.1 uncultured Bifidobacterium sp. | reverse complement strand
AGTGCTGCTTGCACCTTCGCTTTACGAGCTGCTTGACAGATCATCGGCGTCAGCCACATCTGTTGAAACTCGCGCGCTGAGTTAGTAGATCCATCGGCATATTTCATCTTGTATCCATTGGTGAGATGAACACCGTCGGGAAGAAAGTGATCAGTATCAACGGCCGTGAAGAACTCTGCTGCATCCAAAATTTGCACATCAGACCCCGTGTCCAGAGTCGTTAAGAATTCGTTATGCAAGTACAGGCTTGGATCATCATTCGGATACACATTTATCACCGCAATTAAAGACGCCGCTGTTTTTTCGCGCAGCAATTGGAAATACTCGCGGTACTCACCTCGCATCCATTGCGCAAATTCGGGGTCCTCTATGGAGTACCACTTCTCACCAAGTGCATCAATCTTGCGTCCGCTCGCATCCCACGAGCCGTACCAAACCACCACGACATCAACTGGCATCGCAGGCAGACCGCCCCAGTCACATTTTGGATCAACTGGCAGGCGCGCTGACTCCACGGTCACCCATCCCCCGCGACCAAGCGGACACCCAGAGTTGGCGTAAACGAAAATCGGTTCAATTGCCTCCATCACGCCTGCCCCGAAGCGAAATGTGACCATCTTTGAATCGCCCACAAATCCAACACGCAATGCTTTGGGTGCTGTTGTCGTTTCGGGCTCCGCGGTGCCAGGGGGTTGACCCTTGATTCGCTGCTCCACCTCTTCAAAGCTCAGTGGTGCTGCGTTCACACTGATCATTGAGGCGCCACCGACTATGCCAATGCAGGCAATTACTGCCACAAAACGTTTGGCAGAAACTCGAAAGCGCATCGGGTTCTCAAACAGGCGCAACATCACATCGGCAAGCAAGAACGTGAGAACGATGGTTGCTATTGGCACGATCCATTGCGGCAGTGAAGTCCGGTCTAATGAGACATAGATGCACCAATGCAACAGATAGGCGCCGTATGAGATTTTGCCCACATACACAAATGGGCGCCATTCGAAAACCCGCTTGATCTTGCTTTGAGTAAGGACACCAACAAGTGCTGCAGACAGCACGCCGCTGATAACCATCCCTCCCTGGTAGATAAAGGCGTCATTGAGAGAAAATATGAATGTTCCAGCCACGATCAAACCGAAAGACACGGCACTCACAACAGTGGCAAACATCGGCTTGGCTGGTTCGCGTTTATATGCGAACACTGCGACGATCGCTCCAGCGAGTATCTCTGCTGCCCGAATTTGCGTTCCGTAATAAGCGAGAGTTCGATTGTCGGACGCCAGCACTAGAGCCAGAACTGAGCACAAAAAGAGAGCCGGGAGCACATACTTCAGTCGCTTGAGGCCCACCACAACAAAGACAATGGGAAGCACGAGGTACACCTGTTCCTCAATTGCCAGCGACCAATAATGAAGTACTGGGGATGCTTCTTGCATCCCGTATGGCCGCCCTTCCCAGATCTGTTGCCAGTTGGAAATCTGCAGAGCAGCGAGACCGAAATCATTACGAGTCTCCGAATCAGACCAATCAAGTAACAGCCACATCACAGCCAGCACGGCAAGCACCAAAAGCGACGCGGGCAACAATCGACGAATTCGTTTTGCGTAGAACCTCCGCAATGAGAACCGACCAGCCTCCATTTCCCGGAGCGCAATTGAAGTGATCAAGTACCCGGACAACGCAAAGAAAAGACACAGACTGAAGGGGCCACCTGGCACGTATCGGGGGTAGAAGTGAAAACCCATGATCAACAGCAGGGCTATCCCCCGCAGACCATCTAGGCCGACGATTCTTGGCACATTCACTCAATGCCAGCTTTCACTGGCTTCATGCAATGACCAAGTCCACGGTTGAAGGTTAAACCCTGCCCCTTGCATCAATGGTGGGCGATGAGGGACTCGAACCCCCGACCCTCTGCTTGTAAGGCAGATGCTCTA
>CAZXAX010000128.1:0-1995 GCA_964638795.1 uncultured Bifidobacterium sp. | reverse complement strand
AAGATGAGGAATCAATGTGTCGAGCGGTTCAACCTCTTTTTTTACGAAGGCCCGTGCCCATTCCAACTTCTCTTGAAATTCAGGTTCAGTTTCAAAATCCCAACCCATGACTCCCCCTTAACTCGTCCCTAATTCGGGCTAACGCCAAAGCAGTATAATCACATTCCGATGAGCAAGAATCCCGTTCTGCCAACCGCTACAAGGATTGCGCGCCGTTCATTAGCTGACCGCGAGGCAGAGTATTCCGACGAGGTGCAGCGCCTTTTAGACGCCGGTTTGGCGGTTATGGCCCGCAGTGGAACATCTGCAAGCCCACGAGTGGCCGACATAGTCAGTGAGGCGCAAGTTTCAAACGACGCCTTCTACCGGCACTTCTCATCAAAAGAAGACCTCGTACTCGCCGTAGCCGAGGCGGGCGCCGAGCGACTCGTCTCATACGTATCGCACCAGATGAGTAAGCAGTCTGACCCACGTCGTCAGATCACCACTTGGGTCAGTTGCATCATGCAACAAGCAGCTGATCCTTCAATCGCCGAACCCACCCGTGCAGTGCTTTGGAATGCCGCATCGGTCAGTGATCGTTCCAGAGCCGACAAAAACGACGCCTATGCGGATCTGGCTGAGATTTTGATTGAGCCCCTCACGAAATGTGGATCCAACGATCCGCGACGCGATGCCGATGCGATTACCGCAACTGTCTTTACTCTCCTGCAACGTTTCCTCCGCGACCGTATTGAACCTTCACAGGAAGACATAAACCATCTAATTGGTTATTGCTTGGCTGCCATTGGCGCCGACAAGTGAACCTCAAGAACCCAGTAAGGTTGCACCACCATAGTACAAGGGGGAATTTATGGATTTCGAATTCGTGGAACACATGCCCGAAGAGTCACACAATTCAGTCTTAGGTAAGGACTTTGGTGACGTCATCTATGGCGCAGACGCGCAACAACTTTGGTTGAAAATGATGGCTGCAGGCCCAGTGATTGCTTCACCGTTGGATCCCAAGCACGTAGTAACTACAACTGCTGAAGCATCGAACCAAGTACTTCGGGATCCCGGTGTGTTTTCCTCAGGACCAGACGCGCTGTATTTCGGTTCTGACACCGGTGCCATTCCCCTCCAGATTGATCCCCCCGACCATTCGCGCTATCGCAAGCTGTTGGATCCGCTGTTCACACCCAAGTTGATGAACGCTCGCGAAGATCAAATCGTTGCCATTGTCAACCGATTGATTGATCAGTTCATTGATCGGGGCTCCTGTGACTTCTCAAATGAATTCGCGCTTCCTTTTCCGTCCGAGATGTTTCTCACGCTGATGGGCTTGCCAATGAGCGAGCTTGATTCATTTCAACGTGTCAAAGAAGACATGATTCGCCCTGCAGGCAATACGGACGAAGAGCGCATTGCTAAACAAGGCGCGGCTTCAATGTGGATTGTGAATTTCATCAATGCGGCGATGGCTGAGCGCGAGACAAAAGAATCTGAGGACATTCTTTCCTACTTCCTTAAACTCGAAAAGGAAGGAGTCCTCACCCGCGAGGAAACACTTAATATCTGTATCCTCTTCATCCCAGCCGGGCTCGACACGGTGACAGATTCACTAGAAAACACATTTGCCTATCTCGCTCAACACCCTGAGCATCGCAGGCAGATTGTTGACAATCCAGACCTCATTCACCTCGCAGTTGAAGAGCTTCTGCGTTATGAAACCCCAGTACCGAGTGTGGTGCGAATCACCCGCCAAGACACCGAGGTCAGTGGTTGTCCATTATCGAAAGGCACCCGAGTGCGCGTGAGTCTCGCTGCCGTCAACTTGAGCGAGACCACAGTTGCCAACCCAATGGATGTGGACTTCACAAGAGAAGTCAATCCTCATGTGGCCTTTGGCGCCGGCATTCACCGCTGTGTTGGTTCATATCTTGCTCGAATTGAATTACGCGTGGCGCTACGAGAGTGGCACAAGCGAATTCCCGAGTATTCACTGCAGCCAGG
>CAZXAX010000127.1:0-2022 GCA_964638795.1 uncultured Bifidobacterium sp. | reverse complement strand
TGACAAACCACGAAGACATGGCACGGTAAACGAGCGGCTCAGCACAGCGCCAGCAATGCGGATAAGAGTGGTTGTAAGTGTCGTGACGAACTACAACTCCAACTTCCTTCAGATGTTTAATCACATCAGTGTTGGCCTCGAACACGTGACGCCCCGCCCAATCTGTGATCTCTGCGGTATATCGGCCGTGCTCGTCCATCGGGCAAATCGTCGCAATATTCGCAGTCTGGCAAGTTGTCTGGTCATCTTCACCAAAACCTGGAGCCAAGTGGACAATTCCCGTTCCGTCTTCGGCTGAGACAAATTCTGCACCAATCACCTGAAATGCATTTTCGGTGCTCTCAAAGTACGAAAACATCGGCGCGTACTTCTTCCCCACCAATTCATGACCTTTGATCGTGCGAGGATTTTCGACTTCACCGAGTTCACGCTCGTAGGCGCTGAGTCGTGCCTCACCGATCACGTATTCGTGGCCGTCCGAATGAGTAACAACTGCGTAATCGAGCTCTGGATTAACTGCAAGCGCGAGATTGGAAGGAAGTGTCCAAGGAGTTGTGGTCCAAACGAGAAGACGCAAACCGTTTTCCAATTGGAACCACACGGTCAGGGCAGGGTCCTGACGATCGCGATACACGTCGTCCATGCGAGTCTCGGTATTTGAAAGTGGTGTTTCACAGCGCCAGCAATAGGCCAGCACGCGGAATCCTTCATAGATGAGGCCCTTGTCCCACAGTGTGCGAAATGCCCACATCACACTTTCCATGTAGGTCACATCGAGGGTCTTGTAATCGTTTTCGAAGTCAACCCAACGCGCTTGTCGCGTCACGTAGCGTTCCCACTCGTCTGTGTAACGCAACACACTGGTGCGACACGCAGCATTGAACTTGTCGATCCCGAATTCGGTGATACCTGGATGACCAGAAACGCCGAGTTCTTTTTCCGCCTCCACTTCGGCAGGAAGTCCGTGACAATCCCACCCGAACCGGCGCTCGACACGTTTACCACGCATTGTTTGGTAACGCGGGACCGCGTCTTTCACATATCCAGTGAGAAGGTGTCCGTAGTGTGGCAAACCATTGGCGAACGGGGGCCCGTCATAGAAGACAAACTCGTTTTCACCCTTGACACCCGCATCGTGGGCTTCAATCGACGCCTTGAAAGTGCCGTCTGCTGACCAGTAGTCGAGCACGGCCTCTTCCAGCGCAGGAAAGTTCGGCTGTGGTTCAACGTTCGGGTACGGCATGGATTCCTCTTCGGGTATTCCAGCAGACTTCAGCAACCAAGGAGAAGTTGCATCACCACGATCTGGATAAACAACAACGCAATCAATGGCGACAGGTCAAGCATTCCCATGCGTGGCATCACACGCCGAATCGGCCCGAGTAAGGGTTCGGTGATCAGCAGCAGTTTGTTATTCACCTGTTCTGCAACGCCGCCTCTAGACAACGGGAACCACGAAAGAATCACCCGACCGAAAATCGCCAGCACGTAAAGCTGGCAAATGAGGCAGAGAATTTCCATCAAAAAATCAGCGCTGGTAGCCGTCCTGCGAACGGGCAGGTGGCTTCAACAAGAAAACGCCCACGGCGACTTTCTCCATCGTGCCTCCGACTCCGTAGCAAACTCCGCTAGCGAAATCTACGAGTCGACGCGATACCTCACGATCGACACCCTCAAGATTCATGATCACGGGTTGTCCTTCACGTAAGCGATCGGCGACTTCTTGTGCTTGGTCAAAACGCCTTGGCTTCACCGTTACGGGTTCACCTGGTTGTGGCAGAGGCTTCACACCTGAGGTGGTGCGAACTCCAACGGGGCGCAAGGCTGCACCAGAGTCTTCGCCACCAATTCGACGCACTGCACCACTGTCGGGCTCACGCATTGGTCGCACAGTGGGGCGACTTGCGTCATCGGTGTAGTCAACTCGACCCGGCTCGGGGCGCGCAGCACGGGTCGGGCGCTCCATCTCTGCCGAAGGCTCGTAGTCCTCATAGACATCATCAGGGTTAAGGCCGAGATAAT
>CAZXAX010000126.1:0-2186 GCA_964638795.1 uncultured Bifidobacterium sp. | reverse complement strand
ATCGCCACCTCCGCTATTGCATCCCGCATTGATTCCGAGGTTGCTGTCAGTGAAAATCAACTTGACCTTGGTTGGCATTGTGATGTCTCCAATGGCTTCAGTGGCCACGAACACTTTCCCGCCAAGATTGAGCTCGGCTTCACTCGAGCCACACGCTGAAGAAATAACTATTGCCACAAGCGCAATTGAGATTCGAGCCGCGCTAGCCAACACTCACTGCCATCACTAAACCATCGACGATTTCGAGATTCACACGGTTGGTTACATAGTCATCAGTTACTGGAAAATTTTCGCCATCACGCGCAACGATTCGCACTATCCAGTCATTACCCGCTGCGACCTTGGAGGCTTCTTCCTCGTTTAGACCCAACAATTTGTCAGCATCTTCTTGCGGTATGGGTTCATAATCGCCTGGAACCGGATCAACCGAAGTAACGGGCTCAGATGGTGGGACAGCAGTATCGGTGGGTGTATCCACGCCAGGTAATGGCACATCATCGGGTGTGTTTTCGTCAACAAACTCTTTGGCCACAGCGAGGATCGTTACTTCAAGACCAGCTTCGCTGTAGAGATCAAAAGCTGGTACGAGTAGCAGGCGACCATTTACATCGTAAAACTGCGTGAGGCCAAGTTCGGCACGAACCAACTCGACCTTGCGCACTTCTGGAGGTGTGAGGGTTTCCGAAGGCCCGACAAGTGAACTGTCGACGGCCACATCAGACGTGTACTCAAGGCCATCTTTGAGCATCGGCATCACGGATTGGTACTCGTTGAGTCGGGTCAAGACTGTTTCACGATCTGCGAGTGGATATTCACCAAGGGAACGCGGTGAAGACAAAACTCCACCGGCATAGGTGACTTCGGCATTCTCGCCGAATCCAATGTTCCAACCCATCCAAGTGTTATGACCGTTGACGACCAAGTAAGCACTCACATAGGCGCCCCAATCATCGGCGTAGACATCAACTTGATAGTCACTCAGATCAAGACCCAGATCTTCAAAGAATTGACGGCCGAGATCGTCGGCTTCGTCTTTGTTTGGAACATTTACTGGGGGCTTTGGTTCTTCGTAGTAACAGCCAGGATCCTTTGGATAGAGCGAGCAGTCGACCACATTCGGTTCTGGTTCGGATACGGGGGCATCTGGATCGACTGCACCACCTGATGAACCCGAAGTACCTCCGCCAGATGCGCCATCTTCAGTACGTGTTTCCGAGGAAACTGCGACCTGGGCGTAATCGGAGTAACTCCAGTAGTAGGGCTCGTAGTCGTCTGACCAGACGTGTTCGGCATTTGGGGTGCCGCCGAGATTCAGAATTGCTTCACTTGCTCGTGCACGGAAATCATCGCGCTCCGACTTAGATGCCGTGAACTCCCATACCGTTGAGGAACCCGTAGGCATTTCAAATGACTCCGCAATTGAATACTCAGTCGGCTGCCAGTACATGCGGTCAGCAGCCGGTGCGCCTACACCTGACATTGCGGCTTCTTCACCAAGCTTTGCTTCACTTCGATTGGTAGATGCCAAAACGAGTTGCAAAACTTCTCGCTCTTCACGCTCACCGTCAATCACTGCGACCCCAATGGCAACAGCGACTACTGCTGCGACCGCTACACCAGCGAAACCTAGGCGTTTGTAACTACGTGTTGTTGTTTCCGACATGATTGCCTCCAACAGATCCTCCGCACCTGAATTGACATCAAGTGCGGCCATCTTTGATTCACTCACTGGATTCGCAGATGCCATCAACGCATCAAGTTCGTTGTCGTTCACTGTTCCTCCTTGTAAGTGTCACTCAGCGAAACCGTTTCGCCTGAGTACACATGTCCGTTTTCGACAAAGCGTTCCGGGGCTTGTGCCATAAGGGCTGTGCGTAGCTTCACACGGGCTTTATGAAGTTTCGTACGTGCGGTGCCTGGCGGAATCCCCACGACTTGAGCCGCTTGCGACGGTGTCAGAGAGTCCCACATCACGAGTTGCAAGAGTTCGCGCTCGTCCCCTTTGAGTTCCCCAAGTGCCTCACGAACCAACGCAACGAGCGCGGGCTCTGGTGCTGGATCGGGCTCGTAGTCAATGCCCGAAAAGTTTGTAGCGAGCCTTGCTGCAAGATTCGTGCGCCGACGAATGCCTCGCTCCTGATTACGCACCACATTGCGTGCCACACCAAATAGCCAGAGCTTTGCGG
>CAZXAX010000125.1:0-2235 GCA_964638795.1 uncultured Bifidobacterium sp. | reverse complement strand
GCTGCGCAATTGTCGATGTCGATGCCCGACGAGCTGGCCTCAAAAGTTGCCCGCTTTGGGGTGACCACTGCAGGCGATATCACCCTCAGCCTGCAATCGGGGGCTTTGATCAAATTTGGCGCCCCTAATGACATTCGTCAGAAATTGATTTCGGTTGTCGTGGTGTTAAGGCGCCCCGAGTCGGAAAAGCTAGTCCTGATTGATGTTTCTGCAGGTGAGGTAGTCGTCAAATAGCCCATATTCGGTTTCACGAATAATGGGCTTTTCCAGTGCTGGGTGCGCATGTGGCCTCGCTGGATGTGGAAACATCTATACCCAAACCGAGAAGCGGAGGTTTCGCCAATGGGCGGCGCACCACAGAACTATCTGGCAGTGATAAAGGTCATCGGCGTTGGCGGCGGTGGCGTCAATGCAGTCAACCGAATGATCGACGCTGGTTTGCGCGGCGTTGAGTTTGTTGCAATCAACACCGATGCTCAAGCACTGATCTTGAGCGACGCCGATGTGAAGTTAGACATTGGTCGCGAATTGACCCGTGGTCTTGGGGCGGGTTCAGACCCCGAAGTTGGTCGTGAAGCTGCTGAAGCAAATCGGGATGAGATCGAAGAGATGATCTCTGGAGCCGACATGGTTTTCGTAACTGCTGGCGAAGGTGGAGGCACGGGTACAGGTGCTGCGCCGGTCATCGCAGAAATTGCCAAGGCGATGGGGGCACTCACAATTGGTGTTGTAACACGACCGTTTGCTTTTGAGGGTCGTCGGCGAGCTACTCAAGCTGAAGCCGGTATCCAGAAATTAAAAGAAAAAGTGGACACCCTCATTGTGATTCCCAACGATCGATTGATCTCGATGTCCAACGACAAGACCAGTGTGATCAATGCCTTCAAGATGGCAGACGAAATTCTGATGCAGGGCGTCTCGGGCATCACCACTCTCATCACTACACCCGGCCTCATTAACACTGACTTTGCCGACGTGAAGATGGTCCTACAAAACGCCGGTTCAGCGCTCATGGGAATCGGCCAGGCAAGTGGCGACAATCGTGCAGTGATTGCAGCCAAGGCAGCCATCTCGTCGCCACTGGTTGAAGCAGCAATTGACGGAGCGCGGGGAATCGTGCTCAACATCACTGGCCCATCAAGCATGGGCTTGTTCGAGATGAACGAAGCCGCAGAAATTGTGCATGCAGTTGCGCACCCTGATGCAAACATCATCTTCGGCACGGTCGTTGACGATGAAATGGGTGACGAGGTCAAAGTCACCGTCATCGCAGCCGGCTTTGAGCGCTGGGATGGTGGTCAAGCTTCTTCTGGTGGCCGGTCAACTCTGCGCGCAGTTAGCGAAAAGCCGAGCTCAAGCCTGAAGGACATCTTCAGCGATACTGATGGACCAAGTGACGGCGATGACGACGACGACTTTGATGTGCCGTCGTTCCTCAAGTAACCGCCGATGATCGACCCCGCGCAGGTCGCGGAAAATTACGAGCGTGTCCGCGGCGAGATCGTCACAATCGCCGGAGCGGAGCGGGCAGCGACAATTCGAATTGTCGCTGTAACAAAAACCCATGGCGTGGAAGCCGCAATTGCTGCAGCTGCGTGTGGCTGTGACGCCGTTGGTGAGAACTACGCCCAAGAGGCGGTGTCTAAGTTTGCGGAGACTAAGCCCTTGCCGCTGCACTTCATTGGGCACGTGCAGTCAAACAAGGTGCGCTCGCTGGCACCGATCGTTGACGTGTGGCAAACGGTTGATACCGCTGGTTTAGCCCGTGAAATCGCCAAACGTGCCCCTGGTGCTCAAGTGATGCTGCAGGTGAATATCTCGGGCGAGGGTTCGAAATCTGGCTGTGCTCCAAGTGAGGTAGCCGACCTGCTGGAGCTTTGTGTTGACCAAGGCATCAATGCGACTGGTCTCATGACGATTGCGCCCCTTAATGCTGGCAGTGTGGCCACGGGACAGTGCTTCAAATCCCTTCGATCGTTGGCTGACACCTTGGGATTGGTGGACTGCGCAATGGGTATGAGTTCTGACTTTGCGATCGCTGTTGCAGAAGGTGCCACCGTGTTGCGACTCGGCACAATCCTTTTCGGCGCCAGGTGATGCCACTTTTACCTGTATTTCGTGCATTAGCCTTACAGCGGAAAGGAGGTAGTCCCACATGAGCATTTGGAAGAAGGCGATGGATTATCTCGGCCTTAACCCTGATGATGTCTATGAGGACTACGAGCCTTCGGCAGA
>CAZXAX010000124.1:0-2251 GCA_964638795.1 uncultured Bifidobacterium sp. | reverse complement strand
GACTCGAACCCCCGACCCTCTGCTTGTAAGGCAGATGCTCTAACCAACTGAGCTAATCGCCCGTTTCCGGGATATGCGGTCTCCCATGCTACCAAGCCACTCAGCCGCGGCTCTGGTCGATGAACTCCCTCAAGATTCCAGTTACAACGGGTGCCAACAGTTCGGTGCCAGCACCCGTCAAGTGGCTCCAGTCTCGATAGAGCAGCACGTTGCCGATAACTGCGGGGCACACACTCCCCGAGCACGCGTAATCGGCGAGATCAATGTAGAGACCACCCGCTCCTTCAACTATTTGGCGACCAGCAATGTTGAAGTCTGAGCGCGTTGATTCGGGTCTGCTGGAATAGCACGCACTCACATCACTTACGTTGTTGACCAGACATTGGAACAGTTTCGGCAACGGAGTTGGATTATCGCCAAAGTAAATGGGGACAGCACCCGCTTCAGTTACTGCAGCGATTGTTTCGGCCATTCCCGTGGCCCATTTGTCCGCTGCAATTACTTCGCGAGTTTCAGCATCCACTAACTGAAAGCCGTTCGTCATCAATACATAGTCATGCGCACGAAACTTCAGATCATCTAGTACCGCATCGCGCCAAACCGGGCACCAATCTTCCACCTGCATCGCAAGACCATTGAACGTGACGATGCCAGCAAGCGAACACCCTGCATGCATGTATGACCTGAGCTTGATTGAGTTCTCTTTGGCAAACTCGTTCAATACGTCAAACCACTGGGCCAGATGTGAGTCCCCAAACAAGGCCACAGTCACAGCCCCGTTTGGATCGCCATATTCACACAGTGGGACTTCGATGCTCGGAGCCTTCACAAAACAGTTACCAAGTTCAGCTGAGAACCAGCCCGAGCCCACTTCGCTCAAGCTTGGTGTCAAGTTGTCTGGCAGGGGGCGTGGCAGAGTTGATTCCCGCACCGCAACGCGCAGTGCCTCCACTCGATCTTCCAAAGTTTTCTCAGATTCAACATCTATGACTTCGGCATCAAAGCCCGAGCTCACATCGCGTTCATAGTTAGCTACAACCGCTCCACAACCAACTACTAGGGCAACCGAAGCGATTCCGACCCCATAAGTGCGTAGAGCAGAACGCACCAGTGTGGCGTTGAAACGAATCGGGTTTTCAACCAACCTAAAACCAAGCTCTGTCAGCACTGCGGTGATAGCGACAATTACGAGGCGATCCCAAGCGTCAAGCGATGTTTCGATTCGTGCCTCGTAAAGGATGATTACTGGCCAGTGCCACAGGTAGAGCGAGTAGGAACGCGCGCCGATGAAATGGAATACGGGATTGCCAAGAAATCGTGAAACCAAATTGTGGTGTGTGAATCCAACAATCACCAGCAAGGCTGTAGCCAGAACGGGAAGCGATGCGATCCAGCCGGGAAAATTGATCGGGGGCTCAAAGGTTGACCCACTGAACCCGATCACAGCTAAAGCAACTGCGCCGAGTACTGCAGCCAACTTCGTATTCATCACGAATCCGTTTGCGAGGAAGACGGCAATCAACGCCCCGATTCCTAACTCCCAGGCACGTGTGTGAAGCCCGAAGTAGGCCCAGGTTGTGAGGTCGGGCGTGGTCACTACCGAGGTGATGAAACTCGCCATCACGATCACCACAATTGTGATCGGCACAATCAATCTGCGTTTTAGGTGACGATCAATTGCCAGCCCGAAAACCAACAAGATTGGCCACACCACGTAGAACTGCTCTTCGAGCGACAACGACCAGTAATGCTGCAGGGGCGAAGGTGGCAGTGACGCCTGAAGGTAGTCGGTGGCACGGCCAGCGAATACCCAGTTAGATGAGAACAGACCGCTGGAGATTGCATCGACGCCCACGTCCCGTATCCGCCCAGGTTCAAGAATGAAAGCCGATGCAATCGCCGTTGATATAAGCACCACACCAGAGATCGGCAACAACCGCCGAATTCGCCGTGCGTAAAAATTACGAAGTTTGAGCCCACTCTCTCGGCGGGACTCACTGAGTAGCGAATTCGTGATCAGGTAGCCAGAGACAACAAAGAAAACATCAACGCCGACATAGCCGCCGGCGAAACCCGAGACGCCAAGGTGGTACAAAAGCACGAGCACAACTGCGATCGCGCGCAGACCCTCAATGTCCCGTCGATGGGCATGACTGCCCAGCGCGACTTTTCCCCCATCAGTCACGGGTTCAATTTTTGCACAGCAGGCAAAGCCCACTACCTATTCAATGCATCAGCGGATGATTCGAAT
>CAZXAX010000123.1:0-2254 GCA_964638795.1 uncultured Bifidobacterium sp. | reverse complement strand
GGCAGATCGTCCCATTCATCCACCTGCTCAGTTGCCGGCTTTAGGTAGTAGTAGATGTCCTGAAAGTCAATGTCTGGCATGTTGGCGGCGAACCATTGCGCCATTGGCTTCTTTTCAAAAACATTGAAACTCCGCAACCGCATCTTGCGCATCCACTCGGGCTCGCCTTTCCACCACGAGATCTGGTCGACCACTCCCTCGTTCAAGCCCTTCTGTGGATCAAAGGCGTACTCGACTTCATCGCTCCAACCGAGTTGGTACTTGCTGAGATCGAGGTCAAAGGTGCTCATTCGGGCTCCAAACGGGCTGGTTCCAAGGGGTTGGGATTTGCACTATGACGATAGTGGGAATCCCTCAAAAAGGCTACTTCTAGGGCTTTCCAACTAGCCTGAAGCCCTCTTATGGAACGTTTCGGCCTCGTCGGGCTCCCCAATGCGGGCAAGTCTTCTCTTTACAACGCACTAACTGGGGGCGGGGCACTTGCAGCCCCGTATGCGTTTGCCACCAAGGACCCAAACATCGGGGTATCCAAGGTTCCCGATTCGCGTTTGGACGCTCTCGCATTGATGTCGAAAACGAAGTCCACAATTCACGCCTCGGTCCAGGTGGTGGACATCGGTGGCTTGGTCGAGGGAGCCAGCAAAGGTGAGGGTCTCGGCAATAAATTTCTCGCGAACATCCGTGAAGTTGATGCGATCGTTTACGTGCTACGAGCATTCGAAGACGACGATGTGCCTGGCCCCTCCGATCCCCTTGAGCATCTACGTGTGGTCGAACTCGAACTCGCTCTTGCAGATTTAGAAACCGTTGAGTCACGACTGGCACGCGCACAGAAGGCTGCGAAATCTGACAAGAGTCTTGCCGAAGAGGCCGCACTACTTACAAAAGCTCACGCTCTTTTGGCCGAGGGCACTCCGCTCTATCGCGCTGGGTTGAAACCCGAAGAACGTGAAGGGCTTGCGCCACAATTTCTCCTCACTAATCGTCGCGTACTTGCAGTTGTGAACGTGGGCGAGAACGATCTGGACAAAATTCCAGAAGTCGAAGCGCGGGTTAGAGCAGAGTTTGCTCAACATGGTGCCACCAACGATGACGATGTGCAGGTCCTTGGCATGTGCGTTCAACTCGAAGCTGAAGCGGCGTCAATTGAAAATCCCGATGAGCGCCGCGAAATGCTCGAGGGCCTCGGACTCGGCGATGGTGCGCTTACACGGATGGTGCGCACTGCCTACCACCTGCTTGGACTGCGCACATTCTTCACAACAGGAGAGAAAGAAACGCGTGCGTGGACCTTTAACGCCGGTGCCAGGGCCCCGGAGTGCGCCGGCAAGATCCACTCCGATCTTCAGCGTGGGTTTATTCGCGCCGAAGTCATCCACTGGGATGAACTCTTGGAGATTGGCTCGTGGCTAAAGGCCAAAGAGCTCGGGAAGATCCGCGCTGAAGGTAAGGACTACGAGGTGGTTGATGGTGACACGATGGAGATCCGTTTCAACGTCTGATCGTCAATGGCACTCGGGCGCCATCGCCACTTCAGTTGGGTTGCTTCGAGCATCGATTGCGCATACGCGTTCGTTACGCCGTCTCGGACTGCTTGGATTGGACAACTTCGAATCAATCTTGGTTCTGCCAAATACTCGGTGGATACACACCCTGGGCATGCGATTTCCAATTGACGTGGCTCATGTGGATGCTTCGGGCTTGATCGTCACAATGAAAACTGTGCAACCTAACCAAGTCATGCTTCCTGTTCTGTCGGCGCGGGTGGTGCTGGAAAGTTACGCTGGCATGATGCTTCGCCACGGTCTCCGTAAAGGTATGAAAACCACCGTGATTCACCTATCAAGTGCGGCGATCTGATGGGAACTCTTTATGTGGTCGCCACGCCGATCGGCAACCTCGGAGATCTAACAATGCGGGCAACTGAGACACTGAGCAAAGTTGATGTGATCGCCTGCGAAGACACGCGGCGCACCGGAAACCTGCTTCGCCACATCGGGGCCAAGGACTTCCGCTACATCGTGGTTAATGAACACACCGAATACGACGCCGTAAAGCAGATCGTTGACGCGCTGAACGCAGGCGAAGAAGTTGCTCTCGTGAGCGACGCTGGCACGCCAGGAATTAGTGACCCGGGTTCGTTATTGGTGCAAGCGGTAATTGAGGCTGGCCACAAAGTGGTGCCGATTCCAGGTGCCTCTGCAGCGATTTCTGCTTTGTCAGTAGGTGGGCTGGATACACGTCGATTCTTCTT
>CAZXAX010000122.1:0-2268 GCA_964638795.1 uncultured Bifidobacterium sp. | reverse complement strand
CTGACGGCGTGTGTAGATCGGCGTACGAAGAAAATGTTCGTTGCGTTGCGCGGTCAGTGCGGAGCCAAGATGAAAATTCGATGGGTGAAGAGCGCGCCGTATCTCCCCATCACAACAACCACCACTTCGGGACCGAGTTGCGCAAGTGGTCTTGGCCCATGTGAGATAGGTGACATTGGCCCCGGTGGTGGACGCGTCTTTTATGTTGATGAGGCTGAAGAATTCCCATCGTGGGATTACATGGAGATGGCACCATCGAGCTGGAACGGGGCGTCTGAACTCACTGGAAAGTGGTGCAACGACACCACTACTGGCTACGGCGCGTACGCGCGAGATATTGGTGCGGGCGAAAGCAACTTTGACATCATGGTTTTGAATTGCACTGGAATTGCTCAGACCGTTGCTTCGTATGAGTCCACATATCTTGGGCAGACTTCTTCTGATTGGTTCATACCTTCTGCTCTTGAGCTTTACGTGGCGTACACAAATTTGCAACCCTTGGGGTATTGGACCGGATTTGAGCAAACTTCTTATTGGACTTCATCGGAGTTTCAGCTATTTCCAGATAACGCTTCAGTGCTAAGAATTGATGTGTTAGAGATGACACTTACAGCCAAGGAATTTCTTCTTGGTGTGATTCCGGTGCGTGCTTTTTAATAGAAGCAAGGTCAGACCATGCGTAAATTGAAACCAGTGCTGTTGGCGATGCTGGCATTGCTTGGCATCGTCGTTGCCACAAATTTTCCACCCGACTCCGCTGAGGCACTTCCGCGTCGAATCAATGTGTGCCTACGTGTGCAGGATTTTGTGCTCCTGTACAAACGAAATTGTGGTCCTGATATTCCACTCTCATGGTCGGTGAATCGTCCCACGGAAGCAATGGCATGCATGGTGAAGCGCACTCGCCAAATTGTTGCCACACCGATTCCACCACAATGCGGTCGAGGGCACTCCCGAATCTGGTGGGGTACATATAGCGCACGAAAGAAAATGTTGACGGTATGTGTGGATCGCCGCACGAAGAAAATGTTCGTTGCGTTGCGCGGTAAGTGTGGTTCACGTCTAAAGATTCGATGGGTGAAGAGTGCGCCGTATCTGCCGATTGAATCGACAACAACAACAGTCGCTGAAACAACGACGACATCAACGACCATCACGACAATTGCACCAACGTGTGCAAACGGTCGTGCAGCGTGCGCATTGGGAGACACTGGACCTGGTGGAGGCAAAGTTTTCTATGTAGACACCGCCAATGAATTCGACTGGGATTATCTCGAGGCAGCACCAGATGCTTGGAGTAGTCCGTTAATTGAATTGATTAGTTGGACATGCGCAGCGGAATATGGCACTCCAACAGCTACTGGCCGTGAGATCGGTGATGGGCGCAGCAACACCTTGAGTATGCGAAATGCAACGACAGATTGTGCTGCTGGTTCGTTTGCCGCAGGGGAGTTAGTCCCAGATCTTGTGTATGGCGGAAAATCTGACTGGTTCGTACCATCGATCGGCGAACTGCAGGAAATGGCAAGCCAAAACACCGCGCTGGGGCTGGAACTTTCAGCAAACGTTTATTGGAGTTCTACCCAATCAACCGTTCAAGACGACTATGCAGTTGCATACGACCTTGATACGAATTCAGAATTGCACACTGGCAAAGGACTCGGACTGGTGCGACCAATTCGTGCTTTTGGATCTAGTTGTGCTTGGGGTGGCACCTGCAATATCGGCGACATCGGTCCAGGTGGTGGGCGAGTGTTCTTCGTTGATTCATCAGATGAGCATCCAAGTTTTGACTACATGGAGTTAGCGCCATCCAATTGGAACGGTTCATCTGAACTCACTGGGCAGTGGTGCAGCAACGACAACTCGACTGAGTTTGGCGCGACTTCATATGACATCGGCACTGGTCAGGCGAACTTCGCAATCATGGTTGCCAACTGCACCGGTATTACCGAGGTTGTGAATGATTACGAGTCAACATATCTGGACCTCAGTATCGGGGATTGGTTCATTCCGTCTGCAACGGAACTCTTAACCGCTTATGGAGAGTTGAATTACCGGGGCCTTTGGACGGGATTTGGTCAAACTTGGTACTGGAGTTCCACGGAACTCGGTGACAATGCACGAGTTTTGATTCCTGCCCTCAGTGGTCATCGCGCCACTCCGAAGGGTGACAGTTCGGTTGGAGTCGTTCCGGTACGCGCTTTCTAACGGGAGTAAATTCAAACTATGCACAAACTCATTGCCAATTTTCTTGCACTGTCGGCA
>CAZXAX010000121.1:0-2271 GCA_964638795.1 uncultured Bifidobacterium sp. | reverse complement strand
CTGACGGCGTGTGTAGATCGGCGTACGAAGAAAATGTTCGTTGCGTTGCGCGGTCGGTGTGGAGCCAAGATGAAGATTCGATGGGTGAAGAGTGCGCCGTATCTCCCGATCACACCACCAACAACATCCACCCCAGAAGCGAGTTGCGCAAGTGGTCTTGGCACATGTGAGATAGGTGACATTGGCCCAGGTGGTGGACGCGTCTTTTATGTTGATGAAGCTGAAGAATTCCCATCGTGGGATTACATGGAGATGGCACCATCGAGCTGGAACGGGGCGTCTGAACTCACTGGAAAGTGGTGCAACGACACCACTACTGGCTACGGCGCGTACGCGCGAGATATTGGTGCGGGCGAAAGCAACTTTGACATCATGGTTTTGAATTGCACTGGAATTGCTCAGACCGTTGCTTCGTATGAGTCCACATATCTTGGGCAGACTTCTTCTGATTGGTTCATACCTTCTGCTGATGAGCTTTCTGCGGCTTATACAAATCTTCAACCCTTGGGCTACTGGACTGGATTTGGGCAAACTCTCTACTGGACTTCATCGGAGTTTCAGCCATTTCCAGATAACGCTGCAGTGCTGAGAAATGATGCGTTTGAGATGACACTTACAGCCAAGGAATATCTCCTTGGTGTGATTCCGGTGCGTGCTTTTTAACAAAAGCAAGGTCAGACCATGCATAAATTGAATCCAGTGCTGTTGGCGATGCTTGCGTTGCTTGGCATCGTTGTGGCCACAAATTTTCCACCCGACTCCGCTGAGGCACTTCCGCGTCGAATCAATGTGTGCCTACGTGTGCAGGATTTTGTGCTCCTGTACAAACGAAATTGTGGTCCTGATATTCCACTCTCATGGTCGGTGAATCGTCCCACGGAAGCAATGGCATGCATGGTGAAGCGCACTCGCCAAATTGTTGCCACACCGATTCCACCACAATGCGGTCGAGGGCACTCCCGAATCTGGTGGGGTACATATAGCGCACAAAAGAAAATGTTGACGGCATGTGTGGATCGCCGCACGAAGAAAATGTTCGTTGCGTTGCGCGGAAAGTGTGGTTCACGTCAAAAGATTCGTTGGGTGAAGAGCGCGCCGTATCTCCCGATTGAATCAACAACAACAACGGTTGCTGAAACAACGACGACATCAACGACCACCACAACCATCGCCCCCTCTTGCGCCAATGGTCAGGCACCTTGCTCACTTGGAGACACTGGACCCGGCGGAGGCAAAGTTTTCTATGTAGACACCGCCAATGAGTTCGATTGGGATTACCTCGAGGCAGCACCAGATGCTTGGAGTAGTCCGTTAATTGAATTGATTAGTTGGACATGCGCAGCGGAATATGGCACTCCAACAGCTACTGGCCGTGAGATCGGTGATGGGCGCAGCAACACCTTGAGTATGCGAAATGCAACGACAGATTGTGCTGCTGGTTCGTTTGCCGCAGGGGAGTTAGTCCCAGATCTTGTGTATGGCGGAAAATCCGACTGGTTCGTACCATCGATCGGCGAACTACAGGAGATGGCAAGCCAAAATACCGCGCTCGGGCTAGAACTTTCAGCAAACGTTTATTGGAGTTCTACCCAATCATTCATTCAAGATGACTATGCAGTTGCATACGACCTTGATACGAATTCAGAATTGCACACAGCTAAGGGACTTGGATTGGTGCGACCAATTCGTGCCTTTGGATCTAGCTGTGCATACGGCGGCACCTGCAATATCGGTGACATTGGTCCAGGTGGTGGGCGAGTGTTCTTCGTTGATTCATCAGATGAGCATCCAAGTTTTGACTACATGGAGTTAGCGCCATCCAATTGGAACGGTTCATCTGAACTCACTGGGCAGTGGTGCAGCAACGACAACTCGACTGAGTTTGGCGCGACTTCATATGACATCGGCACTGGTCAGGCGAACTTTGCAATTATGGTTGCGAACTGCACCGGTATTGCCGAGGTTGTGAATAATTACGAGTCCACATATCTGGACCTCAGTATCGGAGATTGGTTCATTCCGTCTGCAACGGAACTCTTAACCGCTTATGGACAGTTGAATTACCGTGGCTATTGGACCGGATTTGGCCAGATTTGGTATTGGACTTCCACTGAGTCCTTTGACAATGCACGAGTTTTGATTCCTGACCTCAGTGGTCACCGCGCAACGCCGAAGGGCAATTCGGCTGGAGTCGTTCCGATACGGGCTTTCTAACAGGAGTAAATTCAAACTATGCACAAACTCATTGCCAATTTTCTTGCACTGTCGGCA
>CAZXAX010000120.1:0-2297 GCA_964638795.1 uncultured Bifidobacterium sp. | reverse complement strand
GAAGCAACTTGTAGTCCTGGAACACATTGCCAAGCGTGCGACGCAAATACGGGACCTTTGAGTCAGGCATCTCATTGATGTTTCGACCAGCCACCCAAACCTCACCGCGTTCGGGGCTCTCTTGACGATTCATGAGTCGCAACAAAGTTGATTTCCCGGAACCAGACGGCCCCACAAGAAATACAAACTCACCTTTTTGCACTTCAAAAGATGCATCGCGCACCGCAACGGTTTCCTGTGCGTATTCCTTGGTCACACTCTCGAGGCGAATCATTGTGCGGACCTCCTCCAGCGCAAGTACCCCTCCATGAATTCATCGAGGTCACCATCAAGTACGGCAGCGACGTTACCCGCTTCAACTTCAGTACGGAGATCCTTCACCATTTGGTAAGGCTGAAGCACATACGACCTTATCTGGGTGCCCCAACCAACCTGGGCTTGACGCCCAGCGATCCGATCCAACTCTGCTTGCCGATCCTCTTCTGCTCGAGCAGCAATCATCGCCCGCAATCTGTTCATCGCCTTTTCGCGGTTTTGTAACTGACTGCGCTCTTCCTGCGATGAAGCAACAAGACCCGTTGGTTCGTGAATCAAGCGGACCGCCGACGAGGTCTTGTTCACGTGCTGGCCACCCGCACCGGAAGCTCGAAAAACTTCCATGCGGATGTCGGACTCATTGAGTTCCACATCGGGTGCATCCATCACGGGCCACACTTGCACACCGGCAAAGGATGTTTGGCGTCGCCCCTGATTATCAAAGGGTGAAATACGCACCAAACGGTGGGTTCCGCGCTCTGCGGTCATCAGTCCGTACGCATAACGACCATGAATTGTGAATTCACAAGATAGAAGCCCTGCTTCGTTGCCTTCGGAAATATCATCAATCTCAACACCGAATCCGCGACGTTCCGCCCAGCGCGTGTACATACGCAACAACAACTCGGTCCAGTCTTGGGCATCAACTCCACCTTCTTTGGAGTTGATCTGCACGATGCAATCTGCTTCATCATGCTCGCCGGTAAACAAGCTGCGGAGCTCGAGACCATCAAGCTTCAGTGAGATGTCGCGAATGCCACCCTCAATCTCTGATTCCTGAGACGCATCATCAACCTCGCGGGCGAGATCATGGAGTACTTCTGCATCCTCAAGACTCATTACCAGGGCGTCAAACTCCTCGATGTCTCCTTTGACATTTGAATATTCGGCGTTGACCTTTTTTGCATGATCTTGGTCATCCCACAGATCTGGCTTGGCAACTTCCACCTCGAGTTCCCCGAGGCGAATACGGGAATCGTCGATACGCAGATAGTTCTTGGCTTCATCAATTCGGCGGCGCACTTCGCGCAGGTCGTCAGTAAAGTCACGCATGGTTGAGCCCCGTCAGACGTTGGAGCCGTGGCACTGCTTGAATTTTTTACCTGAACCGCACGGACACGGTGCGTTACGTGGGGTGCGGTCGTACTCAGACTTCACCACTGGTTGGCTCTTGGTTTCTTCTGGCTGGCGTATTGCAGCGGGATCAACTTCGCCTGACGCAATAGCTTGCGCCGCAACGTTGCCGAAAGCATCCTGCGAAACGCTCTCGGAAGAGATTTGCTGCAGGTTCTGCACTTGAACCGCTGGCTCACCCTGCTGGACGACCTGAACATGCATCACGTATTTCACGAAGTCTTGCGCAATGCCCTTCATCATTTCGCCAAACATTTCGAAACCTTCGCGCTGCCACTCGACCAGGGGATCTTTCTGCCCCATCGCGCGCAAGTTGATGCCCTCTTGCAGGTAATCCATCTCTTCGAGGTGCTCACGCCAGCGCTGATCAATGATCCGCAACATCACCTGACGCTCAATCTCGCGCATGGTGGTTTCGCCAAGTGTTGCTTCGCGTTGGGTGTAGTAAGCGGTCGCGTCGGCCATCACCAAGTCGTACATGTCGTCAGTTGAACCAACGCTGCCGAGAGACGCTGCGTCGATCTTGCTTGGCCAGTAAGAGTTCAACTCGAGTGCGAGTCCGTCTAGGTCCCATTCGTCGTCAGCTTCTGAAACGCAATAGGTCTCAATAAGTGAATCAACGGCATCGGCAAGGTACTCCATCGCACCCGATTTGAGATCTGCGCCATTAAGAATTTGATCACGGCGCTGGTAAATCACCTTGCGCTGTTCGTTCATAACTTCGTCGTACTTGAGAACGTTCTTGCGGATCTCGCCATTGCGCTGCTCGACAGTTGTTTGTGCACGTTCAATTGCCTTGGTCACCATCTTGGCTTCGATGGCTTCATCGTCTGGCAAGGCACGACCCA
>CAZXAX010000119.1:0-2336 GCA_964638795.1 uncultured Bifidobacterium sp. | reverse complement strand
CGACGGCGGGCTTGCTCGCAGGGCTCTTCGGCTCTGCGTTCGTGCCAGTCGCTCGCGCGGCAGCTGACGATGCGACGCAAACGTTTGATGCGACATCGGAATATGCCGCAGATGCAACGTATGCGTATGTGTTGACATCCGTATATCCCACGTTCACAGTAGTGATCAATCCGGATCACGCAACAGATGACAATGGTTCATATAGCGTCACTGTTTCTGGTGGAACTATCCGCTCATGCACTGGTGCTGCTGACAGCACGTCGGTGTTTGGTTCGATCGTTTCTACAACAACCTCCTGCTCAGCAAACGTGACGTTTGATGATGCGGCAGACAATGCGACGTGGACAGTTACCTTGAACAAGCTAGCGGCAGGCGCAATTGTCACCGTGACAGTTGCGGACGACAACACCGCAACGCTAACTGGGGGTCTGAAGCTTCAGGGCATTACCGCTGCAAGCACCACAGCACCAGATGTCTCATCAACGACATCAGCTGCTGCAATTGGTGCAAATTTGACGGCCAATACTGCAGGCACAGAGTGGGGCATGGTGTACACGGCCATTGGTGACGTCGCGGTAGACGTTGAAAATGTGTACGGTACGGACCTCACGACTTCAGTGATTCAAGCAACAATTACTGGCGGACTCGCCGGTAAGGTTGGAGTGAACGCAGTTGATGCTGCAGATTGCACCGGGATCACTGTCTTTGACTCGAGCAGCTCGCTCGTAACTGACGGTGAGGATACGGTTTGCATCGGCCTCGTCGATTCAGCGGACGTAGACACCGCGGGAACTGGCACGCTCACCATCACCGCATCGGGAATCGTGATCAAGGCGATCACAATTAACGTATACGGTGACGTCAAGAGCATTTCAGTAACCCAGGCGATGACGTCAAAGACGATTGGCGCTGGTGACGTAGATGGCACTGCCGCTGCGTATTTTGCAAAACTCACGTACAAGGACGGAGCGGGCAACACCCTGCCGCTCACGGCAGCAAACCTAGACGCCTTGGATGACGCTGTGTCGTTCGAAACGTCGGCCGGAGTCGTGATCGCAGCCACCCGCATTGATGCTGGTGATGCCCCGAACTTTGACGGTGGAGTTGTTGCTTCAGCCGACGGTTACGTTTCGGTAGACGCAACGCTCTGCACAACCGCACTCCAGGGTGCATTCCCGATTACGGTGGTGTACACAAACGCAAACGATGATGAATTGAATGCAACGATCAATGTGACCTGCACCTCGGCAGAAACCAAAATCACCGGAATCGCCATGGAGAAGCTCCTGGTTGGACCGGGCGAGAAGTTTGATGTCGAGTTGACGGCGGTTGATGATGCAGGCAAGCCGGCAGGCTTCGGTGCAACCGTCGCTGATGCGGCCACGCTCGTTCTCTCCCCAGCCACCAACACGGCGGCTGGTGAAATCCGAAAGACGGACGGCACCCAACAGGCAGTTGGTGATTTCCAGGGTGCTGATTGGATCGTTGTTGACGGCGAAGGTGCCGTTGAGGTAACTGCTCCAACGACGAAGGGTACCTACACGATGGTGCTCACCTACACGGACATCGACGGCACGACGACAGGCAGCACGGCTGGCACGTACACGCTCACCGTCACGGTGCGCGATACGAACCTCGCCTCGAAGTCTGATCTGACAGCCGGTCCGAAGAAGAAGGTTGCCACGGCGGACTTCGGTCCTGGTGCAGCTGGACTCAAGGTGGCCTTCGTGCTGGAGAACGCGTCGGGTGTGACGAAGACCTACTACCGCAAGGCGAATGCCAGCGGTGTGGCTCGCTACACGATTGCGCTCCGCGGCACCTGGACGGTGTACGCAACGTTCGGTGACAGCATCACCGACACGGTCACTCTGCAGAAGTAACCCTTCTGCGCCCTAGCCAGGGCACGACCTGACTAGACACCACCGGCCTCGGGGGAAACCCCGGGGCCGGTGGTCTTTCGGGCTCGGAGCCCCCTCTCGCACACCCACAGTGGAGGAGGCCCCTTGAAGGCGATGCGAGGCAGGAGTACGATCGGGCCGAACGAGTCATAGCGCTCGAGCAATGCACTGAGTGGAGGAACGTAATTGATATGAATAATAAGGTTCATTACCAGCACTTGCCCCACAAAATGATCCTCGCGATCACCCTTGCGTTGATCGCCTCGATCTCGCTCTCGATCGCGCCGGCGACCACGCCATTTGCGGCGGAGACGGCGCAGGCGGAGCACGGCGGAGACCACCCAGCCCCAGCCGACCCAGGTGGACAGAACCCACCTCCTGTAAACCCACCACCAGGTGGACAGAACCCTCCACCAGGTGGTCAACCCGGAGTCCCTG
>CAZXAX010000118.1:0-2376 GCA_964638795.1 uncultured Bifidobacterium sp. | reverse complement strand
CTGGACTTCATGCCACCGATGTCTCGAGTTTCACTATTCCTGGCAGTGACCATGATGGTTTAGTGGTCAATTTGGTGACCATCGGACACGCAAACGAACACGGACCAACCGATTGAGGAACATGAATCGTTGGGTGAAAATGCAAGTATTAGAAACATGATTTCAAGCTCGAGACGTTGCTGGTTTGCAATTGCTTCGACTTCGGTCGTGGTTGCGTCTATGTCGGGAGCAGTTGACGCGCAATCGCGCAACTCGATCTCGGCAACCTCGATTCGCAACATCACAGTCGAGGCAGATCCAGTCAGATCTGGTTCAGTTCAGCAAACGCTTCAAGTATCGATCCCGCCAAATGTTGCTTCCCTAGCGGGCGCACCCACTGTGCCCGATGGCTGGACTCTGGAATACACGGATAATGGTTCGACTTGGAGCTCAACTGAACCCGCTAACCCAACGGCAGTCAGGGCAACCGGAACGGTTGCGTCATTGGGGACATCAGGCGAATTCCAAGTGCTTGAGTCTGAAGCCGAGGGCGTCCCTGTATCGGTCACTGGTTGGGCTCAGCCGACTACAGCCGGGGACGGCTGGGATGTTTTCTTCGGCCTGGGTCGCATATTCAACGTGTGGCACCACACGGAGACCTATGTGGGTGTTGATTGCCACGAACGCACGACGGCGCTGCCCTGCTGGACCCTAGGTGGAATGAATACTCCATTCGTGCTCTACGGATATCAATCTCCGAACCACTCAACTGGCTTTATCCACGAATCATCACGCAAACTCTGGACCCTTGTACGCAAGATCAGTGATGGAACTGCCGGGTTCATCTGTGTCGATCTGGATGACATCACCAATCCAGAGTCGTGCTCAACGGAGTATGTGCCTCTTACGTCTGCAGGGGCGACTGTATCTTGGCAGAATCTTGGCGATGCGAGCCGCATCGGAAACGAAGTGTTCTTTCGTCTCACATCTACAAACTCTTCGCTTTACTGCCTGGATATCGCGACCGGTACCGCATGCACTGGGCAACCATATTCCGCTGGTGGTAGCTCTGGACTCCCCGTTGGCGGTGCCATTTATGACTTCAACAGAAGCTTTACGATCAATGGATTGCTCTTCGTCAACAGTTCAACTGATGTCGGATGCTTTGATCCTGTTAGCGACTCATCGTGTTCGGGTACTTGGCCAGTCAGCGTGAGCCAGATGGGTGCAATATTTACGAAGTTTGATTCGTTGGGCGATGAAGTAGGTATATGTGGCATCGCTGCACAAGCTTGTTTTGATTTTCTCGGTGCGTCGTCAACTTTCCCTGCTGGTCTTGCGACTGCATTGAATGACTACCCGCAGTCGTGGTTCTGGAATGAATGGGCGGGGCTTGGCTCTCCCAATACGCTTCCGCGCTACTACTGGACTATTCAGGCGGACCACACCAAGATGCAGTGCTACGACTTCACAACCGATGCGGTGTGTGCTGGCTTCACGATTCCCTCGTTAGGGCTTCGGACTTATGGCGTGCGCGAAGACCCCGCTGACCCTGGGTGTCTGTGGACCAATAGTGACGTGGGCCAAGTTGTTGCATTTAATGGCACTACTGGAATCACTGGATGCAATGTGATTGATGCAGTTCTTACCTTCCCCGTCGAACAACTGTCGCCACGCAATCGTTGCGATGGGTCCACTGCGATATCCGCATGGACTCGACTCAAAGTTGATCTACCAGCCGGCATTGACCACAACGATGTAATCATCACCGTTCGAAACTCATCAGGCGATCTGATAACAGATTGGACATCAAAGACGATTAACAGCTCGGGTGTGCTCTCACTGGTGAACCTCGATCCAGCAATCACGGGTGACTCACCACAATTCACAATCCAAGCGTTGAACACTGATGATGCATCTGGCATCAGTGGGACATTGCGTTACACGTCGCTGCCAGCCCAGATGTGCGTGCCGTTGATGCGCGAAATTGCGTGCCCAGAGAATCCTGACGTACCAGTTGTCGGTGAGGGTGAACGATTCTTCGGAGCGTATTGGCCCGACACATCACAAACCGAAGAGTCCAGCAGTTACCGAATCACGGCACTGTCGTCAGGCTGCGACGATGATTCAACAACTACTACTGCCGCTCCACCTGAGCCCGTCCCTGGTGGTTCGATTGCGTCAACGCTCCCACCCACTGGAGCGGATCCGGGCACGACATCTCGCGGAACCCTGTTAGCAACAATCCTTCTCTTCTTTGGTTGCGTTGCGCTCACCTATTCGGTGCGGCGCGCAAGGATCTAATCAACGCCTCAACCGCGCGTCGGCGGTGCGAAATTGCGTTCTTCGCGTCAGTGTCCATCTCGGCGTAAGTGACTGTCGAGTTTTCGGGGATAA
>CAZXAX010000117.1:0-2380 GCA_964638795.1 uncultured Bifidobacterium sp. | reverse complement strand
CCCATGTGGCGGATGCCGTGCTGGAACACCCAGCACTCAATCGCGTCAACCAAACGGATCTGATCTTGCACCACGCGGGCGATGTATGCCTTCTTGAACATGTCTGGGAACTCGCCGTTAAACAGCACGGTCTCAAGATCGGTTGGTGCAAGTGATTCAAGCCAAGATTCGGTCTCTGCAAACACCGTGTGCATGTACTCCTTGTATGCAGTCCAATTGCCAATGCGTTGGCTCTCCATCTCAGCGACAGTGAGTTCTTTGCCGTGGTTGTCAATTGCAACTGCGGTACGTGATGCCCAGTCATCCCGATGCCAAATCGGGAGTTGCCCACGCATCAAGAAGTTAACTGAGGAGTCCTCAATGTTGATTGCATGATGCACTGTGAACGCGATCGGCAATACGCCGGGTCGCTCATAGTGATTTACGTGCTCGGTGTCCATCGTGTCGGCTGCCTCGACCCAAAGCGAATGCAGGCCGCGAACCCGATTGCGAATTGAGTCAAGTGCGAAAGCCGACACGAACGACGTCCTCTTGCGGCTTTGTTAGAGAGCCGACTTCTCCAGGATGTGAACGCCACATGCGTTACCGAGACCGATCACGTGTGCGAGACCGACCTTTGCGCCCTCAATCTGACGCGGACCAGCCTCACCACGAAGGTGATGGCAGATTTCCCAGATGTTGGCGATGCCGGTAGCGGCGATTGGGTGACCCTTGGACTGCAGGCCGCCTGAAACGTTCACTGGAGTCTTGCCAGTGCGGTATGGATGACCAGCACGGAGGAAGTCAACGGCACCACCTTCGGGGCAAAGACCGAGGTTGTCGTAGTGCACGAGCTCAGCGGTAGCGAAGCAGTCGTGAAGCTCAACGAGGTTGAGATCTTCTGGTCCGATACCGGCCTTCTCATAACCCTGCTTTGCAGCGAGCTTGGTGAGAGTGTTCACGTTTGGCAGCACTTGGCAGGCCTCTTCGTATGGGTCGGTTGTGAGAATCGATGCCGATACTTTGACCGCACGGCGCTGTTGCTCGCGTGACAGGGTCTTCAACTTTGCACCACTCACGAGCACTGCAGCGGCTGCACCGTCACAGTTAGCCGAGCACATCGGGCGGGTGTTTGGGTACGAGATCATGATGTCGTTCATGATCTCTTCGAGTGTGAACACCTTCTGGTACGCAGCCAGCGGGTTGAGTGCCGAGTTGGCGTGGTTCTTCTCAGAGATCTTCGCGAAATCCTCAAAGGTGACCCCGCCGTAGCGGTGACCATACTCAAGACCAATCTGAGCGAATGTGCCGGGCATGGTGTCAGTTCCGATGAGGCCATCGGTTGGGACAATCGCACCCTGACGACCTTGTGGCTTCCAGGTGTCACCGCTGTCTGCGCGTGAACCACCAGCGAGAAGACCAGCTCCAGCCAGTTTCTCAACACCAACGGCGAGACCGTAGTCGCACTCACCTGAAGCGATACTCATGTAAACAACACGCATCGCAGTTGCACCAGTGGCGCAAGCGTTGGTCACGTTGTATGCCGGGATGCCCGTCTGGCCGATCTGCTTTTGGAGCTGCTGTGCGATACCTACGCCACCCATCAACTGTCCAGCTGCCATTACGCCCATGTCTTTCATGGAGACGCCAGCATCTTTGAGTGCATTGAGAATCGCCTCAGAGCCGAGGTCGAGCACATCACGATCGGAGTGCTTGCCGAACTTCGTCATGTAAATGCCGAGGATGTATACGTCGTTGCTTGCCATTTCTTTCCCCTTAGTTCCTTTTCCCTATTCGATTACTTCGCCGGCTCAAAGCCGAATGCGATTGCTTCTGTGCCTGCTGAATCTGTACCCATTGAATAGGTAGCGAGTCGCACTTTCATGCCGAGCTGGATGTTCTCCGGCTTAGCTTCGATATTGATCACATTGGTACGCACACTTGTGCCACCGCAGTTGATGATCGCTGAGACAAAGGGCACGGGCAGGCCAGGAGCCGCCATGTGCACGATGCTGAAGGTTTGGAGCGTGCCTTCGGTGGCAACGTCTACCTTCTTGAATTCGGTGTTCGAGCAACTTGCACATGCGCTGCGACGGTCAAAGAACCGTGCTCCGCACTTGGTGCATTCGTTTGCTACGAGATGTGGTTTGTCGCCGAGTACTAGGTAGTCGACGAGAGGTACTTGATTTGCCATTTTGCCCCTCCAACTGGCTCTTTGGTGCCCTCTAAAACTACCCACCGCTGGCACGTTCGCCCGAATTGGGGAATAGTGATATCTCCATGACTAAGCCATTAAGGAGACCCATTCGCAGCGCGTTGCTCGATATTGATGTCGTGGCCATCACGGCTGTGGCAACCATGGTGGTCATGGGGGTGTGGTTGCGCCACGGCGGTGTTGACA
>CAZXAX010000116.1:0-2460 GCA_964638795.1 uncultured Bifidobacterium sp. | reverse complement strand
GGAAAATTGAGTAGGTTTCACTAATGGCAACAATCCGCCGCCACATCTTTATTGATAGACCCGCTGAAGATGTATGGGCATTAGTTGGTCGACCCGATCTGCTCCACGAATGGTTTCCGATCACTGGAACCAAACTTGAGGGTGACAAACGATGGATTTATCTGGCATCTGGCATCACGTTCGAAGAAGACATCGTGACGCTTGACCATGCGTTGCGACGCTTTCAATACAAAATCGTGAACAACGCAATCATCACCTCTCATCTCGGAACGGTTGATGTAATCGAGGATCCGCACGGTGGCTGTGTTGTGGTTTACAGCACCGAGATGGAGCCAGAGGTACTCGGGTTAATGGTCGGGGGTGCTGCTGGTGCCGGATTACAGAAGCTCAAGCAGATGATGGAGTCGTAAATGGGACGCAAGATTCTTTTCATCACTACCGATCAACAACGATTTGACTCGCTCGGATGCAACGGCGGGACAGTGGCTCGCACACCGACCATTGATGCACTTGCGCATTCTGGAATTCGCTACACACGCGCACAACCACAGAATGTGGTTTGCATGCCGAGTCGTTCAACAATGCTCACCGGCCAGCACCCATCCACACACGGAGTCTGGATGAATGGCGTCCCCCTACCAATTGATGCCCCGAGTATCGCTGAGGATCTTTGGCGCTCTGGGTATCGAACTGCCCTGATTGGCAAGGCGCATTTTGAACCCTTCCTCGATCCATTCCTTCGCTTCGCGGAGAATCGCCTCGGACGCGATGAGCGCGCGACCGAGTACACCCGTGATGAAAATGGCACTGATGTGCCCCATCGCGGCTTTGAGCATCTTGCATTGAGCACTCATGGTGGGGCTGGACCATTCCATTACGCGCGATGGCTAGTCAATAATCATCCAGAAGCCGTGCAGATGTATTACCAAGTACTTGACGGTGCAGAGATGCAGGTCAATTCATCTGGTGGCGGGGACACCGGCGCTCCACAAGTCAAGTTCAACCCAATTCCACGCGACTGGTACCACACCACATGGGTTGCCGAGCGCACGAAAGACTGGCTTGCATCACTGGATGCCGATGCAGATTGGTTCTGCTGGATGAGTTTTCCTGATCCACATCATCCTTGGGATCCCCCGCAGAGTGAGCTGCATCGTGTCAATTGGCGTGACCTCGATTTACCAGCGGGATTTATTGAAGACCGAAGTGAGCTTGAACGAGTGCTTGACAACAAGCCACGGCATTGGAAAGCGTGGTGGGAGGGCAAGTTCTATTCGAATTTTGAACCACCGCGCCGCTGGGTCCCATCAACACTTACCGCGGACCAAACTCGCGAAGTCAATGCAATGGCTCACATCATGAATGAAATGATCGATGAGGCAATTGCTTCAGTGATGAGCAAAATCGATGAACGTGGGTGGGGTGATGATGTTGACGTCATCTTCACAACCGATCACGGTGAATTCCAAGGGGATTTCAACTTGCTTTTCAAAGGTCCCTACCACGTCGATTCCCTAATGCGGCTTCCCCTCATCTGGCGCCCAGCACCGAGCGCAAACATCCAACCCCAGGTAGTGGACAATCCAGTTGGTCTTGTTTCACTTGCCGCCACATTTGCTGACATCGCTGGACTTGAACGACCTGAATATGTAGAAGCGGCTCGGCTGCCGATAAGCAGCGAGGATGCGAACGCGCTTGGCCATGAGCAAACTCTCACGGAATGGGACAGCGTGATGTTCGGCAAAATTGTTAGCCAGCGCACAATTCTCCGCGATGGTTGGGTCTGCTCGGTGTACGGAAAAGGAACGATGCACGACGGAACCGAAGGTGAGCTTTACAACCTTCAAAATGATCCGTTGCAACACGAAAACCTTTTTGATGCGCCCGCACACAAAGCAATTCGTGACGATCTAATTGCAGCGCTTTGGGCTTCGCAACCACCGCGTCAACTCCCGCTGCGCGAGTGTGACGCACCAGTCTGATTACGCCGGTATTTGCTGCGTAATGCAGTGGATTCCACCGCCACCCACTGCCAGAATCTCGCCCACATTTAGGCCAATGACCTCACGACCTGCGAAAACCTGCCTGATGATCCCAAGCATGGCGTTATCGGTGCTTTGGTCGGCGACTGGAACAAGAACAAAACCATTTCCGATGTACAAATTCAGATACGGCACCGCCGAACGATCTGATCCACTTCCAATAAACGGCAGCACAGGGATTTCCACTATTTCAATCCCTAACTGGTTTGCTTCGATGAAGTTTTCCGTAATTGTACGATTTTCAATCATGCGCCCATGATCAGGCTCAGAGCTGTCACTGCACATCTGCAACAAAAGAGTTCTCTCATCAGCGAACGCCGCAACATTGTCAACGTGTCCATCGGTGTCGAAGTCAAGTGCCAGTCCATGAGGCAACCAAAGCATCAACTCTGCTCCCAGATGCGTAAGCAAGGTGCTC
>CAZXAX010000115.1:0-2475 GCA_964638795.1 uncultured Bifidobacterium sp. | reverse complement strand
CCGTCTGACAACGAGCCAACCGCCCAATGTTTGGACCACTGGTCCAATGCCACGATCACCGCCGCGACTGCGACGATGACTCGAATCGGTTTCATCGACGTCCGATTCCGCCGACCTTCTCTTGCACGAGCTCGGTCGCCCACGGGAGTGCTTTAAGCCGCTCGCGGGGAATCGGGAATCCCGAAACCACCGAATAGCCGTAAGTGCCGTCTTTCATGCGAGCGAGAGCAGCGTCAATTGACTCAATCGTCTCACGTGCTTGCGCGGACAACGCAAGATCGCGTTCCCTCTCCACCACCATCGTGTCGCCTTCGCCACCTTCATCATCAAACTGAACGTCGCCCATCTCGGCATCTTCGATCAACTGATGCGCCTCGTCTTCAAGACGCACCGCCTGACCAAGGAGCTCCTCACGAGCGGAATAAAGTGCGGCGCGCTGACCAAGCAGGAACTTCAAATCGAATTCTTTGGTGGTCTGAATGCCGTCTTTCTTCTCCCGCTTTTCAATAACGGGACGCTTTGGCGGTTCGGGCTTCTTCGGTTTTGGCGGCGCAGGTGGAACTTTCGGTGCTACAGGCTTCGGTGCAACGACTTTGGGCGCCACGGTCTTTGCCGGCTTCTCAGCTTTTTTAGCGACAACTTTCTTGGCGGGCGCCTTCTTTGCAACAACCTTCTTAGCGACGATCTTTTTCGCTACAACTTTTTTGGCTGGAACTTTTTTGGCTGGAGCCTTCTTCGCGGGCTTTGTGGCCTTTTTTGCAGGAGCCTTCTTCGCAGGAGCCTTCTTCGCGGGCTTTGTGGCCTTTTTTGCAGGAGCCTTCTTGGCAGGGACGGCCTTTTTCGCCGGCGCCTTCTTCGCAGAAGCCTTTTTAGCGGGAGCCTTCTTGGCTGACTTAGCTACCGGCTTTTTCGCTGCTGGCATATTTACCCTCCAGTTGTCGAAGGGTTGATGCTAGGCGTTCGGGGTGCTTCTCTCCACCATCAACCAAAACTTGATGCCATCCAGCTCGCCATTTTCCGGAGTATCACTGTCACCGATCACCCAATTGACCGCTACTGAAAGGGTCTCAGCGGCAATTACCGACTCAAATGACTTGACCTTCTCAATCAGTGAAGCCTCTGCCGTTACTTGGAGAAGAATCCGGTCCGAAACATCAAATCCAGCGTCTCGCCTTGCCTGTTGAACCGCCCGCATTAGGTCTCGCGCGCTGCCTTCGGCCTCGAGTTCTGGGGTAACAACCGTGTCTAAAAGCACGACCCCGGCACCCGACCCGAGCGCGGCCGATGCAGTTCCCTCATTGGCAGAAGTTGCGACGAATTTGCGCGTGAACTCATCGGGCTGCAGCGTCACGCCAGCAACATTTATTCCATCGCCACTTTGGGTCCACTCACCCTTTTTGATGGCGGCGATGACTTTTTGCGTGTTAGGCCCAAGACGTGGCCCAGCGATCGCTGGTACCAGTTGAATAACTTCAGCCGCCACCGATGCAACATCATCAACCAGCCGCACATCCTTTACGTTGGTCTCATCAGCAATCAGATCAGTGAACTGCATCAGCGATGATGCCGTGGCACTGGCAATAGTGACACTTGCAAGTGGCAGCCGCACTCGCCGCGCACTTGCCTTGCGCAACGAAAGCGCGGTCGAACACACGTCGCGAACCGCATCCATCGTTTTAGCCAGCTGTGCGTCATTAGGTAGGTCATTTGCGTCTGGCCACGCTTCGAGATGCACACTCCGTGCACCTGTCAGCCCACGGAAGATGACTTCCGAAGTCAGCGGGAGCATTGGGGCGGTAACTCGGCAAAGAACATGCATCACCGAGTGAAGAGTGTTGATCGCATCTTGATCACCAGCCCAAAAACGATCACGACTGCGGCGAATGTACCAATTCGTCAGAGCGTCAAGGAATGAACGCACCTCAGCACATGCTCCAAAAAGATCATCGGCGTCCATCGTGCGCGTGGTTGACACAACGAGCTCCGAGGCTTTCGCGAAGATGTAACGATCCATTACATGATCACTTGCAAGGTTTAATTGACCCTCACGGTTCTCGGCATTCGCGTACAACGTGAGGAAATACCAGGAGTTCCACATCGGTAGAAGAATCTGACGCACAGTTTCCTTGATGCCTGATTCGGTTACCGAGAAATCTCCCCCTCGCAGAATTGAAGAAGACAACAAGTACCAACGCATTGCGTCAGCCCCATAGGTATCAAACACCTTCATTGGGTCGGGGTAATTGCGAAGGCTCTTTGACATCTTTTGGCCATCGTCACCGAGCACAATGCCGTGACTGACACAGTTCGCAAATGCCGGGCGATCAAAGAGGGCCGTCGCGAGTACGTGCAGCGTGTAGAACCAGCCGCGGGTTTGCCCGATGTACTCAACAATGAAGTCACCCGGGTAGTGGTTCTCGAACCATTCTTGATTCTCAAACGGATAATGCACTTGAGCAAAAGGCATTGAGCCGC
>CAZXAX010000114.1:0-2598 GCA_964638795.1 uncultured Bifidobacterium sp. | reverse complement strand
GCAACGGTTTCCTAAACCGCAGGTCGCAGGTTCGATCCCTGCCGGGGGCGCCGAGCACGCCGCTCGCCTGGCCTTCTGACCTCCTGGCGAGGTCGAAAAGGCCTGCTCATCCGGTGTCGTTGGGTACTCTTATCGCCAGTCAGAACACGATTGTGCCGGACGGATGTGACGAGGTTTCCCTTGTGTGACTGCCCCGTCGAGCACTGCAAGAACCGCGATGAGCGACAGGCGCGCAGATCGGATCATCTGAGCGCGTCGATGGCTTGCGTTGTGCGCCCATAGCGGGCATTCGGCGCTGATCAGACGTGTCCATGCGTCCCAGTGGGTGTCGAGCACTTCCTGGCTATCGATGCCCACAGACCGCCTGCGGCGTAACTGCGGATCACAATCGCGCGCAGCGAGACGGCGAGTCAGACCGTGGTCTTGTGGATCGACACCCATGATGCCCATGACTGGATTCGTTCCCAGAAGAGTTCGCGGGTACTGGCGAAGTTGTGCATGTGTCCCATTCGCGGACAGATGAACAGATCGACCGAGCGAGCCGATGCGTACGCCCTCGGCTCGCCCTTGGGGTCTGCGCAGGTGTCGCGTTCGCCCATCCCGACCAGCACCGGGACCGTCACTGCGGCTGCTTCGGAAGCGATCACTCCGGGTGTCAGACACGACGCCGCGACAGCGAGGGGCAAGGTCCCCGAACCCCAGATCGGGACCTGACCGTTGCGCGTGGGAAAGTCCGCCAGGTCGCTGTTGATCAAGGCCGCGTCGACGTCGTCGTAGAAGAAGCCCCACGCCATTGGGAGTCCGTTGTCCTGGATCTGGGTGCCGACGAAGGCACGCCGTTCGGCGTCGATCGTCTGTGCCAGGTTGAGCACCGTGAGCGGCTGGGTGAGTAGTCGGTCGCGCGAAAGCCAGGGGGAGACGATCGGCTCGTCACCCGGGCGTACGGGCGGATGGGTGTGAACGGCGCTGTAACCGAGCACGCCGATCCCGTCGTAGCAATGGTAACGGCCTTGCTGGACCACGGTCATGCAGCCCCCCATCGATTGGCCGATGCCGAGCTTGCAGGGGTTCTCGATCGGCGGAAAACCAGCAAGGAGCGTGCCCTGGGCGAGGCGATCGAGCACCTCGGTCTCGGCTGCCTGGGCGGCTGCCGCCAGCGTGGTGTAGTCGAGACGGGTCGGGTCGTGATCGACACTGCTCGCGCCGACACCGAGGTGATCGATCGAGACGAAGATCCAGCCACGGGCCGCGTGCCACTCGGCCTGCGCGCCTTGTCCGGGACCGGGAAGGTCGACGGTGTAGTACTCCTTCGAGTAGCCACCCCCCGGCTTGGCGAAGCACACGATCGGGTCGCTGCCGATGGTGTCGGGGTCGGGAAGCGCGACCGTGATGGCGATGTGCGCGGGTTGGCCGAGCGCCGCCGCTTCGGACACGTCAATCATCAGCTCGATCGTCTTCATCACAGCCCCCTTGTGGCCTGCCCCCGGTAGATTTACGGCATAAAGTATATGAACGACCGTGAACGGTCAAGCGGGGACGAGGTCGGGCGGTGTCATGATCAGCAGATGTCACAAGGTCCCGATCCGACGCTTGCGGTGAGCGGCCGCCGTGGCCGTCGGCCGACACTCACCCTCGATGCGATCATTCGGGCGGCGGGGGATGTCGCGGAGTTCGGCGTCGACCAGATGACGATGGCCGGTGTGGCCGAGCGCCTCGGGGTCAGTGCCATGGCGCTCTACCAGTACGTCGAGGGGAAGAACCATCTCCTAGCGCTCCTGCTCGACTCGTTGCTCGCGACGATCGAAGTGCCACCGTCTGACTTCGGCTCCTGGGAGGATCGCCTCCGCACTCTGCACATGGATGTCACGGACGCCATGACCCGCTACCCGGGTCTCGTCCCGCAGATCGAGACCGTCGGCGAGGCGCCTCGGCTGCTGGAGGGCTACCTGGAGGTGCTTGCCGACTCGGGTCTCGATGATCACGGCGTCGCCGTCGCCTACACCGGGCTGTACTACCTGGCGATGGGCGCTCAGTACCACCACCGCGACAGCCCGATCGCGAGTCCGGCTGCGCGACCTCCTGACGACCCATCTCACGTCGCCACCGCCCGCGCGGCTGAGAGCCTTCGCAGCACGACGTCGCGTGACCTCCAACTCGCAACGCTCGACATCTTCATCGACGGCATCCGCACTCAGCTCCGCAGAGCGAAACGCGCGAACGCTCGCCGCACCAGTACGTGAGGCCGCGTACAGGGAACCCCCCGATGCGCCGCGCATTGCTGCCGATCTGGGCGGATGAACGATGCGCGCATCAGGCAGACTGCGCCGGTGAACGAACGTGATCTCACGCTTCTGCCGTCATCGGTCCGGGATGCGGCGAGAGTCTTGAGCAACGGTGAGGTCATGTGGCCAGTCAGTCACGCCGACATCGCGATCCAGTCGCTCGCTGCGTTGCGCCGGGTGGTCCTTGGGACCGATGTGCGCGACTACCAACCCGACGGATCATTCATCGAGATCGCTTGGAGCAGCTTCGGGCCGGATGGAGCCAGGGTTACGTTTGCGGTAGTGGCACCTTTTGGCACCTAGTGTGACTATTTAT
>CAZXAX010000113.1:0-2625 GCA_964638795.1 uncultured Bifidobacterium sp. | reverse complement strand
AGAGTCGTGGAGCCACAGACGACGAAATTCAAAAAGCTCTGTCAAACCTCGCGACTCGGGGACTCGCGGATTCAAGCGCCGTCAACTCAGAAGGTATCCGATATCGCCAGTGGCTCGAAGACAAAACTGATGAGATGTGCGTGCCGATCTGGCAAGGTGCCGGCGAAAAACTTGTGAATGCATTCTTAGACATCGTGGAGCCAGTTAGCGACCGCTTCCTGCAGCACATCGACAGCACTGCCGGGGATTACTGGATGCCGGCGGCGCGTTCTCGACGTATCTAATTGACTATTTAGGATTGGAGAACGAAGTGCTCGCTGCCATCTCGGCAGCTTTTTGCATGAGTTCGATGATCAATGGACCAAAAGCCATCTGTTTTGCATCACCGTGACCTTGTAATGCACGTGCATAACCCTGTTCCAATACAATGCCCAATTTCCAGGCGGCAAGTATGTAGTAGTAATCCATGTCCTCAACTGAGCGACCCGTAAGACTCGACCAGTAATTGAGTAGTTCGGTGCGTCCCGGCATTCCAGTGGTATTTACGTACGACGCGCCTGATGCCTGCGAGGTGTCCTCTGGCCAATCGCGCACAATCCAGGCCAAGTCAATCTTTGGATCCCCGATTGTTCCCATCTCCCAGTCAATGATCGCCGCCAGTTTGGCGGGAGCTCCGTGAGCAAACATAACGTTGGCGAACTGATAATCGCCGTGCATTAGACCAGGCTTGAAATCCAACGGACGGTTCGAGTCCAGCCACTTGGTAGCTTCGGCGAGTCCTGGAATTTCACGTGATTTAACGCGCTCATAGAACCGGATCCAACGCTCAACTTGGCGCTCGTGATAGCCCTCTGGGCGACCAAGGTCCTTAAGTTTTGGCTCCCAATCAAAATTGGCCATCATGGCCGCCCCACGAATCAATTCTTTTGCTAGTCCAGCACGTGAGGCAATATCCGATTCGAATGGCTCTGGCCACTTGCGGACAGTCGAGGCATCTGCATCTTCGGTGTTGTCACCCGCACTCATCGGGCTCCAGCCATCAACCACACCCATCATGTAGAAGTTCGTGCCCATGATTGACTCGTCTTCGCACAATGCAATCGCCGCCGTGTGTGGAACGTCAGAGCCATCAAGAGCTTCGATGATCTTCCATTCACGTACGATTCCCTCGGCTCGCCCAGGCGGCGGCGGGAAAGGCGGCTTACGCAATGCGGCTGACCAGTCTCCACGAACGACCTTGAAAATTTCGTTTTGACTACCGCCACTCATGTAGTCGAGCTCAATTGGAATTGATGAGTCCCCTAGCCCACGCGAATCCATCCATACGGTTAACTTCACACGATCAACTTTTGCCAGAGCATCACTGTTGTCAGCCATTACATGTTCCCCACTTCAAGATCGAGATAATGCTCGAGTTTTTCCTTCGCATAAGCCACTTTCTTGGGCCGATGCTCGGTTGGCCACATGTCTGGGCTCGGCTTGTAGTCCCGAAGTACTTGGCGCGCCACAGTCACTTTGTGTACTTCACTTGGTCCGTCTGCAAGACCCATTATGTAGCCACCAAGGATCATTCCACGGAATGGCATCTCGTTTGAGGTCCCTAGCGCACCGTGGATGTGCAGTGCGCGACCAGCAATGTTCTTGATCAATTCCGGCATCAAGAACTTGAGGGCCGCAATGTCTTTGCGTACCTTGCGGTAATCCTTGTACTTATCAATTGTCCAGGCCGTATAAAGCGTGTAGAGCCTGAATTGTTTGAGTTCAGCGTATGACTCTGCGATTGCCCCTTGCACAAATTGTTTCTCGGCAAGGAGTCCGCCGGAAACGTTTCGGCTTAGCGCGCGCTCACACATCATGTCCAGCGCATGCTGGCAATTTCCAACGGTACGCATTGCGTGGTGAATGCGACCTCCACCCAATCGTGTTTGCGCAATCGCGAATGCCTGGCCCTCGCCGCCGAGTAGTGCTTCATTTGGTACGCGAACGTTGTCGTAATGAATTAAAGCATGGGATGCCATTTCATCGGGTTCAAGACCCGACGCAAGGTTACGGACGATTTTTACACCAGGGGTATCGGTGGGCACCAAGAACATGGACATGCCTTGATACGCGCTCACATCAGGATTGGTTACCACCATCACAATGAGGAACGAAGCAGTTCTTGCATTTGACGAATAGAACTTCCAACCGTTAATCACCCATTCATCTCCATCGCGAACAGCTGAGGTTGTGAACAGAGTGGGATCAGCACCAGCGTGTGGCTCGGTCATTGAGTAGCAAGAGAACATCTCGCCGTTTAGAAGTGGCTTTAGGTACTTCTCCTTTTGCTCATCATTTCCGTAATGAGCGATGATTTCGGCGTTGCCGGTATCTGGAGCTTGTGTTCCAAAGATCACTGGCGCCCAGGGCGACGTTCCAAGAATTTCATTCAGCAACGACAACTTCACTTGCCCGTAACCCTCACCGCCCAGATCCGGCCCCAAGTGGCAGGCCCATAGACGTTGCTTGCGCACTTCGGCTTTCAATGGATCCGTGTACTTGCGCAGTTTGTCGTCTGGTGGCGTGAACTGAAGATGAGGAATCAATGTGTCGAGCGGTTCAACCTCTTTTTTTACGAAGGCCCGT
>CAZXAX010000112.1:0-2738 GCA_964638795.1 uncultured Bifidobacterium sp. | reverse complement strand
TAGTGCTTGTCGTTTAGTGGACAGTCACTCGCTTAAGTTCGGCGTCGTATCTCGCGACTTGTTCGGGAACAGCGCTTGGTCCTGCTGCACCACGTGAATTGCGATTTGCCACAGCCGATCCAGGCTTAAAGAGTTCTAGTGCATCGTCGCCAAAGTGCTCACTTGCAGCAACCAGATCACGCAATTGTGCGCCTTCATCCACAACCTTGCGCACCATCGCCCCCACGGTGGCGTGTGATTCCCTAAACGGAATTCCGCGCCTCACTAAGTATTCAGCAAGATCGGTAGCAGCCATTGTGGGTTGATCAGCTGCGTGTTGCATCCGCTCAGAATTGAAACTCGCAGTCGATATCATGCCGGTCATCGCAATGAGGCCGCGACGCACCTGATCAACGGCATCAAATAACGGCTCTTTGTCTTCTTGTAAATCGCGGTTGTAAGCCAATGGAAGCGACTTCATGGTCGCCAGAAACCCGGTGAGGTTTCCGATCAATCGACCGCTCTTACCCCGAGCTAATTCCGCAATGTCCGGATTCTTTTTCTGTGGCAACATCGAAGACCCAGTGGCCCAAGCGTCATTCAATTTCGCAAAGCCAAATTCTTCAGTTGTCCAAAGCACCCATTCTTCACCGAGGCGAGAAAGATGGATTCCTACCAGAGCTAGTGCTGAAAGTGATTCTGCAACGAAATCACGATCGCTAACCGCATCCAATGAGTTGTCGAATGGTTTCGCAAACCCGAGTTGAATAGCAGTGAACTCTGGATCGATGGGAAGTGAAGTACCCGCAAGCGCCCCGGCACCAAGTGGAGAGACATTCAGTCTTTTGATTGCGTCGTGGAGTCTCTCGATGTCGCGCATGAAGGCCCAACCATGCGCAAGAAGATGGTGCGACAAGAGCACGGGTTGTGCGCGTTGAAGATGTGTATATCCAGGCAAATACGTCGCGCCGGGGCCAAAGCCTGCTGTTTCTGCCTTTTCTCGCAAAACACGACACAGATCAGCAAGGTGGCCACATACCACTCCGAGTTCACGCTTAGTCCAAAGCCTGAACGCAGTGGCAACTTGGTCATTTCGACTACGTGCAGTGTGGAGTTTGGCACCAGCTGCTCCAGCGATCTCCGTAACCCGGCGCTCAATCGCTGTGTGAATGTCTTCATCAGAGTCGATAAAACGAAACTCACCGCTCGCCATTTCATTCTCCACAGTCGCCAAAGCCTGGAGAATGGCATCCACTTCATTGATGGACAACAAGCCAACGTGGCCAAGCATTCGTACGTGAGCGCGCGAACCCGTAATGTCATCGAGCCAGAGTCGACGATCAAAACTGATGCTTTCGGTATAGGCCATCAGATCATCTGCGGCTTTTAATTCAAAGCGACCATGCCAGAGGTGTTTATTCTCAGAATTCATTTGCCTACCTCTTCCAACCCCGCGAGACCACGCAACTGAATAGCGAGTGCCTTGCCGCCTAATTTTTCTTCCGCAATACAAAAAATTGTGTCGTCGCCAGCAACCGTGCCGATCAGGCCGTCCATCCCTGAACGGTCGAGCGCGGACGCAACAACATGCGCACATCCAGGCGGTGTTCGCACCACCACCATGGGACCACTGTGCTGCACATCAGCCACCCACTCACCCATCACCCGGCGTAGTTGTTCTAAAGGCGCTACACGAGCAGTTTCGATTTCAGGTATCGCAAACACGCTCTCACCGCCAGCCACACGCACCTTCACCACACCAAGGTCCTTCATGTCCCTCGACATAGTTGCCTGAGTAGTGCTTATCCCTGCTGCACTCATGAGTTCGACCAGTTGAGTCTGTGATGTGACAGCTTGTTGCGAAATTATCTGTTGCAGTATTCGCTGGCGTTGGTTCTTCACACTCATGCCTTCACCCCTAACAGGAATGCGAGGGCGCCTCTTGCACTGTGCATTCGATTGTGCCCTTGTTTGACAACTCTGCTGGCGGGCCCATCGACCACTGCAGCTGCAACTTCCTCACCGCGATGTGCCGGCAAACAGTGCATGAAGAGCGCGTTGGCTTGTGCGCGACTCATTAGATCTTCGGTCACTGAATATCCAGCGAACGCTTTCAACCTTGCAGCATTTTCCGTCTCTTGCCCCATCGAGGTCCAGACATCCGTGTGAACAACATCAGCACCTGCCACAGCTTCTTCCGGCGAGGTGAATTGTTTGAGGTCGGATGCCCCAAGAGCTTGGATGTCATCGAGTTCTCTTGGATCGGCCTGATAGCCAATTGGGGCCCCAATGTGAATTCTCATACCTAGCATTGAGGAGGCTTCGGCAAGCGAGCGTGCAACATTGTTCCAGTCACCAACCCAAGCAACGGTCTTACCTTTAAGCTCCCCCAACTCCTGACGCATGGTCAGCACATCAGCAAGACCCTGAAGTGGGTGTGAATGGTCCGACAGCATGTTCACAACAGGGACACTGGCGGCGGCTGCTAGTCGCTCCACAACAGAGTGCTTGAAAACTCGTGCACAAAGAATGGCGTGGTAGCCCGACATGATTGCGGCTACATCTTCAACTGGTTCACGAGTATCAAATCCGATTTCCTCACCGCGGGTATAAACAGGATGCCCACCCAGCTGAACCACGGCCATCTCCATTGAATGACGAGTCCGATTTGACGGTTTTTCAAAAATTAGTGCCGCACCAAGACCCTTCATTGGCGCACCCAAATCAGCAATCGGCAATTCCGAAAGCGCAAGGATTTC
>CAZXAX010000111.1:0-2780 GCA_964638795.1 uncultured Bifidobacterium sp. | reverse complement strand
CCCACTCATAGAAGCGCTCCGCCGCACCTTGCCCTGCCGCGTCGGCGTCGAATGCGAGCACTACATGGTTTGCGAATCGTTTTAGCCGCCGTACGTGATCTTCGGTCAACGCAGTTCCGCATGTGGCCACAGCGCGCTTCACTCCAGCACGGTGGAAGCCGATCACATCGGTGTATCCCTCGCAAACAATTACTTGGTCTTTTGCGACTATGTCATTCTTGGCCCAGTTCAACCCGTAGAGGGTTCCCGACTTCTGGTAGATCGGAGTGGCGTTTGAGTTTTTGTATTTTGCGGGGTCAGACGAACCCGGCAGCACTCGCCCACCAAAGGCGACTGGATCGCCCTTGTCATCAAAGATTGGAAACAGCACTCGCCCGCGGAATGAATCTTGAAGGTTGCCACGCTTATTCACGAATGCGAGCCCACAATCTACGAGCAGGTCACGATCGACTTTCAATGACTTGCTGAGCTGATCCCAGTCGTCAGGCGCCCAGCCAAGCTTGAAGTCGCGTGCCACATCACCAGCGAGACCACGCCCACGCAAATAGTCCCTCGCTGCCCGCGCATCAGGCGCCGACAGCAATCGGTCGTGATACCAAGACACCGCTTGCTCCATCACTTCGATCATCCGCTTGCGACGCTGACGGTCTTTTGTGTCAGTGGCAGAGGTGTATGTGAGCTGAATACCTACTCGGTTGGCGAGTCGCTCCACAGCGGCCATGAAATCGAGGTGTTCGATTTCCTGCACGAACTTAAAGACATCGCCCGAAGCACCGCAGCCAAAACACTTGTAACGACCAGTTTCTTCACGGACATTAAACGAGCCCGACTTTTCGGCATGGAATGGGCACAGCCCAACCCAGTTGCGACCCACTCGCCTTAGAGCAACATGCTGTTGCACCACCTCGACAATTGACGACGCTGCGCGTACCCGCTCGAGATCGTCATCTGCTATCGCCACGGCCCTAGGTTACCCGTTGTTTTTTACCCGCAGACTCCGAAGTGAGGCGGCAATTGACGTCGCCAAAATCCCGACGATCACTAGCAGAGAAACCGCAATTGGGATGTGGTACCAGTGAGCAATCAACATCTTCACACCTACAAAGGCAAGAATCACAGCAAGACCCTGCTGGAGGTACGAGAACTTCTCCCGTAAGCCGGCAAGCAAGAAGTAGAGGGCACGCAGGCCAAGAATCGCCATCGCATTGGAACTAAACGCGATGAACTGCTCTCGGCTCACACCAAGTACTGCCGGAACCGAGTCCACAGCAAACAGAACATCGGTTAGCTCGATCAAAACGATTACAGCAAACAACGGAGTTGCCAGACGCTTGCCGTTGACCTTGGTGATCAATTTTTGTCCATCTGGTTTATCGGTTGACGGAACAATCCTGTGGAAGAGCTTCATTGCTCGGGACGATTCCGGATCAAATTCCTCGTCGCCTTCTTTGATGAGTCCCCAGGCGGTCCACACCAGGAACAGTCCAAACAGCACCAAGGCAAAATCAAACTTCTCGATTACCGCAACGCCAGCCATGATGAAACCAAGCCGCATCACCAGAGCCCCAAAAATGCCCCAGAACAAAACTCGGTGCTGGTACTGAGCTTCCACCTTGAAATGTGTGAGTATCACTGCCCAGACAAACACGTTGTCAACGCTCAGGCTCTTCTCAATCAGGTAGGCCCCGATGTACTCCCCCGCTGCTTCGCCGCCATATGCCGACCACATCACAAAGGTGAAGGCCAGCCCGATGGAAACCCAGATGGTTGAAGTGATCGCTGCTTCGCGCAACTTGATGACGTGTGCTTTGCGATTGACAACGAGCAGATCAACTAGCAACAACACCACAAGCAGGGCGACAAAAGCCACCCATGCGACTGCAGTTACATTGACGTCGACAAAGTCGCCGCTGGAGTTATTTACTTGGTATCTGATTTGGCACCGCCGATCACTGCTTGAGCCGAAGCCAAGCGAGCGATGGGCACGCGATAGGGCGAGCAACTCACGTAGTTGAGACCCGCACGGTAGAACAGACCAATTGACTCAGGATCACCACCATGCTCGCCACAAACGCCGAGCTTGATGCCCTTCTTTGCCTTGCGACCACGTTGCGCACCGATCTCAACGAGTTCACCTACACCGGTCTGGTCGATGGTCTCGAATGGATTGCGCTTAAGCAGACCAAGCTCGAGATAAGCAGGCATCATGCGTGACTCAACGTCGTCACGGCTGAAGCCGAAGGTCAACTGCGTGAGGTCATTGGTACCAAAACTGAAGAAATCTGACTCTTCAGCGAGTTCATCAGCCCGCAGCGCAGCGCGTGGTGTTTCAATCATCGTTCCGATTGAAACCTTGGCGCCCGACTTCTTGCCAGCCACTTCCTTAATTGCAGTTTCAACCCAAGAACGCGCAAGCGCAAGCTCATCACGAGTAACCGTAAGCGGAATCATGATCTCAACAATTGGCTTGAAGCCTTTGGCTGCAACTTCAATTGCCGCTTCCATTAGTGCGCGGACCTGCATCTCATAAAGACCAGGCTTGACGACTCCTAGACGCACACCACGAGTACCAATCATCGGGTTGAATTCAGCCCAAGCGTGTGCAGTTGCGAGGAGCTTCTCCTCTTCTTTGGACAATCCAGAGGTGGCTTTTTTGATTTCCAACTCATCCACGCGCGGCAAGAACTCATGCAACGGCGGGTCGAGTAGGCGAACCGTTACCGGAAGCCCAGACATCGCTTTCAAGATGTCAATGAAGTCTTCTTTTTGCACCTTGCGCA
>CAZXAX010000110.1:0-2788 GCA_964638795.1 uncultured Bifidobacterium sp. | reverse complement strand
GTGCCGCAGCAGGCGAGCGCGTGCTTCATTCTCGCCGTGGAAGACAAGATGGATGCGATCTTGAACTGGTACCGCGAAGAAGGCGTGATCTTCAAAGGTGGTTCAGGCGCAGGTATCAACTTGTCGAAGATTCGTTCAAGCAAAGAACATCTCGAAGGTGGAGGAACTGCTTCTGGTCCGGTGTCGTTCATGCGCGGTGCGGACGCATCAGCCGGCACGATCAAGAGCGGCGGCAAGACCCGTCGCGCAGCAAAGATGGTCATCTTGAACGTCGAGCACCCAGACGTTGAAGAGTTCATCTGGTGCAAAGCCAAAGAAGAGCGCAAGGCTCGCGTGCTTCGCGATGCCGGTTTCGACATGGATCTTGATGGTTCGGATTCGTTCTCAATTCAGTACCAGAACGCCAACAACTCAGTGCGAGTAACCGATGAGTTCATGCACGCAGTTGTGGAAGATCGTGATTGGAACCTGAAGGCTGTAACCAATGGCGATTCGGTAAAGACCGTGCGTGCACGTGATCTGTGGCGCGAGATCGCCACGGCTGCATGGGAGTGCGCAGACCCGGGCTTGCAGTTCGACACCACGATCAACAAGTGGCACACCGCACACGCATCGGGCCGCATTAACGGCTCAAACCCGTGCTCGGAGTACATGCACATTGACAACTCAGCTTGCAACCTTGCATCACTCAACTTGCTCAAGTACCTCGATGACAACGATCGCTTTGATGTTGAGGCATACAAGCATTCAATTGAAGTGATTTTCACCGCACAAGAAATTCTTGTTGGCCGCGCTGATTACCCAACTGAGAAAATCGGCGAGAACAGCCGCAAGTTCCGTCAGCTTGGAATCGGTTATGCAAACCTCGGCGCGTTGTTGATGGCGCTCGGCTATCCATACGACTCAGACGAGGGTCGCGCATGGGCCGCCGCAATCACTTCGCTCATGACGGGCCATTCATACGCCACAAGTGCTCGCACCGCGAGCCGCATGGGGCCCTTCGCTGGCTTTGCTGAAAATGAGCGTTACATGTTGAACGTGTTGCGCCAGCACCGTGATGCTGCTTATGAGATCAGCAACACGAACGTGATTCAAGAAGATCTTCTTGTTGCATCACAGCAAGCTTGGGAACAGGCAGTTCGTGACGGTGAAGAGTACGGCGTGCGCAACAGCCAAGCCTCTGTGCTTGCACCAACGGGCACCATCGGATTGATGATGGACTGTGACACCACCGGCATCGAGCCAGACCTTGGTCTTGTCAAGATCAAGAAGCTCGTTGGTGGCGGCACGATGTCAATCGTGAACCAGACCATTCCACGCGCGCTCGTGCGTCTTGGCTATTCGCAAGATCAGATTGATGCAATCGTGAAGTACATCGATACCGAGAAGTCAATTCTTGGAGCGCCAGCTTTGAAGCCAGAGCATGTTGCAGTATTTGCGTGCTCGATGGGCGACAACACGATCCACTACAAGGGTCATGTTCGCATGATGGGTGCGGTTCAGCCGTTCATCTCTGGTGCAATTTCCAAGACCGTGAACATGCCAGAAGAAGCAACGATCGAAGAGATCGAAGCACTGCACTTACTGTCATGGGAGCTTGGCTTGAAGGCTGTTGCCATCTACCGCGACAACTGCAAGGTTGGTCAGCCGCTTTCGACTGCCAAGAAAGACGACGACTCGGCAGACTCGAAGGTTGAGGCAGCCGTGGCACCGGTGGAGCGTGTGATTGAGCGCATCGTTACCCAACCGGTGCGCCAGAAGTTGCCGCGCAGCCGCAAGGGCCGCACCTTTGAGTTCCGCGTTGCGGATTGCAAGGGCTTTGCCACAATCGGTGAGTACGACGATGGTCGTCCTGGTGAAGTGTTCCTCACAGTCTCCAAGCAGGGCTCAACCCTGAGCGGAATCATGGACGCCTTTGCCAAGAGCATCTCCTACGGCTTGCAGTACGGCGTGCCGCTACGTGCGTTCGTGGAAGCTTTCGTGAACATGCGCTTTGAGCCCGCGGGAATGACCGATGATCCAGACATCCGCATCGCATCCTCGATCATGGACTACCTCTTCCGTCGTCTCGCACTTGAGTACCTAACCGTCGAAGAGCGTGCTGAACTGAGCATCTTCTCGGTCTCTGAGCGCCTGCAGCCAACACTGCCCGGTGTCGAAGAGTCAATGGTTGAAAACCAGATGGGCACTGAAGTTGTTGCTGATCCGAAGTCGATTCCATCGGCTGACGAACTCGCAGTGTCAATCGAGCTTGGCGTAGCACCAACCGCGGGTCGCAACGACCACACCCCAGGCCTTGGTACTGCGCGTCACTCGGATGCGCCGATGTGCATGCAGTGCGGTGTGCAGATGATGCGCGCCGGCTCGTGCCACGCATGCCCGTCGTGCGGATCAACCTCGGGTTGCAGCTGAGCGGCAATTAGTCAATAAAAAAGGCCCCGAGCGCAATGCTCGGGGCCTTTTAATTTGTGGGCTACTCCGCTTCAGCAGCAGCGAATGCAGCTGTGATGATTTCCATCATCTTGTCGGTGAGTGAACCAATGTCTGGATCAATTGCGATCAAGTTGGTTGACACCGCGATGGTGACATCAAGGTCAGGAGCGAACAACGCCTCGGAACGGAAGCCAGGAACTCCGCCGCCATGGCTGTAGGTCTTGGCGCCAGCTTTTTCACCAACACTGACACCAAGGCCGTAATCGGAATGAGCCGAGGGCTTCAAGAACTCAACTAGTTCGTCATCGGTGACCACGGTGGTGAACAGCGAGCGGAAGATGCGTGCAACGTCATC
>CAZXAX010000109.1:0-2818 GCA_964638795.1 uncultured Bifidobacterium sp. | reverse complement strand
TTGTCACTGGTGCTTCTGGTGGCGTAGGCAGTGTCGCAGTGTCGCTCTTGTCGAGTCTTGGATACGAGGTAATTGCGTCAACGGGCCGTATCGAAGAGACTGATTACCTCACACATCTCGGGGCTTCAAGTGTCATCAACCGTGCAGAGTTGAGCGAACCTGGACGTGCTCTCGGCAAAGAACGCTGGATCGGCGCAGTCGACAGTGTTGGCAGCCACACGTTGGCGAACGTACTCGCAGGGACTCGTTACGGTGGCACGGTTGCGGCATGCGGTCTTGCTCAGGGCATGGACCTGCCTGGATCGGTTGCTCCATTCATTCTTCGTGGCGTGGCGCTCGTGGGTGTTGACAGCGTGATGGCGCCATCAGCATTGCGCAATTCAGCCTGGGCGCGACTCGCAAAAGATCTTGATGTGAAAAAGCTTGACTCTGTTACCGATACACAAAGTGTGTCGCAGGCCCCGAAACTCGCCAGTGAAATCCTCGCTGGGAAAGTCCGCGGCAGAGTCGTTCTCAATATTGAATCCTGACGGCACAGCCATCAGGTGTCAGTGGGGCGAGTGGGGATCGAACCCACGACCAAGGGATTATGAGTCCCCTGCTCTAACCACTGAGCTACCGCCCCGGATTAAACGACGCTAGTTGGCGGTCGCCGAGGCAGGCGATGCCGAAACACGGCTCCGGGGGTGGGGCTCGAACCCACGGCCAACGGATTAACAGTCCGTCGCTCTGCCAACTGAGCTACCCCGGAAGGAGTCTTCATCTTATCGGCGGCACACCCGTAGGGCCGAAAGTGGGCACCTAACTACCGATTTGGCCGTGGCTCAGACTGGATCGACGAAGGATCGGAGTCTCTTGCTGTTGTGAGGGTGCCGCAAACGGGCCAATGTACGCGACTCAATTTGACGGATTCTCTCTCTAGTCACGTTGAACCGCCGCGCAACTTCGTCCAATGTGTGCGGCTCACATTCAATTCCAAAGCGCATCTTGATGATTTCCTGATCACGCTCATCGAGTTCATCTAGAACCAGATGAACCGCTCTTCGTAGGTCAGCCAACTCGGCAGTATCGGCGGGGTCCTCTGCCTCTTCATCACCGATTTGATCACCTAACGATGCCGAATCTGGCTCGTCACCAATTTTCGAGTCAAGGCTCGCGATTGCGCCAGCCATCTGTTGCAGCTCGGCAACGCGTTCAACGGTGATGTTGCAACGTTCGGCGATTTCTTCAATCGTTGGCTCGCGATCGAGGTCGCGAAGCAGGTCGCGATGTGCGCGATTGACTTGATTGATGTATTCCGACATGTGGGCTGGGATTCGGATTGATCGGCCTTGGTCAGGAATCGCCCGTGAAATCGCCTGCCTAATCCACCAAGTTGCATAGGTCGAGAATTTGAAACCTTTGCTGTGGTCATATTTCTCGGTTGCTCGCATCAAGCCGATGTTGCCTTCTTGTACAAGATCCATCAATGGCACACCGTGTCGGTCGTACTTTCGAGCAATCGAAACTACGAGGCGCAGATTGGCTTCAATGAGAATCTTGCGTGCTTGCCGACCCGACTCCACTTTGCGTTCTAGCCGACGCCGTTCACCGCCCTCGAGATCCTCAACCTGCAGGCGGGCCTGGCACTTCTGTCCCTCCTCGATCTGCCGCCCAAGCTCACGCTCCTGCTCTGCTGTTAATAAATCAACGCGACCGATCTCGTTGAGATACATGTTCACCGAGTCTTCGGTGTTTGAAGCCGTCGCTGCTCTGCGCACAGGGCGTGGCGCAGCTACCGGGGTCGAATCATCTTCGATTTCAATCTTGATTTCTTTGAGAACCGAAACAATGAGACTCAGAATCTCTTCGGTGATCTCAACTGCGTGCAGAACACGCACGAGTTCCTCTTGACTCACGCTTCCGGTGTCTCTTGCCGACACGATCAACGCATTCCACTTTTCAACATCGATCCCGTTTACAGGCGGGGGCGGTGTGCGTGGGGTCATAGCGAAGTGCGCGTCCTGTCGTCCAGCCAACCCAGTAGTGCGGTCAGGGTCTCTTCGTCGGGATTGTCCGAAGACAGAGTCTCCAATGACCTGCGTACTGCCGCATCGGCACGAATTTCGTCGGCGTCAGTGATCCGCACCCGCGATGCGAGCTCACGACGCACTGCAGCTACCGCCAAATTGCGAGCCTCAAGGATCGCGTCTGCTTCAACATCTGCAACAGCAGCGCGTTCGATGATTTCGCGGGCATCTGGATCGGCCTTCTCAAGCGCTTCATCTAAATCACCGTTAGTCGCTCCGAGCGCGACGAACGCGCGTCGGCAAGAGTCGTCCTGGAACAGACCTTCCACCAGCCATGGCGCAATTGAATCCCACGAGTGGATCAACAAAGCGATTGCGACAAATTCAGCACTGTCGTTGGAGCGCGGACGTGCAGCTTGAACGACAATTGGTCGCGAAGATTTAGTTTCTGCGATGCGCACTAAGTCCGTGGCAGGAATTCCAACATGGCTTGCAACTTGGGCGGCATACAATTTGCGCACGTTTCTATCGGGGTGTTCGTTAACAACTTCCATTGCTTCTTCGGCTTTGCGAGCACGATCTTCAGGCGTACGAATCTGGCCAGCATTCAGCACTCGGTTGAGTCGAAACCCTAGGAATGGCAATGCTGTTTCAATCGCTGCCACGAGTGCTTGGGGATCACTTGACGCAAGATCACCTGGATCCTTCCCATCCGGGAAACGCGCCACGCTGACTTGCACTTGGTACTTGGCTTCCCACTCATAGAAGCGCTCCGCCGCACCTTGCCCTGCCGCGTCGGCGTCGAATGC
>CAZXAX010000108.1:0-2944 GCA_964638795.1 uncultured Bifidobacterium sp. | reverse complement strand
ACTGGACAGCTTGATCCAAATGATTGGAGTCGTATCGGTCGTGCGATTAATCGTTTGGACGTGCCGCTCTTTATTGATGACAACTCCGCAGTCACTGTGCCTGAGATCCGTGCGCGCGTGCGCCGACTCGTGGCCAAACATGGTGGCGTTGCTTTAGTCGTTATTGACTACTTGCAACTCATGGGCGGCGACACAAGCGTCGAAAACCGTCAGCTTGAGGTGAGCGAGATCAGCCGTGGGCTAAAGCTTTTGGCGCGCGAATTCAACATTCCAGTTGTAGCGCTGAGTCAGCTCAGCCGCGGTCTTGAGAATCGCCAAGAGAAGCGCCCACAGTTGGCCGACCTTCGCGAATCGGGTGCACTTGAACAGGACGCAGACGTGGTGATGTTCCTTTATCGCCCTGAGGTATATGACCGTGACAACGTGCAGTTGAAGGGCGAAGCGGAAGTAATTGTGGCCAAGCATCGTGCGGGCCCAATTGGCAGTGCAAAGCTTGTGTTCCAGTCGGACTTCACACGGTTTGAAAACGCTGCGCGACGGGAGATCTAACGCATGTTCCTTGGTGAAGATTTACTCGCGTGGTTGGTTCTTGCACTTGGTGGTGCACTGTTTGCAGGGAACGTGATGGCGATAGTGAAGCCACCAGTGAAGCCGCGCGCTGAGGAAGATTTATCTCGTGCACCGATTGCACGCACGATCTTTATGGGCGTGATTGGCTTTGCCGCCGCAATTTGGGCACTTGCAAGCTTGGTGAGTGGTTAATCAGCGAAAGTTGCTGTTTAGTACTTGCTGCAATTCAGGGAACATCTTTAGACCGAGATACTTCGAAGATTCATCAGTGAAGTGCCGTCCGTCGCGAGGGCGCAGCTTGATCCCATCGAGGGTTGTCACACATGGATATCCACCAGGGCAAGCGATTTCGGAGAACTCGAGTACAGCTGATTGCTTTGGGTGCTTCTTGGCGTAGGCAACGTAGAAGTCATTAAGTGCGGCTTGCATGGCACGACCTTCGGCGTTTTGATAGAACCCGAGCTCATTGTCGTAGTCAATTGCAGGTGGATAAGTGAGAAAGATCACCCGCGCTCCATTCGAAGTGATGATGTCAAGCGTGCGCTTGAACTGATCCATCTGCATTGCTACAAATTCTTCGGTGCCCGCTTCGTAGTAGATGCCGTCCATGATTCGGCTGCCACCCTCCCAGGTGCTCATCCACAGAATCGTTTTTGCATTTGTTGGCAAGATGGATTCGCGCAGATATTGCTCCAGCCCCTCTTCACAGTTGGCTCCAACCGCTAGCGGCTGTCCATCAGCAGCGGGCTGACCCCGGATGATTGCACACCCCGGGCGGGTAAGTGACTGGAATTCAATTCCTTGTTCAGCAGCAGCTTGGGCAAAGCCCACTTGAAGCGACGCAGCCACGGAGTCGCCTATCAGTAACACCTTCCCCAAAGGCACATCACCAAGCACTGTGGTGGTGGTGATCAATGGCGCAATCGTGGTGGCTGTAATGACTTCACCCGGCGTGGCGTCCATGTATGCGGGTTTGTCTTTAGCTCCGGATGTGCTGATCGCGATCACACCTGCAACAGCCGCAAGAGTCACTGGGAGAATCACAAGGCTGCGCCATGTCATCCAGCCGGACCACTTGCTGTAGCGCAATGGCATTTCGATGAGTCGGTACGACACGTAGGTAATTGCAAAACTGACCACCAACCGCAGAGCGGTCAACTGCCAACCGGTGAGATCCGTTGAGCGCTCGGTGAGCATGATTTGAATCGGCCAATGCCACAGGTAGAGCCCGTATGAAATGCGACCAACGAATTGGAATGGCGCCGAACACAAGATGAAATGAAGTGGGCCCGATCGAAGATGGGTCGATGTAAACAGCAATACTGCTGCCGCCAGTGCAAACAGTACGAGCCCACCTTTGTAGAGGTTTTCGTTTTGATCTGACACGGTGAACATTGCAAAAAGGACAACAGCAAGGCTTCCCGCACTCAGAACATTTGCTGAGAGATTGCCGATCTTTAGGTGACCGCCCGACACGATGACTGCAAGTAGAACTCCAATCAGGAGTTGAGATGCTCGGGTATCGGTGCCGTAATAAACCCGCGAGATGTTGTCGGGATCAAAAATGGCCGCCATCCATATGGCCGAGGCGATTGCCGCAATTGCCGCTACGCCAGCAAGTATCAGCTTGCGTCGCCATTTGTAAATGACTGCAAACAGGACCGGCCAAACGACGTAGAACTGTTCTTCGATTGCTAGCGACCACGCGTGCCGCACAGGCGAGGCAAGCGAGAACTGTTCGAAGTACGACTGACCCGAATAGATGAAACGCCAGTTCGCGACATACCCGAGCGTGGCTAGTAAATCAGCACGAATTGAGCCGAGTTGCATTGCATCAACTTCAAATGCCGCCCAAACAGCTACCGCAGTAATTGTGACGATGGCTGCTGGCATCAGACGTTTGAATCGCCGAACCCAAAATGCCTTCAGATTCACTCGGCCCGTGGAATCTGCTTCGGCAATTAACAACGAAGTGATTAGAAAACCAGAGAGGACAAAGAAAAGATCAACACCAAGGAATCCACCACTCAACCCAAACATGCCGTAGTGGTATCCAACGACTGAGAGAACAGCTACGGCACGCAGACCATCAAGTGCTGGAATGTGACCAAACGATGTAGTCATGCGTTCAGCAGCGTGGGTGTTATTCACAACACAACCCTACGGCGCTCCGCGTGTCAGTGATGCAGAGCTGTTGAGTACGAGTGTTTCTACCTGTGTTGTGGTCTTCGTACAAGAATTGTGAGTGCTGCACCGAGAATGAATAGTGCAACCGCCATAAGAGCAGTGTTTGGGTCTGAGGATCCCGTTGCTACAAGTACATCTGGGTTTTCATTAGCGCTGGTGCTTGTTTCCGTTGGACCACTCGTAGTGG
>CAZXAX010000107.1:0-3164 GCA_964638795.1 uncultured Bifidobacterium sp. | reverse complement strand
CTTTGGCAAGAAGAGCAAATAGCCAGCCGTAGCATTGACCCTTGATGAATAGCTCCTCTGAACCCACCACCAAGCCTGCGGCCAACGATGCCTGCTGGTGCGGCAGCGGGCGCAAATACAAGCGCTGTCATCGCCCCCTCGAAGGCCGGGTAATGCCTGGCGTTATTTCACCGATGCGATACGTACCAGACCACATACTCAAGCCTGACTATGCAGATTCTGGAATTGTTGGACGCTGGGATGAACCACGGATCAAAGACGAGTCAGTAATCGCAAGAATGCGCGAGGCAGGACGTTTGGCTGCTGAGATTCTGCGCTTAGCTGGCGAACAAGTGCGACCTGGTATCACAACGGATGAGCTTGACATCTTTGTGCATGATCTCACGATTGAGCGGGGTGCCTATCCAAGCCCACTGAATTATCACGGCTACCCGAAGAGTGTCTGCACATCAGTGAACGATGTGATCTGTCACGGGATACCCGACTCCCGCAAACTTGAAGACGGTGACATTGTGAACATTGATGTCACAGCGTTCATTCACGGTGTTCACGGCGATACAAATGCCACCTTCTTTGTCGGGGATGTTGACGAGCAAAGCCGTGACCTGGTCAAAGTGACCGAGGAATGCATGTGGCGCGGCATTGATGCCGTGAGGCCAGACCGACCGATCAGCGACATCGGTAAGGCGATTGAAACCGTTGCAAAGGCCCACAAATACGGAATCGTGCGGGCATTCATTGGCCATGGCATTGGTCAGCAATTTCACACTGACATCCAAGTTCTGCACTACTACGACAGCCGCAACAACATGATTATGAGGCCTGGAATGACCTTCACGATTGAGCCCATGATCACGCTTGGAACCTGGCAGCACCGTGTTTGGGACGACGAGTGGACCGCTGTCACCACCGATGGCAGTCGCTGTGCACAGTTTGAGCACATGGTGCTCGTAACAGACACTGGTGTCGAAGTCCTGACTGGTGGAGACGGTGCCGTTTCTCCGCACGCGCCCTACAACGCCTAGCGTTAACGCGTGCACCTGTTCCCCGACGACGAACGGTTTGTTCAATTTGACCGTGACGAGTGGGCCCTGCTGCGCGCAGCTACACCATTGACCATTAGTGACGACGAACTCGAAACGCTTCGCGGTATCAATGAACGAATTGACTTGCGCGAAGTCGCCGAGGTTTATCTTCCCCTAACTCGTCTTATCAACCTCTATGTGAGTGCTACCCAAAACCTGCACAAGGTATCTTCCACATTTCTCGGCACTATCGCTCCAAAGGTTCCCTATGTAATCGGTGTGGCCGGCTCGGTTGCGGTCGGCAAAAGCACGTTCTCCCGAATTCTGCAGAACTTGCTGCAGCGCTGGCCCGACCATCCAAAGGTTGACCTGATTACAACCGACGGTTTCCTCTACCCCAACGCCGAACTCGAACGTCGCGGGATCATGCACCGCAAAGGCTTCCCAGAAAGCTACGACACAAAGCAATTGCTGCACTTCATGCGCGATATCAAGAGTGGCAAACCAACCTCAGCTCCCGTATACAGCCATGTTGTGTACGACATCGTTCCTGATCAATGTGAAACCATCAAGCACCCAGACATCGTGATCCTTGAAGGATTGAATGTTCTGCAGGTTGGCACTGAAGCTGATGAGTTTGTATCTGATTATTTTGATTTTTCGATTTATATCGATGCCGAAGAATCAAAAGTGCGTGAGTGGTATGTCGATCGCTTCATGGCTCTCAGGAAAACAATCTTCCAGAATCCCGACAGCTTTTTCCGCCACTACGCCGATTTAACCGATGAGCAAGCGGTTGCGACCGCGGTTGACATTTGGGATGGCATCAATGGCCTTAACTTGCGGGAAAACATTGAGCCAACACGTGAGCGCGCGTCATTAATACTTCATAAAGGTGAGGACCACCGCGTCAACAATGTTCGATTGTTGCGACTCTAATCGCTCAGCGGTGGATGGCATTTAGATAGTTGTAGACCGTGATGCGTGATACGCACATTGCATCTGCGACATCTTCAACGGCGCGACGCAAGATGAAGGCCCCTTGATCGTCCAAGAGTCGAATTGCGCGCTGCTTGTCTTCACGTGACAGATCGGACAGTCGTCCCCCGAGGGTCTTTTCGACACCAGCAATCAAGCGATCTAATGCTCCATGCAATGGCGGCATTCGCACCGCAGCAATTGTGCTGCCCTCCCAGACAAGGGGAATGTCACCAGCTTGCATCTTGTCGGCGCCAACAAATGTGCCGCCGCAAGCATCAACAAGGGGCTTTACTGAGGTGAGCAGAGGATGATTGATGTAACTCATGAATCATCCCGTGCGAGGTGAACATTCACATGTGTTGCGCCGTTTGCGTACGCAGCGGTTACAAGATCCTTAACGATCGCAGGTACTGATTCAATGGTGGTCCAAAACATGGACCCAAACGGGCCAAAATCCACCTGCACGCCGTGAGCTTGTACTGCTTCGACCGCTGCAGTCACGTGCCGACCCGGTTCGCCATCTGTGAAGGGCTCAACGGTGAATTCAACGGCAACGCGCTCACTCATAGCCAAAGTTTACCGACCAAGGGCTTCGCGCCACTTGCCCATCAGTAACGGGACAACAATCTCAATGCTGTCGGGAACAAATTGCTCGCTCTGCAGGAGTTCGCTGACTTCATCAGGGCCAACCAGCCTTGCGGCCACCACCTCGCCATCGGCAAAAACATAAGGTCCGTCATGGACCAGTTTGAAGCAGTGTCCGATCACTCGAACCTCCTGATCTTCATAGACACCTTTGCCAAGCGACTCAAGTTCGAAATCATCGGTGAGGCCGATCTCTTCTGCGACTTCGCGTCGTGCAGACTCCGGATATTTCTCGCCCGAGGTCAGCACTCCGCCAACTGTGATATCCCACCGACTCGGCCAAACATCCTTATGTGGAGAGCGCTGATGCACCAGCAAACGCCCATCAGATGCAAAGACCACAACGAAAGTGCACCGGTGCAGCAAGTTGCCAGCCCTCACCTCAGCGCGAGTGGCAACTCGAACCACTTGATCGTCTTGGTCAACTACATCGACTAGTTCGGAACTTGAAGCCACCACCTAGGAATAGCATGACTTCATGACCACAACCGACCCCGGTGCCCTTACCGCTCA
>CAZXAX010000106.1:0-3165 GCA_964638795.1 uncultured Bifidobacterium sp. | reverse complement strand
CATCCTCTCAGACCAGCTACCCGTCGATGCCTTGGTAGGCCATTACCCCACCAACTAGCTGATAGGCCGCGAGACCCTCCTGGATCGAAAAACTTTCTTCGGTCTGCCATGCGACAGACCGAAGGTATCCGGTATTAGCAGCAGTTTCCCGCTGTTATCCCAGAATCCAGGGCAGGTTTCTCACGTGTTCCTCACCCGTTCGCCACTAGATCTTCCGCAGTGCAAGCACTGCATGGATCCCGTTCGACTTGCATGTGTTAAGCACGCCGCCAGCGTTCGTCCTGAGCCAGGATCAAACTCTCCGTCAAGAACTCGGCCCAAGGGCCTTCGTTCGTTTCGATGAGCGTGTTGGAGGAGGGAATTATCTCCTTTGCCCAACGCATCCCAGCGGCCAGATATAACTCTCTGGCTAAAAGTGTGTTGGCTGGATGGGTATCCAGCCGGAATTAACAAGCAATCGAATAATCGATTGCCCGCACTGGCGTTCAGTCTTCTCTTCCGTTTTCAAGGAGCAAACCCGGACAAGCCGGATCGGCGTGGCACATGCCTTTTGGGCTTGGTGCCTACTTCCGCGCAGGGACCCAGAGGGCCCTACAGGGACGAGAGACGACTCTAGCCATTTCAGGAAGAGCCAGTCAACTCGGTCCACGCACGCCTTCGGAGCTACCCCAGGGCGTACTTGGGAGGACCAAATCTAGCCGTTGGGTGTCTCATTCCCAACAGCGGGCATTGCGACCTGGTCAACCAGCTATGTCGAGCAGGTGATAGTTCGTCTTACCCTTACGAAGGAGGAGCCATCGACCTTGCAAGCGCGGTATCGCTCCAAGATCCGTGTCCGGAGTTAACACTTGCCCATTGGCGCGCACACCACCTTGGGAAAGCGTGCGACGCGCATCTCCATTAGAGGTTGCAAGACCACAACTCTGCATCAGCGCAAAGAGATCAGAAAGAGAAGCAGCTGACACAGTTGATGAAGGAACTTCGCCTGCCACTGCAAGAAGTGCGTCTGCCGACGCGGTGGTGGGATCGCCGCCGAACAAAATTTCAGCCGCTGCAACTGCCGCTCTAGTGGTGTCGTCACCGTGTACCAGTGAAGTCATTTCATCAGCAATAGATTTCTGCGCAATCCGTTTTTCTGGCGCAGCTAGATGCTCGGCGATGACTGCTTCACAATCCGACAACGAGGCAAGCGAGAACTGCCGCACAAACTTGATCGCGTCATCGTCGGATTGCTGAATCCAAAACTGACGGAATTGATATGGCGAGGTGCGTGCAGGATCAAGCCACACTGCCCCATCAGCGGTCTTGCCAAATTTTGTTCCATCCGACTTAGTCACAAGTGGCCAAGTCAGGCCATAGCCACTACCGCTTAACGCTTTACGAATCAGGTCGGTGCCAGCAGTGATATTCCCCCACTGATCACTACCACCCATTTGCAATTCAACATTGTGATGTTCATAGAGATGACGAAAGTCGTTGGCTTGCAAAAGCATGTAGGAAAACTCGGTGAAGGATAAACCCTGTTCCCCCGCCAAACGATTCTTGACCGATTCTTTGGCCATCATTTGATTAACAGTTATGTGCTTGCCAACATCACGCAGAAAATCGAGTACGCCAACGTTGCGGGTCCAGTCGGCGTTATTAACGAGTGTGGCTGCATTGCTTCCGCTGAAGTCAAGAAGCCGCTGAAGCTGCAGCGAGATCTTCGTAACATTGTTAGCAAGGGTCTCAGAATCCAAAAGATTGCGTTCCTCACTACGGCCCGATGGGTCGCCAACCATTCCTGTTGCACCACCAGCGAGTGGGAATGGCTTATGACCCGCCATTTGAAAACGCCGCAACATCAACTGCCCAAGTAGGTGTCCCACGTGCAAAGAGTCAGCAGTGGGGTCAAAACCTACATAGACACCAATAGGGCCCTTACCCAAGCGCGCCGACAAAGCATCAGGGTCGGTTGAGTCATGAACGAGTCCCCGAGCGCGTAGGTCGTTTAAGAGATCCACACCTCAATTGTCCCACGCGAACGTGCATCAAATCGGCACTAGTTTCGAAACGTGACCGAAGAAGCAAACGAACCCACCATGCTTGACGCCATCGCATTGCAGGCTGGCGCTGCCGAACTACTTGGCGCCCCCACCTACAAACGAATATTGGAAGCCATCGCCGATGACTACCGATCCGGTGGAGCTAGTTACGACATTTTGCACAGCGTCAATGGACGTCCGGTTCATGACGCCCTTCCCCTACGACTCCTAAGTGGACTTCATCGATTGGCGCTCGTGGGTCAAGCACCAGAACTCGCAGCGCAATATGTGACATGCGGTGGGAGCCCATCAGCGGATGTTGGAACAATCGCCCTCAACACAATTGCTACCAATCAAGTTCTGCTATTGCCAGCGATGCACGAGAATGTTCAAACCAATGAAACGGGCCGTTCACGCGCACTCATTGCTGGGCTTTCATGGTTGGGCCGCAAGTACGGGGTGCAGGAAGTACAACTCTTCGAGATGGGGGCGTCTGCTGGTCTGAATCTGTGCGCTGGTGAATTCCGATTCGAAAACCCACTAAGTACAACCGGACCACAAGGTTCGCCAATCACTTTTGTCGATGGATGGCTCGAACCTTTCGCCCCGCTTGGAGATACGCCGCGCATAGTCGACCTGCATGGTTGCGATGTTTTTCCAATCGATATCAATAACGCCGCCGACACGTTGAAATTGCTCTCATTTGTCTGGCCTGATCAGATCGAACGATTCACACGCCTGAAGAAGGCAATTGAGATTGCCCGTACGATGGACTTCAAGATTGATCAAGAAGATGCGGGCAGTTGGATCGATCGACGACTTCACAGTCATTCAAGTGGAGTGCGTGTGGCCTGGCACTCGATCGCGTGGCAGTACTTCCCAAGCGCCACCAAGGATTCTGTGCGGGCCGCACTTAGCGATCATGGCTCCAGGGCTACGTCTGCGAATCCACTCGTCTGGTTGAGGATGGAGCCCGCGGGCGCAACCGCGGATTTACAGGCCACAATTTGGCGGGGTGGCGCACCAACGAAGCACACACTGGCACTCGTTGGCTACCACGGCATGGACCTTAAATGGCTCGTGGATTAGTGCTTGTCGTTTAGTGGACAGTCACTCGCTTAAGTTCGGCGTCGTATCTCGC
>CAZXAX010000105.1:0-3470 GCA_964638795.1 uncultured Bifidobacterium sp. | reverse complement strand
TGATCTTGCTAGTGCAATCAACATCGCTTCCGAGCGCTTAGCACCAACAAGCGATAGCGCTACAGGCAACCCCGAAACAAGCCCCATGGGAATTGTGATCACAGGAAGCCCAGCAATTGCCGCTGGTGTCGTAACTGCGCCACCCGCCGGCGGGTGACCAACTGCAAAGTCCGTCTTCCACGCAGGCATGTATGCAGGAGAGATCAAAACATCGTGCGCTTTAAGCGCTACATCAAGATGATCCCGAACCCACTCCAGATTTCGCCTTCGCGCAGACACATATTCCGCCGCTGCTCGACCGTTTGATTCCGCGGCCATCTCAAATATCTCTTGACCAAAGTGAGCTAGCTCAATATGTGCATTCGCACGATTGAACGCGATTACCTCGAGAACTGATGCTGGTGCACCATTTACAACACGCGATGCAAGGTATTCATCGAGATCTGAGCGCAACTCATGCACCAAAACCGTGAACTCGTCGTTGTCCACTTCTTCAGGAGTTGCAACCATGTTTGACGCCGACACACTTTGCACCAGTTTCCGTACATGCCGCAGGGCCTCATCAAAAAGTGCATCAGTTTGCTCGTGTCCGGTTCGCCACACATCAGCAACGCCCACGGTCAAAGATGAAATATTGGTTCCTCTACTGCGCTCCAATAGCCCGACGTCATCTGTCAACACTGCGAGCATTCGTTCTGCTTCATCAACATTGCGCGCCAGAGGGCCAGGAGTGTCTTGACTACCACTTACTGGGACTACTCCATCGGTTGGGATCAAACCAACAGTGGGTTTGATACCCACGACACCGTTGAGAGCTGCTGGGCATGTGATGGAACCATCGGTTTCAGTACCGACCGCCATTGGAACAATTCCAGCCGCAACTGCTGCGCCGCTTCCTGATGATGAACCGCCAGCACTGCGGTCAAGTGCCCACGGATTTGCAACGAGCCCGCCTACTGCGGACCACCCGCTACTTGACCCCGTGCTGCGAATGTTCGCCCACTCCGACAAATTTGCCGACCCGATAATCACAGCACCAGCACAACGCAACCGTGACGCAACTGTTGAATCACCCCGAATCGGAACTCCGAGCAATGCATGTGAACCTGCCGTGCACGGCAGACCCTCAGTCTCAATGTTGTCCTTTACTAAAACAGGTACCCCGTGAAGCAGGCCGTCACTCTTCTCGACAGCTTTGGTGCGGGCCACTGCATCGGGGTCAAGGGCGAGCACGCTACGTAGTGCGATGTTGGTGTCAGGACCATCAATCTCAGCGCAGCGTGCAAGTGCATCGGCACTGCTGAGTTGATTCATTGCATCAATATTACGGTACGACCCTGGCAACCGAATTTCGTTCAAAGTGGCATCACGTCAATTCACGGAAACTTGTAGATGACTTCTTCGAAAGAATCAGCTGCGAGCACATAAAGAAGACGCAGTGGCTCACTTCCTGTGTTCACAGACATGTGCTCAATGTTTCCAGGAATAAAAACTGCATCACCAGCAGCAACTGACCGTGACTCGCCTTCAACAACGACTTCGCCGACTCCAGAGAGAAAGAAATAGACCTCTGGCTGTTCGTGCGAGTGTCCGCGTGGAGGTCTCGGCGCGCCAACTGGAACCTCAGCGATACCAACCGTCATTGAATTGCTAGCAGTGCGATCAGCACTAAAGAGTGTCCACCAGTCAACATGGCCCGTTGTGTCATCGCGCCACGATTCCGTCGAGCAATCGTCTATTCGGCGAAACACTGCCTTTTCAATCCCCACAAAGCGCAACTTACTACGCAGAGGAAACGCCTGTGACGGGGAACAACTCGCGCAATGCAGTGAGTTGCTCGATGTAGTGCTCGAGTGAATGGTGAACGAACCGTGCCTCAAGTGTGGTCATTCCTGCATCCACCAAAGCCGCAACCTCTTCTCGCGTCTTATCTGGGTTCGTGATCGGATCAAGAGGAGTTGATTGCAAAGCAACTTCAAGAGCACTAGTCCGAGCGTTCCAGTCCTCAGACTCACGTGCCCGTTGGAGCATCTCGTTCAACTTCTCCAGACTCAAGCCAAATGGGGCCCAGCCATCACCAAGAGCGACCGCTCGACGCAAGGAAATACCAGTGCGACCACCAATCCAAATCGGCACATTGGTCCGTGGCGCAACTGGATCAATCACAAATCCTGAGAAGTTGTAATGGCTTCCACTGTATGACGGTTCCGATTGGCCATACGATGCCCGAATCGCACGCAGTGCATCATCACCCGATTCACCGCGCCCAACAAACTGTGCACCAAGAAGATCAAATTCCTCCTGCAACGAACCAACACCAACACCAAGAATTAACCGGGAGTTGCACACCCGATCGAGTGTGCCATAGCGCTTCACGATCTCCAGTGGATGGTTATACCCAAGAACAAGAACAAAGGTTGCGAATTGAATGGTGTCGGTAACTGCTGATAGGTATCCGAAAACTGAAAGTGGATCCCAATACGTTCCACCTCTCACCTTCACAATTTCTGTGGGGATGGCAACGTGTTCACTACAGGTGACGTGGTCGTAGCCGAGTTGCTCTGCGGCAATAGCAATTCGTGCCACTTCAGAAATACCAGCGGTATCTTCCCAGGTTGCATGCGACTTTGGAAGACGAGTCAGAACTGGTGTGATCAAACCAAGTTTCATGTGTTAAACCAATCCCACTTAAAGGGCTCGATCGACTCAAGTGGGCCAGCGTAAACAGGTTTCATCGTGCCATCTTGCCAGCGCTCACGCACCAGAGCTTCAAGGCGACCCGCAACTGCAACGGGTTCGTCATCAAGCCAGCAAACAGTTATACGTCGCGTGCCCTCATTCCATCCAGGGCCTTGTAACCGCGGGTTTGAAACAAACTGCCAGATACCTGCCACACCGGGGACCTCGCACGCACGGTCGTTCCAGGATGTGTGGAGATTCTGAATCCATGAATCAAGTTGGTCGAGAGCAACTTCTGAATTTGGTTCCTCAACGATCACATACACACCTTTATTCGGTCGGTACGGAATTGACTCTGGATGTACCAGAACACGGCGTGCAGCATGGGCATCAAGCCATTGATGCGGAGCTACGAGCACTGCTCGTCTGTGTGCATGAAACCGACCAAGGGACCGGAGTTCATAACCAAGATCCGAAAATGAACGCAAGGTGCTCTCAACTGGATCGGACATCAAATAAAGCGTGATGTAGTGGGTGGCGTCAACGGGCTCTTCTGCAACAAGGCGAGCACTTGAGCATTCGGGGGTTGATACCCAACGCTGACCATGAACGATCCCTGGGATCCTGTACTGCTCTGGCATGTGGTCAAACTGATGCCACTCGTTATAGGCGTGGTGCTCGTTCGGAGCCGTGATCTCCGTAAACGAAAAAAAGCCAATTTTTACTCGGTTCATTGGTCACCACACCCCGGCATTGAGACTACAAATCATCACTGCAAAAGTACCCCAATC
>CAZXAX010000104.1:0-3532 GCA_964638795.1 uncultured Bifidobacterium sp. | reverse complement strand
GCATTTGACTACGGATCAAAAGGTTAGGGGTTCGAGTCCCTTCGAGCGCGCCAGAGTTATTGCAGACACGAGAGGTTGACGTACAACGGTTGGCCGTCGGTCAATTGATCCAGAAACATCAACTCGATGCCATATCCGTATTTATCAACTAAAACTGCTGACGCGCTTTGATTTCCGTAGACGGTAACGGTGCAGGATTGATGATCAGAAACGTCTGAAAGCGCCACATAGCACGAAAAATCATTACATGGTGTATCAAGGACATTTGGTGTGTACGAGTCGAAGACCCCAAAGACGCCACAACACATCGTTGGTGCAACACTTGTAATTGAAAGTTGACCAGTGATTGCAATTGTGCGACAACCCCAATCAGTGCCGGTCCATACGATTGTCTGCCCGCTCAGGCAATTTACTGACTCAAGCACGGCATCACCGGTGTCTCCCTTGTCACCTTTATCGCCGGGTGCACCATCAACACCGTCTTGACCGGGTGCACCATCAACACCGTTAGCGCCAGGTGTGCCTTGCGGTCCGCGCAGACCTTTCGCATTCCATGTGACTTTCTTTTGACCCTTCGGGCATGAAGCGGTTGCAGGTGCTTTCAAACGCATCGTGCCATCACGATCTACACATGCAGCGAGCTTTTTGGAGTTAGCGGCGGGCCGTGCGACAACGTAACCACCTACCACAACCGACCCGATGATTAACCCGATCACGATCCCAATGCCAATGCCCTTGGTTTTCATCGTTCTCCTGTCGTGAAAGCTGGATTTCGTCGTAATTGGACACTAGTTCTGACTCCACGCAAGATCAGTCGGGTGGGTGTCGTAAGGTCTGTAAATGGAGAAACGTCGTAATTCTGGTCAGTCCATTTTGAAGGTTGCGGCGGCGACACTTCTCGTTGTTTTCGCAATTCCGTTCGGATCGGCATCGGCACAAACAGAAATCATTCCAGCGAGCAGTGCGACACCACCAGCCACTACGCCTTTCGGTGAAGGCCCCGTGCTGGTCGGGGAGCGGATGCCAGCGAGCGAGGCGATCGATCGGTTGGGAGAATCGCCAATAGTTAGCGCCAATCCAGGGCTTTCGACCGAGGAGCTGGATGATTTGGCTACAGACTCAGATCTTTGGGTGGATTCGCGAGGGCGTCTTTTGTACGTGGATACCGCTCTCCACACGGGGATCGGAGATTCGCATGATGACCACGCCTATGACAGCGCACATTTAGATGAAGGTGATTTCGCAGCTGTAGCGCCACTAGATGACACATTTGAATTACAAAGTAGGCCGGGCTCAAATCGCACGATATATCTCGACTTCAATGGTGCGGTTGTTACAAACACTGCTTGGAATGATGAAGGACCCGATGTAATTACGGCTCCCGCATTTGACCGTGATGGTGATGGAGCAAACTTCAGTGAATACGAGCGCCTCTTCATACAAGAAGTGTGGGCGCACGTGGCGGAGGATTACGCACCCTTTGACGTGAACGTGACCACTAAGGACATGGGAAGTGATGTCTATATTCGATCGTCGTCGTGGGACTTCAACTTTGGCTCACATGTGGTAATTACAAATGAAGTTGTTGGTGAAGTTTGTGGTGGCTATTCATGCGCGGGTGTTGCGTATCTAGATGTTTTTGATTGGACTTGGAACGAACTATCGCAACCGGCTTGGTCATTTGCCTTCGATTACGGTCCGATCTATGCCGCGTTGACGATTTCACATGAAGTTGGCCACAATCTCGGGTTGTCACACGATGGCAAGTCAAGCGAGTACTACGGGGGGCAGGGCAACTGGGGCCCGATCATGGGCGGTGGAGCCTCAAGACCAATATTTCAGTGGTCTAATGGCGACTACGCATCACCGACAAACACCGAAGATGATCTAGCGGTGATGACAGGAAATGGAGTTTCCTTCATAAGCGATGACTACACCGATGACGCTGGCGACGCTGGGCTAATCAACTTGTCTACGCCCAAAGAAGGTGTCATTTCCACGCGCTCCGATGTCGATGTTTTCAAGATGGAGATCTCTGCAGGGACTTTGAGTCTTCTTGCAAGCCCCGCTACACACTCACCAAACCTTGATATCCAACTTGATTTATATGACGCCACTAACACCACGCTTCTTGCCCAAAGCAAGCCCGCATCAAGTTCTTCAAATACCCAAAGCAGTCGAACCACTCTCACTTCCACTGGTATGGGCGCGTACCTTACTTATGACTCACCGTCATCCCAGACCGTGTATGTGCATGTCTCGGGGGTGGGTGAAGGGAACCCGGCCACCACTGGGTACAGCGACTACGGCAGCCTCGGTAGATACACACTTTCGTCGTCAAATCCCGAACTAGAAATCATCGTGCATGGACCAGGAACTATTTCGGGTACAGGAATCTCATGCAGCGAGACCTGCACATATCAACCCACGGCCGGCACAAGTGTTGTACTAACGGCCACACCTACCGGAGATGCAACCATCGCATACTGGACTGGTGCGTGTGAGAACGTTGATTTCGGTGTAAATCAGACGACCACTTGCACAGTTCCAATGGATCAAGCGCGTGAGGTTGGAGCTGTATTTCGCTACAACCGCTCGGTCACGGTGACCAAGAGCGGATCAGGCACAGTCGCCGACGACACATACGGGTGGACTATTAACTGCGGTGTTACATGTTCCGATACCGATTGGCGACCGTATGTAACTCTTGTTGCGACACCATCCGCGGGTTACCAGTTCGGTGGCTGGAGTGGCGGATGCACGCATGAAGAACTGCGATGCACCCTCTTGATGACGGAGTCAAAGAATGTTCTTGCAACATTTGCAACGGAGAACACGCTGTCAGTCGAAGTTGTAGGGAATGGCAATGTGGTGTCAAACCCCGTTGGTATTGACTGTGATGGACCCACAAATGGTTCTGTGTGTACGCATGTCTTTGATGCCACTACTTCGGTCACGTTGACCGCGACTGCCACGCCAGGTCAAATGTTTACTGGTTGGAGCGGTGCGTGTAGTGGTACGAGCACGTGCACAGTCTCCATGAATGCTGCTCGCGCAGTTGTTGCAACCTTTGAAAGTGGCGGGACACTGAGCGTCAATGTTGAAGGTGTTGGCACGGTGACCTCAGAACCCGAAGGTATTTCCTGCACCGGACCAACTGGCGAAACGCCATGCACTGCGGGGTTTCTTGCTTCAGAGACTGTGACACTGACCGCAACGCCGGACAACATGTCAACATTTGATGGTTGGTCTGGAGACTGCTCAGGTAGTGATACCTGCACGGTGACCATGACTCAATCTCGCTCGGTGACAGCGACCTTCATTCCTAGTTATCTTTTGGATGTAGATCTAATTGGGACTAGTTCGGGAACGGTTTCTGCCGACATCGGCTACATCAATTGTTCAGGTGACCCGTATTCAACATGTGGGCAGTATTTTCCCGAAGGCACTGTTGTCACGCTGACAGCTGTGGACAATCCGGGATTCTTTGAAGGTTGGTCGGGTGCATGCTCTGGGAGCTCTCGTACATGTG
>CAZXAX010000103.1:0-3544 GCA_964638795.1 uncultured Bifidobacterium sp. | reverse complement strand
AGCAGGCGTTCTTGAACGTCGGTGGTGTCGAGCAGGTGCTCGCCAAGGCGAAGGCGCTGCAGGAGAACGCATAATGGCCGTTGGTGCGTCATTGACCATTGAAATTGTCTCACCTGAGCGGGTTCTCTACTCGGGCGAGGCAAATCAGGTCATTACCCGCACCGCTGGTGGGGGAGAGATCGCGTTTCTCGCGGGCCATGCCCCCTTCCTTGGTTCACTTGTTGAGAACCACACCCGCGTCTATTTGGTCGATGGTTCCGTGCAGGACATTGCAGTACACGGTGGATTCGTGCAGGTAAATGGCTCAACGGTCACGATTCTGTCGGACAACGCCGAGCTCGCTGCAGAAATTGACATCACACGTGCTCAGCGCGCCCGTGAGCGTGCTGAAGAGACTCTGCGCCAAGGACACGACGCGGAGGCTGAAGCGGCTCTGCGTCGCGCTCAGGCGCGTCTCACGGCAGCTGGCCACACGGGCATAACCGCCCACTGATTGCGGCGGGCCTCCGATGGCCGGTTACCCCTTCACACGTGCTCTCGTTACAGGAGCTTCCAGTGGCATTGGCGAAGAAATAACCCGTCAACTGGCCGCTGCAGGTATTCCAGTCGTGGTGGTTGCCCGACGCAAAGACCGGCTCGAAGCTCTGGCTAAGGAACTTCCCGGCATCGAGGTGTTGGTGGCGGACCTCGTAACCAAAGACGGTGTTGCCGCGGTTGTGCAGCGTGTTGCAAGCGATACGAATCCGATTGATCTTGTGGTTAACAATGCGGGTTTTGGATCGCAAACTTTGCTCGCTGCGCACGATCCACAACGCATGGCGGATGAGTTAACACTTAACTGCACTTCGCTTTCGCTTATCTCACGTGCCGCTGCGGCAACCATGGCGCCCAGAGGTCGAGGTTTCATCCTGAATGTCTCGAGCATTGCGGCCTTCAACCCCTCAGCATTCATGGCCGTTTATTCGGCCACTAAGGCGTATGTCCTAAGCCTTAGCCAAGCCATGAACGTGGAACTAAAAGGTGCGGGAGTGCATGTGACCGCACTTTGCCCGGGACTGACCGCAACAGAGTTTCAGCAAGTTGCCGGCACCGGCAATCATCACGATATTTTCCCGAAAAAGATGTGGACCTCATCTGCGTTGGTCGCACGTGTTGGCTTAGAAGACGTGGCACGCAACAAGCCAGTTTCGGTGCCCGGAACGGTCTACAAAGTTCTTGACGCGGTCACAAATGTGACCCCGCGCCGGTTGAGACGCAAAATGTTTGCAATTGGAATGCGCGCCAACATTCCGAAACGAAAAAAGTAAATCAGCCGTAGTTGACACTCGCATAGCCAGCGAGTTTGTCAAGTCGATGCCAAGCATCAATCAGGCGGTAAGTACCGCTCTTGGATCGCATCACAAGTGACTGTGTGCGCGCCCCATTTGAGTCATAGCGCACTCCGCGTACCAACTCGCCGTCGGTTACACCGGTGGCGGCAAAAAAGCAGTTGTTGCCGCGCACCAAGACTTCGTTGGTGAGGACTTGATTGAGGTCATAGCCAGCGTCAATTGCAGCTTTACGCTCTTCCTCATTGCGCGGATACAAGCGGCCTTGTATCTCGCCACCCATGCACTTCAATGCGGCGGCAGCAACCACGCCTTCTGGTGTACCACCGGTACCGAATAGAACATCGACTCCGGCATCCGGCCATGCAGTAGCAATTGCGCCGTAGATATCGCCATCACTAATGAGTCGGATTCGAGCACCTGCGCGTCGCACTTCGTCAATCAGATCAGCGTGTCGCGGGCGATCAAGAATCATCGCGGTCAGATCGCGCACACTTTCGTTCTTCGCTTTGGCAATGCGCTTCAAGTTTTCGGTTGGGCTTGCATTGATGTCAATGTGTCCAGCTGCCGACGGACCGACTGCGATCTTGTCCATGTACACGCACGGACCTGGATTAAACATCGTGCCGCGCTCACTAACTGCGATCACTGAAATCGCATTCGCGCGCCCCAATGATGTGAGAGTCGTGCCATCAATTGGGTCAACTGCAACATCGGTTTTTGTGGCACTGCCGTCGCCGACGGCCTCGCCGTTGTAGAGCATCGGCGCTTCATCTTTTTCACCTTCACCGATCACCACAATGCCGTCCATTGGCACGGTGGCAAGCACGGTGCGCATCGCGTCAACGGCTGCGCCATCAGCTCCGTTCTTGTCGCCTCGGCCAACCCATCGAGCAGCGGCTAGGGCGGCCGATTCAGTTACTCGCACGAGCTCAAGGGCGAGGTTGCGGTCGGGGCGAGTCGTTTCAGGCATCCCTCAAAAGTTAGTGGGCAGTACCCTCGTCATGTGGCTCCTATCCCAGTTGAAAAGGTGATCTCTGGTACTGAATTCACCGAACTTCGGGTGCGGCCCGACTCAGAGAACCAACTTTCATGGATCGCCAGCTCGGCTATTGGCAGTGAACTACATATCGCCAGTCTCGGAACCGGTGAAGTTGAGGCCCATAGTCTCGAGATTCCAATCGCTGCAGGACGTGGTCAAGGTGGCGGTGCATATGGATGGCATATCGATGGCACATCGGTGTTCTATACGGCTAAAGACGGATCACTCGTTGAATACGAAATCCGCACGAAGTCTTCACGGGTTATCTGGCGGGGTGACGCAAGACCGCTCGCGGGTGTTGCTCCCCTCGGAAATCGGATTGCAGTGGTTGCTGATTCACAGAGTCTGATGGTTGTTGACACGCGTTCGGGTGATGTTCGTCTCGTAGATGAAAGTGCTGACTTCGCATTCGATCCAGCGTGGACCATTCATGGACTCGTGTGGAGTGCTTGGAACACTCCACACATGCCGTGGGAGTCAAGCGGTGTTCGGATGTGGAACGGTATGCGATCACGATGGCTGGTACGACCAGGTGATTCACAGATGCAGCAGGTGCGATCCATTCCTGGTGGACAACTTGGATGTGTAAGTGATGCGTCGGGCTGGCTCAATGTCGCGTTGATCAAAGGGGTATGGCGTGGTCGACCACGAGTGCTGATCAACGAACAATTTGAACACGCAGGCCCAACTTGGGGGATGGGGATTCGTTCGTGGGTGCACGATGGTGACTCAGTATTTTTCACTCGGAATGAACAGGGCTTTGGGCGTCTCTTGCGGCACGACCTTCGCACCAACAAGTCCTCCGAGATTGGTAAAGGTGTGCACCACAGTCTCTGTAGTGGCCAAGGCATTATCGGCGCGATTCGATCAGGTGCCAAGACACCACCACAGGTAGTTGTCTACGGCAAGGCAAACGGAGAGAAGAAAGTGGTCAGTAGTGCCGGTGACTTCAGCGAATACAGCGAGTCACTTATCGAACCCGAAGTACTTCGTGTTGGAAATCTCACAGTGCGTTGTTACACGCCAGCCAATCCAAATGGGCGTCACCTTGTTTGGGTACACGGTGGCCCTACCGATCAGTGGCAGGTGGTTTGGTATCCGAAGTTCAACTATTGGTTGTCACGCGGATACACGATTGTTGTTCCTGACCACAGAGGAACCACGGGCCATGGAC
>CAZXAX010000102.1:0-3598 GCA_964638795.1 uncultured Bifidobacterium sp. | reverse complement strand
CGTGAGGGTGGCCGTACTGTTGGCGCAGGTCGCGTCACCAAGATCATTAAGTGAGGCACCATGCCGCGTAACGACAAGCGCGTGAAAATCACGCTCGAATGCACAGAGTGCAAAGAGCGTAATTACATCACGATGAAATCAAAGATCAACGACCGCGAGCGTCTAGAGATGAAGAAGTACTGCGCCCGCGATCGCCGACACACTCTCCATAAGGAAACCCGCTAGGGGATCCTGGAAGCGAGATTCCCCGGAAACTCGCCAAAGGGCAGTAGCTCAGTTGGTAGAGCATCGGTCTCCAAAACCGACGGTCGGGGGTTCGAGTCCCTCCTGCCCTGCAAAGAAGAAACGCAAGTAAACGAGAAACGAAATGTCACAAGACCTCAACCGCGAGCAAAAGCGAGCGCTGAAGCGCATGGGAGCCCTGAATGATCAGGGCTCCCCAGTTCGCAATGCTCCCGCTCAACGCGAGAAGAGCGAGCGGGTCGGGTTGTTCCAGTACTTGCGCGAAGTTCGCGAGGAAATGACCAAGGTTGCATGGCCGAAGTGGCCAGAGATCCGTCGTTACTCGATCATCGTGCTTGTCACAGTGGTGATCTTCACCGCATACATCGGCGGTCTGGATTCGCTGTTTGGTTTGTTCTCCGGATGGCTCTACAAGGACTGATATGACTGACGAAATCATCACCGAAGAAGTTGGCGACAACACCGAAGAGATCGAGACCTTTGATCTCACCGAAGGTGCTGGCGTTGACGAGACAATCGAAGACGACGAAGAAGAAGCTGTCCCTGCGTATCAGCCGGGTCAGTGGTATGTCGTGCACACGCAATCGGGTTACGAGAAGAAGGTTGAGACCAACCTGAAGTCACGTATCCAGTCCATGGGTATGGAAGATTTCATCTACGAAATCAAGATTCCAACCGATGAAGTTGTGGAATTCAAAGGTGGTCGCAAGCAGACCGTCCAAAAGAAGATTTTCCCTGGTTACTTGCTTGTGCGTTGCGAGATGGACGACAGCACTTGGTACTGCATTCGTAACACCCCAGGTGTCACGGGTTTCGTTGGCCAGAGCCAGCGCGGTCAGAAGCCGACCCCGCTCACTAAGCGCGAGGTTGAGAAGTTCCTCACCGCGAAGTCTGACGGCAAGGACGTCACCGCCCGCCGCAAGCCGAAGCTGGACTACGAGGTGGGCGAGAGCGTGCGCATCAAGGAAGGCCCATTTGCTGACTTTGCGGGCCAGATCGCCGAAATTAACGCCGATCACATGAAGCTCAAGGTGCTCGTGAATATCTTCGGTCGCGAGACCCTGGTGGAGATCGATTTCAGTCAGGTAGCGAAGCTCTAGCAGAATCGCTCAACAAGGAAACAGGACTATGGCAAAGAAAAAAGTTGCAGCGATCGTAAAGATCCAAATCCCGGCGGGCAAAGCTACGCCGGCACCACCCGTTGGTACCGCTCTCGGTCCACACGGTATTGCGATCATGGACTTCGTAAAGGCTTACAACGCCGCCACCGAAGCTCAGGCTGGCACGATCATCCCCGTTGAGATCACGATCTTTGAAGATCGTTCTTTCACATTCATTCTGAAGACCCCACCAACTCCAGTTCTCCTGCGCGAGAAGGCTGGATTGCCAAAGGGTTCACAGACACCGGGCAAGGCAGTTGTTGGCACGGTGACCGAAGCACAGATCGAAGAGATCGCAAAGATCAAGATGCCTGACTTGAACGCATATGACCTCGAAGCTGCCAAGCAGCAAGTTCGTGGCACTGCGCGTTCAATGGGCCTCAAGGTCGTTTGATTCTTAAGTAAACACATACCGAGAGCAGGACTACCTCGCCTGACCGGTTACTAGATGAGGGAGGCAATATGCCACAAGGTAAGAAGTACATCGACGCGTTGAAGCGTTACAACCGTGATGATGAGTACACGCCAACACAGGCTTGTGAACTCATCAAGCAGACCGCGTCTGCAAAGTTCGACGAAACCGTCGAAGTTGCAATCCGACTCGGTGTTGATCCACGTAAAGCTGATCAAGCAGTTCGTGGCACAGTTGCGCTGCCATCAGGTACCGGCAAAAACATTCGCGTTGCAGTGTTTGCTGCTGGTGATGCTGCTCAGGCTGCAAAAGATGCAGGTGCTGACATCGTTGGCGCAGACGATCTCGCTGCAGAAATCGAAAAGGGCAACATGGATTTCGATCTCATGATCGCAACTCCAGACATGATGCCTTTGGTCGGAAAGCTTGGTCGTGTTCTTGGTCCACGTGGTTTGATGCCAAACCCAAAGACCGGCACCGTTACTCAAGACACCGGTCGCGCAGTTTCTGAATTCAAAGGTGGCAAGGTTGAATACCGCACCGATCGTTACGGCAATGTGCACGTACTCATCGGCAAGGCTTCTTTCACAGTTGAGGCACTCGAGGCGAACCTGCGCGCAGTTCTGGACGAAATCCAGCGCGCAAAGCCCGCTTCTGCAAAGGGCCGTTACCTTAGGAAGATCACCGTTTCTTCCACGATGGGCCCAGGAATTCGCCTTGATCTCAACCGTTTGAAGCCAGTTGAGGCCAACGCCTAGAGTTTTAAGTCCTAACAACCAACAGGTTGCTCGCCACAGACATTTGGTCCGGTTCGCCGGGTAATGACACCAGTCGCCAAACGAGGCGGAAACTTCACGGAACGCATGTGGGTATGAAACCCTCGTGTCGCTTCGGTGTGGTGTCCGTTGCAAAGCGGGTGCCCCGAAGCAGATACGAGAGGAGGTGTAAATGTCAAACCCACGACCCGACAAGGTTGCTGTAGTCAAAGAGGTGCAGGCGAAATTCGCCGACGCCGATGCTGCCATTGTTACTGAGTATCGCGGTATGACCGTTGCTGCGCTCGCGACCCTTCGTCGTGAGCTCCGCGGCGTTGGTGCTGAGTACAAGGTGTACAAAAACACGATGGCGCGCTTTGGTGCACGCGGAGCCGGAAAGTCCAACATCGAGGAATTCCTCGTTGGACCCACCGCAATCACTTTTGTAAAAGGTGATGTAGCCGCTGCAGCCAAAGTGCTGAAAGAACAGTCGAAGACGAATCCGTTGCTGGTGGTGAAAGGTGGTGTTCTCGGCGAAAAGTCAATCTCGGCTAAGGAGCTCGAAGCACTCGCTGATCTCCCGCCGCGCGAAGTTCTTCTCGCACAGTTCGCAGGCGCACTGCAGGCACCGCTGGTCAAGACCGCCGGATTGTTGCAGGCACTGCCACGCAACTTCGCGTACGGCCTGTCGGCACTCATCGCAGAAAAAGAAAAGGCCGCGTAATCCGCTGGTCAGTCAATTCAGTAAGTAATCAATTTCAAGAAATTTCAAAACAAGGAGAATGAGCAAAATGGCTCTTACAAAGGAAGACATCCTCGAGGGCATCTCGGCCCTTTCGGTTATCGAGTTGAAGGAACTCCTCGACGCGTTCGAAGAGAAGTTTGGCGTTACCGCTGCTGCACCAGTTGCAGTTGCTGCTGTTGCTGCTGGTGGCGGCGCTGCTGCACCTGCTGCTGAGGAAAAGGATGAGTTCGACGTCATCCTCACCGACGGTGGAGCACAGAAGATCCAGGTCATCAAGGTTGTG
>CAZXAX010000101.1:0-3693 GCA_964638795.1 uncultured Bifidobacterium sp. | reverse complement strand
GTGCTGTCAATTGTGCGACTGCGATCCGATGAATCCAGTCAAACTGAGATCGGCTACACCATGATCGCATTGGTTCTAGGACTCATGACCGGTCTTCCTGAGATGGAGTTTCATATCAAGATCATCTTCGCGATCTTGCTGATTGCAACCATGATTGTGGTTGATAGTCCATTTATCGTGCGCCGCAAACGGTGTGATCGCGTTGGATTGGAAATTGACCGTGTCATCACTGATCCCGCAGAGTTAATGGCCCACGTGGCGACGATGTTGCAGGCACCAATCCACAACATTGAAGTGCGCAAGATCGACTTCGTTCGTGAAACTATGTCGATATATGCAGTGGCAGAGTTTTCTGTTCCGCATCGTGTGGTGCGAGCCAGCTGAATGCATCCGCTCGACGAAGTTGTAGCCGGACTCAAAAGTGCGCCACTCGAAGATGCGGTGGGTGATGCGGCATTGCTGCGGCGCCACGATCACAAATTTGTGATTTCACTAGAACAGGCGATGGCGGTGGGCAGCAACCTGAATTCCGATTGGCGGGTACTGGAAGTTGATGGACGCCGCGCTCACCGATACCGCTCTCGCTACTTCGATACTTTGGATTTCGCGCTGTTTCGTGCACACGTGCAGGGCCGACGCCGTAGGTACAAGGTGCGTGTGCGGTCTCAAGGTGAAAGCATCAACACCTGGCTTGAGTTGAAGACCAAGACAGATCGATCAGAGACAAACAAACTGCGCTGGCTTCGAGACGGTAATGGGTTCGCAGACCTAACTGTGATTGAGCGCTCGCATCTGACCACCGCTTTAGACACGGTCTACGGCTCAATGGTCTTGCCACCGCTTGTGGCTTCGCTTGACCTTCGATACATCCGACGCACATTGGTCAATTCGCGGACTAGTGAACGCATCACAATGGATGTTGATCTCATTGCCGCAACAGCCGGGGCCACAGGTGATCTATTCCCCGATGCTGTAGTGATGGAGATCAAATCTTCAACGGAAAATGGACCCGCATTAATTGATGCGCGGAAAATTGGTCTGCGACCGATGAGGGTGAGCAAGTACTGCGTGGCCGTGTCCAGCCTTGTTCCTGGTGCCTCACCGATGCCCTTGCGTGACGCGCTCCGTGGTCACCAAGTTCTGCGTGGCAAACCGCTTGTTGCGTAGTGCCAAACTCTGATCATTGGACTGAGGCAAACGCTGTACCGACTGGTAACTTAAGCACATGGCTGAATTTTCCCTCCACCTCAGTGATGAACAAAAGCAGATTCAAGATTGGGTGCATCAGTTTGCAGTTGATGTAATCCGTCCCGCCGCACACGAATGGGATGAACGCGAAGAATTTCCGTATCCCGTAGTCCAAGAGGCGGCCAAAGTTGGTCTCTACAGTCTCGACTTCATGATGAACGGAATGGGTGATCCATCGGGACTCACTCTTCCGGTTGCGATTGAAGAGATGTTCTGGGGTGATGCTGGAATTGGCATGGCGATCATGGGCTCTGGTCTCGCAGCGGCGGGCATTGCGGCCAACGGAACTCCTGAGCAGATGATCGAGTGGGTTCCCCAGTGTTACGGAACGCCTGAAAAAATTCAGCTCGGCGCTTTTTGTGTTAGCGAACCCGATGCAGGATCAGATGTGTCGTCGCTGCGCACGCGCGCGGTCTATGACGAAGCCACTGATGAGTGGGTTTTGAACGGAACCAAAGCGTGGATCACCAATGGCGGTATTGCAGATGTTCACGTTGTAGTTGCTGCTGTAGATCCTGAATTGAAGGGCCGTGGTCAGGCATCGTTCGTAGTGCCTCCCGGAACAAAAGGTTTGTCACAGGGGCAGAAGTACAAAAAGCATGGCATTCGCGCTTCGCACACTGCCGAAGTGGTCCTTGACGAAGTTCGTGTACCAGGCAGGTGCTTGCTGGGTGGCAAAGAGAAACTCGAAGCAAAACTTGCGCGCGCGCGTGAGCGTGGAAAGAGCGGCGAGAAGCAGCCAGCAATGTCAACCTTCGAAGCCACCCGCCCCGCAGTTGGTGCGCAGGCTCTCGGTATCGCGCGCGCTGCATATGAGTACTCACTTGAGTACGCGAAAGAGCGTTACGCATTCGGCAAGCCGATCATCATGAATCAGGCAATTGCATTCAAGCTCGCAAACATGATCACTGAGATTGATGCATCGCGTTTGCTCATCTGGCGTGCAGCGTGGACCGCCAAGAACGGCGGCTTCACCCACGGTGAAGGTTCGATGTCGAAGTACAAGGCCTCGGAAGTTGCCGTGCGCGTGACCGAAGAAGCAATTCAAATTCTTGGTGGTTACGGCTACACCCGCGAATATCCAGTTGAGCGCTGGCACCGTGACGCCAAGATTCACACCATCTTCGAGGGCACTTCAGAGATCCAGCAGTTGGTGATTGCTCGAGCAATCTCCGGCCTGCGTATTGAGTAGGCGGCGCTGAGCCGCTACTTTGTTGCTACCTTGGTAGCAACGCAGTAGCATCAAGGCGTGAAGCTAAGTGTGAGCCTGCCCGAAAGCGAATGTGAATACCTAGATCAGTGTGTTGAGGAGGGCCTCTATCCTTCGCGCTCCGCAGTTCTGTTGCGGGCACTTCGCTTGCTCAGAAGCGCTGACCTGGGTGCCATGTACAGCGATGCATTTGCCGAGTGGGAACAAAGTGGCGATGGGACTGATTGGGACTCAATTGATGCGTCAACTGCTGGTAATTGATGTTGCGCGGTGAGATCCGACTCGTCAATCTTGACCCCACAGTTGCTGGCGAGGCGGCCAAAACTCGCCCAGCTGTAATCGTTAGTAACGATGCCCTGAATGCAGTGGCAATGTCATTAAGTCGTGGCGTAGTTACCGTGGTGCCAATCACATCAAACACCAAGAAGGTCTATCCATTTCAGGTTGAACTAGATAAAGACTCGACCGGACTAAGTGTCCAGTCGAAAGCGCAAGCTGAACAGATTCGTGCAGTTTCAATTAGCCGAATCGGCAGACGAATCGGAGTGCTGAATGCAGATCTTCAACAACAGTTGGATGTGGCGCTGCGTCTCCACCTAAATCTGTGAGCCAAACTCAATACCTCAGAGTTGATTGGTTATCAGTCCTCGGACTCTTCCTCAATCACCGCACTGTACCCCGCAGCAGCTAAGCGCTCGAGAAGAGCATCACGCGGACTTTCGCCAGGAGCGCGCGCCTTCTCGGATGCCACTCTCCAGCCGTGGCGCGATGAGTAAACGAGGGGATCGTTACGGAGGCGTCCGTAGCCATAGTCAGTAACTCGAGCAAAGAGCAATTTATGATCTTCCATTGTCATGGTCTGGAAAATCTCAGCATGTACCCAAGAGAGGCAATCTGGAACAACTGGGTGGCCATCAACTTCGGTGAGATATTCAGGTGCGATGTAATGAAAGCGTCGGCCCGGATAAGAAAAGTATTGGCCAATATGCACCTGATCGCCCGCAAGAAATGACACCGTAAAAGCACCGCTTGCGATCATCAATGGGTAAGTGTCGTGTTTTGGCGAGACACTGGCCATCACTATTGGTTCTTCAAAAGAAACCTGAGTAACCCAGTGCGAAGTGTACGCGCGTGTAACTGAATTGTGTGTTGCGGCAACTACCTCAACTGCTTTTGCTGACTGCCCTAGAGCGCGTTTCAACTTTGGATCAATCATGGAAACCGTCCTTGAAAAT
>CAZXAX010000100.1:693-3848 GCA_964638795.1 uncultured Bifidobacterium sp. | reverse complement strand
GAGCCTTGCGCCTTGGGGAGTTCGATGTGTTGGTGGGAATCAATCTCTTGCGTGAAGGTCTTGACCTGCCTGAGGTGTCCCTCGTGGCGATTCTTGATGCCGACAAGGAAGGGTTTCTGCGCAGCGAGACATCACTAATCCAGACAATCGGTCGTGCGGCACGAAACGTGGATGGCCAAGTAATCATGTACGCAGACACTCGCACTCCTTCCATGGAGCGTGCGATCGGAGAGACCAAACGCCGACGCGAGATGCAGGTCGCATACAACCTCGAACACGGCATTAATCCGCAGACCATTCGCAAGGCGGTCGGTGACATTCTTGAACTGCTGCGTCCTAGTGAAAGTGCGCCCGTGCCTGGTAAGGAAAGCAGGCGCAGAGGAGCTGGTGAACGCGCGAAGGTTGAGCGAGAGATCAAGAACCTGCCTCAACAGGAGCTCGCGCGGCTCATTCAGACACTTGAGCTGGAAATGAATGAAGCTGCTGGCGATCTGAAGTTTGAGTATGCGGCCCGACTTCGTGATGAGATCCGAGACTTAAAACGTGAACTCAGAGACGCAGGCTGAGCACGTGTGCCCTTGGGTAAGTAGCGTGAGGTGCGATGTCTGAGAAAATTGTCGTCCGCGGTGCTCGCGAGCACAACCTGAAAAATGTGACGGTTGAGTTACCGCGCGACAAACTCGTGGTTTTTACTGGGCTTTCCGGGTCTGGGAAGAGCAGTCTTGCCTTTGACACCATCTATGCCGAGGGTCAGCGTCGTTATGTTGAATCGCTGTCATCGTATGCACGCCAATTTCTGGGTCAAATGGATAAGCCTGATGTGGACACGATTGATGGTTTGTCCCCGGCTATTTCGATTGATCAAAAAAGTGCCTCACGAAATCCTCGCTCAACGGTAGGCACGATCACAGAGGTATACGACTACTTGCGCTTGCTTTATGCGCGCATTGGTGAGCAACACTGCCCTAATGACGGCACTCGATTAAAGCGCCAGACCCCTTCGCAAATTGTTGATCGAATTTTGATGCTCGCAGAAGGCACCCGCTTTCAAGTTTTGGCGCCCGTAGTTCGCGGTCGAAAGGGGGAGTACGACACTCTTCTCGGAGAGCTCGCTGGACAGGGCTTTGTGCGTGCGCGCGTCGATGGTGAAGTTGTCGATATTGCGGAGTTCCTTGATAGTGGCAAAAAACTTGCGCGTTATGAACAGCACTCCATTGAGATTGTGGTTGACCGCCTCGTTCGCCGCGATGGCATCGAACGTCGCCTTACCGACTCCCTAGAAACTGCATTGAGACTTGCCGAAGGTGTCGCGGAAGTTGAATTGATGCCAAGCGATAACTCTGCTGGTGAGATTCTCACTTTTTCGCAACACCTTGCCTGCCCGAAGTGTGGGTCTTCATTTGATGAACCCGCTCCGCGAAGTTTTAGTTTCAACTCCCCATATGGGGCGTGCGAGGCCTGTGATGGGCTAGGGACAACTTTCGAGATAGATCCTGAATTGGTTATTCCAAACCCAGATCTTTCAATTGAAGACGGGGCAGTCGCTGTCTGGCGTGGAATGCACACGCAGTATCACGCAAGATTGCTGGAATCAGTTGCAGAGTTGAATGCCATTCCAATTGACAAGCCTTGGGGCAAACTGACCCAAAAGCAGCAGAAGCTGCTCCTCAATGGTGTGCCTGGAACTGTTGAGGTGAAGTGGAAAAACCGCTACGGAAAAGTTCGCAAGTTCAATGCGCATTATGAAGGCATCGTGCCCTGGGTTAAGCGCCGGCATCAAGAAGCAGAGGGGGACTGGCAGCGCGAGCAGTACGAGGGCTTCATGCGTGAGATTCCGTGCCCTAAATGTGAGGGCGCACGATTAAAGCCGTCCTCGTTGAGCGTATTGGTGAACGGGCGTCACATCTCTGAGGTATGCGACCTGCCGATTGGTGAAAGCGCTCGCTTTCTGGCTGGACTGAAACTCAATGATCGCGATGCGATGATTGCTGAGCGGATCACTAAAGAGATCAATTCACGACTCGGCTTTTTGTTGGACGTTGGTCTTGATTATCTGACTCTGTCGCGCGCAGCAGGCACCTTGGCTGGAGGCGAGGCACAACGTATTCGCCTGGCAAGCCAAATTGGATCTGGACTTGTCGGAACCTTGTACGTGCTCGACGAACCCTCCATCGGTCTGCATCAGCGAGACAATCGTCGGTTGATCGACACATTGTTACGACTTCGTGATCTTGGAAACACGGTGATCGTTGTAGAACACGATGAAGACACCATTAAAGAAAGCGACTGGATTGTGGACATCGGGCCTGGTGCTGGTGAACACGGTGGTGAAGTTGTTTATTCGGGGCCCGTAAAGGGAATCCTCAAAGTCGATGAATCAATTACAGGTCGTTACATTTCGGGCAAGAAGTCAATTCCTGTCCCCAAAGTGCGTCGCGCACCAGGCGATGACTGGCTTGAGGTCATTGGGGCGCGCGAGCACAATCTTCAGAACATCGATGTGCAGATTCCTCTTGGATGCTTTGTCGCTGTTACGGGAGTTTCTGGATCAGGAAAGAGCACTTTGGTGCGCGACATTTTGTTGCCGAGTTTGATGCAGCAGATTTATAAATCCAAAGACCCGATCGGGAAGCACAAGGCCGTTAAAGGAGTGAAGGCTCTCGACAAGGTGATTGACATGGATCAATCACCAATTGGGCGAACACCCCGATCAAATCCCGCAACATACACCGGCGTTTTTGATCACATCCGAAAGTTGTATGCAGCAACACCGGAAGCAAAAGTTCGCGGTTATCAGCCAGGGCGCTTTTCCTTCAACGTAACGGGGGGTCGCTGCGAGGCATGCTCTGGCGATGGGGTAATCAAGATTGAAATGCACTTCCTGCCCGATGTGTACGTTCCGTGTGAAGTTTGCAAAGGTTCGCGATATAACCGCGACACTCTGGAGATCCTGTTCAAGGGCAAAAACATCTCGGATGTTTTGAATATGCCGATCTCGGAGGGCGTTGAATTCTTTGCCAACCAGCCAGCAATTGCGCGTCATCTGCAAACGCTCGTAGACGTTGGGCTTGGATACGTAAGACTCGGTCAAAGCGCGCCAACTCTCTCGGGGGGCGAGGCGCAGCGTGTGAAGTTGGCAAGCGAACTCGCCAAGC
>CAZXAX010000100.1:0-683 GCA_964638795.1 uncultured Bifidobacterium sp. | reverse complement strand
ATCAACCGGCCACACGATTGAGCTGTTGGATGAACCAACCACCGGTTTGCATTTTGAGGATGTGAATCGCCTACTGACTGTGCTTTCACGCCTCGTAGAACAGGGAAACACAGTTCTCGTCATTGAGCACAACCTTGATGTGATCAAGACTGCTGATTGGCTAATTGACCTTGGGCCAGAAGGCGGAAGCGGCGGAGGCACTGTTGTTGCTGTGGGCCCGCCTGAAAAAGTTGCAAAAGTAGCAAAGAGCCACACTGGGAAATTCCTGAAGCCACTTCTCGCGTTGGAAGAAATAACAAAGCCTGCGAGACCAGCAAGCAAAAAGCGGTAGATGATGTTGGTCAAGCCGACGCACATTCCTGATGGGCCTGGCTCGTATCAATTCAAGGGTGCCGATGGCCGGATCATCTACATCGGGAAGGCATCAAACTTGCGCTCTCGCATCTCAAGTTATTTCCGTGATCCAAGCCAATTGCACCCTCGGACTGCGGCCATGGTTGAGGCTGCAACTTCAGTTGAATGGATTGAAGTACGCAATGAGGTGGAAGCACTGATGCTTGAATACTCCCTCATCAAGCAGCATCGACCCCGTTTTAATGTGCGGCTGCGAGACGACAAAAGCTACCCATATTTGGCGATCACCACAGACGAAGAATGGCCTCGAGCTGTTGTGATGCGAGGGA
>CAZXAX010000099.1:0-3883 GCA_964638795.1 uncultured Bifidobacterium sp. | reverse complement strand
TGTTGAAAACCTCTTCCTTGGGCCAGGCGACGGAATCATGGTGCGAAAGCAATTAATGAACCTCGCTAAACGTGCCGAATCGCTCAATTAGGCTCTGCTAGTCACTTTGCGAATCACGCGGGTCTAGTCGAAAGCAGTTTCTTTTTATGCGCCGTGCTTTAGCCGCAGCAATCATTTCGGCACTTGTCTCTTTTGGGCTCCCAGCAAGTCAAGGTTTCGCTGCGACTCACGGATGCAGCGGTGGAGGCTCGATCACTGTTGCGGGTACTCGAGTGACGTCCCAGTCTGGTTGTACCGGCGTATTGAGGGTTCCAGACGGTGTAACTGAAATCGCAAGCGAAGTGTTTCGTGGAAACACAACGATGACCAACATTGTCCTACCGACATCTATCAATCTGCTCGAGGGCGGGGCATTTCAAAATGCAACGGGATTAACAGCCATCACATTCTTGGGAAATCTCCCAGCACGCGAACCATATGTATTCAGTGGCATAAGCACAAAACTTGTTTATGACCCCAGCAATACTCAATGGCCATTATTTGGGTCACAGATATCGGGGCAGCAAGTTGTCGCGGGCCGCACGGTCACTTTCCAAAGCAACGGTGCGCTGACTGGTGACCTACCAGCTGCTTCAGTAATTCCGTACTTCGCACCTGGCGCCCAGATCACGATGCCTGAGAATTCCGGGGCTCTCACAAATGGTGCACTCCCCTTTGTTGGCTGGAATACCGAGAACGACGGCACGGGTGGGCATTACGAATCAGGCGAGATATTCACAGTCGGTTCTGAAAATGCGAACCTCTACGCGACTTGGGGTGTGGCGGCTAGCACTGCCGACACTCCTGCCCTTTCAGGCACCTCAACCGCCGAAGAGGGAGAACTGTCATTCGCGCCAGGCACGTGGACCGGCGTGCCCACACCAGAGTTGTCCTACCAGTGGTACGCATGCACGAATCAGATCTCATCAGCCCAACAAACAATTCCCGTGTTTTGTTCCGCTATTGAACGTGCTAACGGCACGACCTTTGATCCGTCATCGGAGCATGTAGCTAAATACATTGCGGCGACTGTGATGGGTCAGAGTGCAGGAACCAGTTCAACAACATGGATTACTGCCACGAGCACCGAAGTGATTCTGCGCCCCCAGGCAAGCGTGAAGCCAGGTATCTCGGGCACCTTGATTGCAACTGTCGCCGGGACCAATACTTTGAACGCGTACTTGGGAGAGTGGACCGGATACCCCACTCCGACCCTGACTAAGCAGTGGTACGCCTGCACTTCATACACCTATGCACCACAAGACACGGTGCCAACTGGCTGCACTGCAATTTCGGGTGCCATCGGAGACACTCTTAGCGTGATCCCCGAATTTGCAAACAAGTTCATCTCAATTGCCGTTCAAGCCGAAAGCGAGGGTACCTCGCCACGCACCTGGTGGTCGGCAACAACTACTCGTGTGGAAATGAAAGCTGTAGCAACAACAAAACCATCGATTACGGGAACCGCCAAAGTCGGCAGACAGCTGGCGGCCAATCGAGGCACATGGACCGGTGCGCCGACACCTAACTACACATACCAGTGGTATTCGTGCAGTACGAGAGTTGCGTCAACGAAGTCGGCCGTTCCAGGCAATTGCACACAGATCGCAGGCGCTACAGGCTTGCGTTACACACTCAAAGCCGCGCAGCGAAACAAATTTGTGACTATTGCAGTTACTGCCACAAGTGGTTCTACAACGCCAACGATGTGGGTCGCCATCAGCACGCTTAAGGTCGTTTGAACAATCTGCATTAGCGTCGACACCACGGTGGGTGGTGCATCATCCTGAAGGAGTACAAAATGAGAGTTCGTGCAGTTTTGACTGGGATTGGTTTATTGACAGCCTCAGTAGCGATGACCTGCATTGCGCCTTCAATGGCAGTGGCAGAGGTTGACGGGGAATATGCATGCACACTTGGTGGCCAGTTCGTTGTTCTCTCGGGTGCTGTGCAGAATGGAACGGGCTGTGAGGGAATTGCGAATATTCCATCTGGCGCAACCAGCATCAGCGAGAGTGCCTTTTTCCAGGCCCCGATGACACGAGTGAACATCCCTGCGAGTGTCCAGAGCATTGCAGATACTGCCTTCTACCTATCGTCCATCGTCACTGTGAATTTCGCGACCCGTAGTCAACTGACCTCGATTGGAACTCAGGCATTCGCCGGCACCGCGGGGCTGACATCCATTAATTTGCCCCGAGCATTGACGACCATGGGCACACTTGTGTTTTTCGGTTCGGGAATTACCTCAATAACGATTCCTGAATCGGTTACCGAGATTCCGGAACAGGCGTTTTATAACGCAGCGAGCCTGACCAGTGTCACCTTTGCTGCCAACAGTCAATTAACACGAATCGGAGCCTCTGCGTTTACCGACACTGCATCACTTCAGACGATTGACCTGCCAGATGGATTACTAACTATCGATATGTCTGCGTTTAGCTACTCGGGCCTCGAAGAGATCACAATTCCGGCCTCAGTAACAGCTATAAAAGATTCGGCATTTACGCTGTCGCCAAACCTTGAATCAGTCACCTTTGAGAGTGGGAGTCAGCTAAATCTCATCGAGCAGAGTGCCTTTTCCTACACAGCTTTGACAGAAATTGAATTTCCCGAAGGTATTACCACGATTCCAGGAGACGCAGTTTCAAGTGTTCCAACCCTTACGCGAGTTTCCATCCCATCAACTGTGACTTCGATCGGGAGCCGAGCGTTCGCTGGCGCCACGAATTTAACTGAAGTTTTGTTTACGGCTGATTCTGCGTTGACAGAAATTGGTAATTACGCATTCATTGGCGTGTCATCACTTGCGGCTATCACGTTTCCCGCTTCATTGGCCACGATTGGGGCATATGCGATTCACGACATGGCAAGTCTTTCAAAAATAAGTTTTCTCGGCGATCGGCCCGCGGCAACCGATGAGATGTCCATCGCCTATCTACAAGATGGTGCCGAGATGATCGTGAAACACGACAACACAACCTACGGCGATTTAACCACAAACCCAGTTTGGGCAAGTGCTGGCACAGATACCGAAATTTCAATCGTCCCAGGGCACACCGTTTCGTTTGATGACAATGGTGCCGATGGAGGCCATCTTCCATCACCGAAACTGGCGCAAACCGGCACCGACGTAATGCTGCCAGAAAACTACGGCGGGCTAACTCGTGAGGGCAAAGTTTTCATCGGCTGGAATACCGAAGCCGACGGTAGCGGTGATCGCCATGAACCTAACGATGAGATTGCCATGCCAGATTCCGATCAAACTCTTTATGCGATGTGGGGAGTCCGTGCAGCTGCCACTACAAAGCCGTCCATCACGGGCAAGACACAAGTCGGGCAAACGCTAAATGCGCGCAAGGGCACCTGGCGAGGCTCACCGACACTCACGTTCCGCTATCAGTGGTACTCATGCAGTGCAAAGGTGACGCGAGTGACACAAGAGACGCCTCGTAACTGCACCGTCATTCGCGGCGCCACCAGGGAACAACTAAAACTTGTACGCAATCATCGGAACAAGTTCATAACCGTTTCCGTCACTGGAACCAGTTTGGGAAGTCCAAGCACTCGATGGTTTGCTAAGAGCACAACCACCAAGGTCAGCTAATTAACCAGTGGCGTCGCGTGAACGGTCTGCAGTTTCTCGGACCGACATCATTGCAAACAAAAATCCACCCGTTGCAACGATGAAAAAGATCACACAACCGAACGCAAAAAGTGCACCTTGACTCATTTCAACTTCCACGTTTCTGCGAGGCAATAAGGAATCCACCAAGAGCAAGGATTGAAGGCACCCATGTGCCAACGAAGATGCCATTGAGTTTGTCATCCATTGTGCTGTCGT
>CAZXAX010000098.1:0-3976 GCA_964638795.1 uncultured Bifidobacterium sp. | reverse complement strand
GAGGCGATGGGGTCAATCGGAGACTTTATGCAAAATCATCAGGGCTGATGGACTGTATGAACTCACGGAATTCATCCATCATGTCCTCTGAGGCTTCAGCTACCGGGGTTGCGACATCTGGCAATTGACCATTGCGTTCCAGCAGCCGCTCAGAGACGAAAATCTCCGCTCCAGTGCGCACGGCAATCGCTACGGCATCTGAAGGTCGACAAGTAATCACTTTTGGTCCCTCGATGGTGTCCAGATGGAGCTCGGCGAGGTAAACCCCGTCAACTTCGTCTGTGACCACAACTCGTTGCAGCTCCGATTCGAAAGCATCGACCAGATTCACTATCAGGTCATGAGTTAAGGGCCGCGCAGGGACGATCCCTTCAAGGGCACAATGTATTGAGGTCGCTTCAGGTGCCCCGATAGAGATAATCATTGTTCGACAGGGATTTTCGACCTCGCGAATTTCAAGAACCGGCGTGTTGGCAGGCAGCGCCAACCTCACACCAACGAGTTCAACCAAACGCATAAATTCAAGATATCGGGGAAAAATACGGTTTGACCCGTGCTTGTCAGAGGTTCTTGAAAGCTTGGTCCGCAGCCCTGTGTAACAGTGTGCCGTGGAGCCGGGCGCTGAGTTCCTTCATCGCGTCCAACATCGTCCCAGACTCGGTGCGGGCTTCTGGGTTTTTCTGCCGCAAGATCGGTAGCAATCGTTGTTCGTAGAGGGCAACCTCTTTATCAACGGCAAGTACCCAACCCTTAAGGTGCCGAGCGTCGATTCCAAGGTCGGCAAATTGCACTGCGATTGTGGCTATCTCAGCATCGCGTGCGTCAAACAAATCACCATCACGACCCTTAACGATTCCATATCGCTCAAGATCCGCAAGTAGCTCAAGTGAGATTTGTGAGTGCTCAAGCAGGTCCGCGCGAGTAAACGCCCGCGGATGGTCAAGAGTGGGGTCGGGAACGATCGCTTTTGATTTCTTTGCCCTATGAGTCGGCTCGTGTGTAGCAGGATGCCTTCGCAAAACGGAGCCCGTTGGCACCTCCACTGGGCCGGTAATAGAACCCGTGGAATCATCATCAAGACGCCCTTTGATGACTCGCAAAGGAAGGAAATTGTCTTTTTGCTCACGCAAGACGTAACGCAGACGCTCTACGTCATCTTGATAAAACTTCCGATACCCAGAAGAAGTGCGCTCGGGTTCCACCAAGCCTTGTGACTCAAGGAAACGAATCTTTGAGTTCGTTACGTCGGGGAACTCCTCCAGAAGCAGAGCGAGTACTTCTCCAATTGAGTAGTACGGGCGTTCTGACACGCTCATGCCTCTGGCTGGTCGAAAAATATGAGGCGAAACTTGCCAACTTGAATCTCGTCTCCATGAGCCAAAGCACACGATTCCACGCGTTCACCATTCACATAAGTTCCATTAAGTGATCCAGCGTCACGAACACGATATCCACCTTCAGTGAAAACAATTTCAGCGTGTCGGCGTGAAACTGTGATGTCGTCCAGGCTGATATCGCTATCGGGATGACGTCCCAATTGCGTGACACTGGCACTCAACACAAAACGCTCCCCTGCTTGTGAACCGTGCCGCACAACAAGCACCGGGTGTCCGTGTTCGGAGAGTGGCATCGGTATTACAACGTCATCTGCGGGCCCTGGAGCATCTTGAAGCGGGTCAATCTTGGCAATTGTGACCGTACGGTCAGTGGCTAGATCGAGGACCGATCCACACGCGGAACAAAATGCCGAAGTCGGAGGGTTTCTGTGCCCACACGAATTACAAAACACGTAAGACATTTACGACTTCCCCAGCAGCGCTTCATAGTCCGAGGCACTGAGTAACGACCCGATCTCTGTTGCATCGCTTATGCGAACCTTAAAGATCCAGCCCAAACCGTAAGCATCCGTGTTGAGCACAGACGGGTCGGCTTCAAGGGCATCGTTGACCTCAATAACTTCACCTGAAAGAGGAGCGTAGATGTCCGAGACCGACTTTGTGCTTTCAACTTCGCTAATTGACGCAGCAGCCTTAACGCTGGTTCCTACGGATGGAAGCTGAACAAAAACCACGTCACCGAGCGCATCTTGGGCGTAGTCGGTAATGCCAATCGTGGCGATGTCGCCTTCAATCCGTACCCATTCGTGGTCACTTGTGTAGCGAAGATCCGATGGCGTATCCATAACCTTCAACCGTAGCCTTAAGACACAGTGCTCTTTGGTTGCTCACGACCTTCACGCAAGCCTTTACGGACCAGAGGTATGTACTGAATCGCGGTTATATATGACAGGGCCAATCCCGGGATACCCGCGATCCATCCCGCTGCCCTGATCAATCCGCTGCCGTCGAAATCGCCACTACCTACCAATAGCCATGGCAATGCACACATGAGGGCGAAAGTGGCGCGTTTTCCTAGCAATGTCACATCAAATCGCTTCATTCCAAAAAGGGTCGCCACAGCCATCGTGAGGCCGACAGATAGTTCACGCACACCTATCAGCACGCAAAACCAAATCGGAACCCGCCCATCGATGATCAATGCAATCAAGGACGTAATGAAGAGCAGCCGATCCACAGTGGGGTCAAAAACCTTTCCGAATTCAGACATCTGATTCAGGCGCCTCGCAAGGTAGCCATCAACCCAGTCGGTAGCGCCCAGGGTTCCGAGCAAAAAGCCTGCCGCAACCTGTTGTTCGTTGCCAATGAGTAACCACCAGAAGATGGGAAGACAGCACAACCGCAAAAAGGTGAATCCGTTTGGCCAGGTCAGGAATCGGCGTTGGTTGCTCACGATGCAAGCGTAATCTTGGGACATGGCGACTGTGTTTACGCGCATCATTGAAGGCGAGATTCCCGGCACCTTTGTGTGGCGAGACGACCTATGTGTTGCGTTTTTGTCAATCAACCCTCTGGCGACTGGACACACATTGGTGGTCCCCATTGCCGAGACTGATCATTGGGTAGATCTAAGCCGGTCCCAATCGCAACATCTCTTTGATGTTGCACACGTGCTCGGCACAGCAATACAGCGTTCATTTCCTTGCGAGCGTGTTGGCCTAATAATCGCTGGGTATGAGGTTCCCCACACGCACTTGCATGTAATACCCACCACCTCTATGGCTGAACTCGACTTCCGAAACGCGAAATCGTCTGTTGCACGTGAGGAGCTTGATCAAGCAGCTCGGCTGATTCGGTCCCAACTAAGGGACATGGGTGAACCATCAGTCGCTGACTGATGGTTTTGGAACTATCAATTCGGGGCCGTTGTTGCGAACCGAATTAACTCTCGGATCGACTAAGTGGTGGTTTAAGCGCCCAGGAACAGCGCTTCGTAGAGTGGCGAGTTCTACTAGCGCATCCGATTTTGGATCCAGCCAGGCATCTAGTTCTTCGGGACTCAACAAACATGGCATTCGATCGTGTATTCCTCCCATGTCAGAATTGGCTTCGGTCGTGAGCATCGCCACTGTGGATCGCGTATCACCCGAAGTTGGATCGTCCCATGAACTCCACAAACCAGCAACGCAGAGCATTTTTTCGGTACTTGGGTAAAAATAGTAGGGCTGTTTCTTGGCGCCAGAACGATCCCATTCATAGAACCCATCCATAGGGATTACAACACGATGGTTTTTGATCAGGTTTCGAAACGAAGGTTTTTCATGTGCAGTTTCGACACGCGCATTAATCATCGATGATTGTCTCGTTGCGTCTTTTGACCATTTGGGAATGAGTCCCCATTCCATGATTCGTAACGCACGTTTTGAGTCGCGAAAACCGATCACAGCAATTCTGGAAGTAGGGGGAACATTCCAATTCGCATCCAGATTCACATTCGTTGACTCAACAACTTGGAGTTCCGCCACCAGATCCGCGTTGGTAAACGTACGAACGAATCGACCGCACACAAAGACACCTTCCTCTCTGGTCGGGCTGGCGGGATTTGAACCCACGACCTCTTGTCCCCCAGACAAGCGCGC
>CAZXAX010000097.1:0-4000 GCA_964638795.1 uncultured Bifidobacterium sp. | reverse complement strand
ATTCTCACTATTGATACAACCGAGATGAACTTCAGGGTGTTCAAGTTGCGCCCTGACCCGACCAACGTTGTGACATGGGACAACCGCGATCGGATTCAAGTGCGCGACCTTGACGGGCTTTGCGCTCCTTGGATGGACCACTGACGACCCGCGAACTTGCCAAGTTGCGCTGAAATCACTAATTCGGGGGACAGACGGTACCGCTACCTTTACGCACTCTAAGGTTGGTACATGCGCGTTTTAGCAGAACTAGTCGGCCCTGCCGTGCCCATAGTGGTGGACGGCGCCGACGAAGTCTGGGCCCGAGCCGACCAGTCGTGCGAGCGAACCGCCTATCACTCTTGGAAATTCGCCCTCTCTGGCGCTCTGAGTTTCAACACCTATTTCGGCAGTTTTCCACTCTGGAAGTGGCGCGAAGAGACGACTCTGAAGAACCTCAGCCTTCTCGTGTCGGGCAAGGGGCAGTTTGACATTCAGATAGATGGCTGGACCGCGTGGGGTGAGCGTTCCTTGGTGGCTCGGGCTGAGGTGTTGCTGCTCGGCGACACGCCACGTCGGATCGACCTACCACCGATTGAAAAGATCGATAAGTCAATCTCCTATCTCGTCGTGCGTCTTTTTTGTAATGACGTGCAAGGCGAAGTCGTTCGTCTGCAATATGCGACTCCAGACTCTCCTGCGAACAAGTTGCGCCTCGGAGTGTCCATCACCACCTTCAACCGTCAGCAGTACTTGATTCGCAATTTGAAGAGTGTCACAACGGCGCTGGCTCATCGCCCAGATATTGCCGACGACATTGAAATCACCGTGGTTGACAATGGTAAGAATGTCGAACTTCCATCAGAAGTTGAAGGCAAAGTGCGTTTGGTTCCAAACGCCAATCTGGGTGGAGCCGGCGGATTTGCTCGTGGTTTGATGATGTACCGCAACGAGGGCAGAGTCAGCCATGTTCTTTTCATGGACGACGACGTAACGATCTGCCCAGAGTCAATCTTCCGTGCAATGGCTTTCCTTTCATTCGCCAAGGATCGCAAGGCATGTATTGCTGGGGCGATGTTCGAAGAAGAGCGTCCCAGTGTGCAGTTTGAACTCGGTGCGCAGTGGCGACCATTCGAAGTGAATCCATTTATGGGCTTGCAGCGAGGCCTGCATCTCGATAATTGGCGGGCATTACGCGAGAGTGAGGATTTGGACCGGTCAATTAGTTACGGTGCATGGTGGTTCTACATGTTCCCAGTGAATGTGATTTCCGATCTGCCCTTGCCGGTATTCGTGCGCGGTGATGACGTGACTTTTGGTCTACGCGGTGCTGGAACAAGCACAACGACACTCCATGGTGTTGGTGTTTGGCATCAAGCATTCATGTACAAGAACGGCCCCTTCCATTACTTCCTTGAGGCACGCAATTTGCCTCTTGTGAGCCTGCTTGCAACCGACTCTTACAAGGCGCGGCATTTACTAAAGCGAACAATGCATTTCGGGCTCCGCTTTTTGTTCCTAATGCGGTACAACACCGCCGAAGCTTTCATGGCCGGAACCGAAGAATTCATGAAGGGGCCAGAGCATTGGTTGCAGATTGATCATCCCGAGCGACTCCAGTACGCACGGCAATTCACAGGTGAGTCAGTTGCAGAACTCGGGCCCGAATGGGATCGTTTCACTTTGCCGCCACTGGAAACCCGACGCATTGGTACTGTCTCGTCAGAACTCGAGAAAAAAGCCGATCCATTCTTGGTGCGTTTGAAGAACACTGTGCGCAAATCTGGTCGGGCAAAAAAGTGGTTGTACTTCGTCGCACTCGGCGGGCATCTGGTTCCAAAGTCAATCTCAAAGCTCCCGACTCGCACGGTGGGATCCGAGGACATGTTGCCCTGGGGCAACTTTTGTCGCGAAACAGTTGTATACCGATGGCGCGCGACTGGCGAGGGGTATGTAGTGGAGCGCGATCGCCAACGATTCTTCAAATTGTTCGCAAGGCTGCTGCGACTTTGTTTTGCAATCACAATAAAGGCGCCGTCAGTGATCAAGGAATACCGGACCGCATATCCGGACCTCACCAGTGCTGAGTACTGGAATAAACAATTCCAGAAGGAGAGCGTGTAGTGGCTCACATCGGAATTGCGGGTGCCGGATTCAGCGGCGCAGTAATCGCCCGTGAACTCGCAGAAGCTGGCCACGACATCGATGTTGTTGATGCCCGTGACCACATTGGAGGCAACAGCCACACCCAGCGCAATGAAGACGGTGTGATGGTTCACGTATACGGACCCCACATCTTTCACACGCAGCATCAGAATGTTTGGGACTATGTAAATCGGTTCGGCGTCATGATGCCGTACAACCATCGTGTTAAAGCGCTGGCAAAAGGCCGGGCATATTCACTGCCAGTGAACCTTCTTACAATTAATCAATTTTTCAGCAAGACTTTTTCACCGGCTGAAGCCGAGGCGTTCGTGCAATCAATTGCTGACACGACCATCACCACGCCCGTCACATTCGAAGATCAGGCGTTGCGTTTTGTTGGTCGCGATCTGTACGAAGCGTTCTTCAAGGGTTATACAAAAAAGCAATGGGGTGTTGATCCGACCGAACTCCCAGCGAGCATCCTCGCCCGATTACCCGTTCGTTTCAATTACGAAGACTCATACTTCAATCATCCATATCAGGCAATTGCCCGTGATGGCTACACGGAAATAATTGCGGCGATTCTCGATCATCCCAGGATCAAAGTTGAGTTGGGCAAGAGCCTCAGTCGAGCAGATGCCGGGTCGTTTGACCATATGTTCTGGACTGGCCCAATTGATTCGTATTTTGATTATGAGCATGGTCGACTCGGCTATCGAACGCTTGACTTTGAATCCGAAGTTCATGACGGCGACTACCAGGGTTGCCCAGTGCTCAATTACTGCGATGAAGATGTTCCTTTCACCCGGATCACCGAGCACAAGCACTTTGCACCTTGGGAATCTCATGATCGCACCGTGATCTATCGCGAGTTCAGTCGACTATGTGGCGAAAAAGACATTCCGTACTATCCGATCCGTCTTGTGAAAGAGAAGGAGCAGTTGGGACAGTACGTTGAGATGGCACGGCGCGAGGCGAATGCCACGTTTGTGGGCCGTCTTGGTACCTATCGTTATTTGGACATGGACGTGACGATCTTTGAAGCCTTGAAGGTGGCTACCGGGGTCAAAGCTGCACTTGACGACGGAGAGTCTGTTCCAAGTTTTTTTGTTGATCCATTGGGGAGTTAATCCATTGTGGATGTAATTGAATTCGACCACGTGGTCAAGAAGTATCGGTCCTGGCATGAGCGCCATGATTCACTCAAGTCGCGAATACTGAACCGCAGTGAAGGTCGCTGGACGGAACGCACAGTTCTCAATGATGTGTCGTTCTCGGTAGCTGATGGGTCTTCTTTTGCAATCATTGGCCGCAACGGTGCCGGTAAGAGCACGTCGCTCAAGTTGATGTCACGAATCTTGGTTCCGAATTCGGGTCGGGTGTCGGTAACCGGACGCGTTTCAGCACTGCTGGAACTAGGTGCTGGGTTTCACCCAGATTTAACGGGTCGTGAGAACATATTTTTGAATGGCGCGGTACTTGGGCTTAGCCAGCGCACTCTGCATGAACGGTTTGACGACATCGTTGAATTTTCGGGTCTAGAGGATTACATCGAAAATCAAGTGAAGACCTACTCATCTGGCATGTACGCCAGATTGGGATTCGCAGTGGCCGTGAACGTGGATCCAGACATTCTTTTATTGGACGAAGTATTGGCCGTGGGTGATTCCGCCTTTCGTCAGAAGTGCAGAGCGAAAATTGAAGAGATGCGGCTTGGGGGTCGCACAGTAGTGATCGTTAGTCATGACGTCAGCACGATTAACAACATCTGTGATCGTGCGGTCTGGATTGAAAAAGGGAAGGTTCGCGCAGAAGGAACTGCAGTTGATGTGGTCACGAAATATCGTGCCGCAGCGGATCCGACCATTCGTTTGGA
>CAZXAX010000096.1:0-4125 GCA_964638795.1 uncultured Bifidobacterium sp. | reverse complement strand
GTGTTGAAGTCACTGCTTACATTCCGGGCGAAGGCCACAACCTGCAAGAGCACTCAATCGTGCTCGTGCGTGGCGGCCGCGTGCGTGACCTTCCAGGTGTTCGCTACAAGATCATTCGCGGCGCGCTCGACGCAGCCGGTGTGAAGAACCGCAAGCAAGCACGCAGCCGTTACGGCGCAAAGCGCGAGAAGTAGAAGGTAAAGAACCATGCCCCGTAAAGGTCCCGCCCCCCGTCGCGAACTCTCGCCGGATCCAGTGCACCGTTCGCTGCTTGTAACCCAGATCGTTAATAAGGTGATGCTCCACGGCAAGAAGAGCACCGCTGAAAAAATCGTTTACGACGCACTCGCAATCGTGGAACAAAAGACCGGCACCGAGCCGATCTCCACACTGAAGCGCGCATTCGACAACGTGCGTCCGCCACTCGAAGTGCGCAGCCGTCGTGTTGGTGGCGCCACCTATCAGGTGCCAGTTGAAGTTCGTCCGCGCCGCGCAACCACGCTGTCAATCCGTTGGGTTGTCGACAACGCGCGTTCACGCCGCGAAAAGACCATGGCCGAGTGTCTCGCAAATGAGATCCTCGACGCAGCTAACGGTCTCGGCGCTTCTGTGAAGAAGCGTGACGACATGCAGAAGATGGCTGAGTCCAACAAGGCGTTCGCTCACTACCGCTGGTGACGCTTCGTCCCGCGGAATTGAGCAATTAGAGAAATCAGGAAAACGGCCGGGGGTGTATCCCGGTCGTTCTCCATGTAAGTAGCGAAATTTCACCCCCGAGAGCAGACAGAGAAGAAAATGGCAAAGCGCGATTACCCACTCGAGAAGTACCGCAACATCGGCATCATGGCCCACATCGACGCGGGCAAAACCACCACGACCGAGCGCATCCTCTACTACACCGGCAAGACCTACAAGATCGGTGAAGTGCACGAAGGTGCAGCAACCATGGACCACATGGTGCAGGAACAAGAGCGCGGCATCACCATTACCTCTGCTGCTACCACCACCTTCTGGCGTGACCATCGCATCAACATCATCGACACCCCCGGCCACGTGGACTTCACCATTGAAGTAGAGCGCTCACTGCGCGTGCTCGACGGTGCAGTTGCAGTGTTCGACTCCGTTGCTGGCGTGGAGCCACAGACCGAAACCGTGTGGCGCCAAGCGAACAAGTACAACGTGCCGCGTATGTGCTTCATCAACAAGATGGACCGCACAGGTGCAAACTTCTACCGCACACTTGACATGATCAAAGATCGCCTCGAGTGCGTGCCCGCAGTAACCCAGCTTCCACTCGGCGCCGAAGCAGACTTCCTCGGCATCATCGACCTCATCAAGATGGTTGCGATTGTCTACGAAGGTGACGACAAGGGCGCAACCTTCGAAGAGAAGCCGATCCCAGCAGAGTACGCAGACAAGGCCGCGCAATATCGCGCCGAACTGCTCGAGCTTGTTGCCAGCGAAGACGAAGCTCTTATGGAGAAGTACCTCGCCGATGAAGAGCTCACACGTGATGAGATCATCGCGGGTCTGCGCAAGGGCACCATCGCTGGTTCGCTCGTGCCGATCCTTTGTGGTTCTGCATTCAAGAACAAGGGTGTGCAGCCAATGCTCGACGCCGTTGTTGATTTCATGCCGAGCCCGCTCGACATTCCACCAGCAGAAGGCACGAACTTAAAGGGCGATGAAACCCTCACCCGTGCCGCTGACGATGCCGCACCGTTCTCAGCGCTCGCGTTCAAGATCGTGGCTGACCCATTCGGCAAGCTCACATACTTCCGCGTTTACTCGGGCAGCGTGAGCAAGGGCGATGAGGTTTACAACAGCGTGAAGGAAAAGCGCGAGCGCATCGGCCGCTTGCTCCTCATGCATGCAAACAACCGCGAAGACATCGACACCGCATATGCAGGTGACATCGTGGCTGGTCTTGGTTTCAAAGACGTAACCACTGGTGACACGCTGTGCGACAAGAACCAGTCGATCATTCTCGAGCGCATGGAATTCCCAGATCCGGTTATTCACGTTGCAATCGAACCCAAGACCAAGAACGACCAAGACAAACTCGGCAAGGCGCTCAAGTCACTCTCTGACGAAGACCCAACCTTCCGCGTGCGTACCGACGAAGAAACCGGCCAGACCGTTATCTCTGGAATGGGTGAGCTCCACCTTGAAGTTCTCGTAGACCGCATGCAGCGCGAGTTCGCAGTGGAAGCAACTGTTGGTAAGCCACAGGTTGCATACCGCGAAACCATCACCAAGGTTGTTGAGAGCGTGGAGTATCGCCACATCAAGCAGTCCGGTGGTTCGGGACAGTTCGCAGTTGTGAAGATCACACTTGAGCCAACTGGCCCTGGTGGCGGTTATGAATTCGTGGACAAGATCACCGGTGGTCGCGTGCCGCGCGAATACATCCAGCCGGTGAACCAGGGAATCCAGAGCGCACTCGACAACGGTGTGCTCGCGGGATACCCAACCGTGGACGTGCGCGCGTCGCTCGTTGACGGTCAGTACCACGACGTGGACTCCAGCGAAATGGCATTCAAGATCGCCGGCCAGATGGCGTTCAAGAAGGCTGCCGAAATGGCAAAGCCAGTGCTCCTTGAGCCAATCATGGCCGTGGAAGTGGTTACGCCAGAGGAGTACATGGGCGACGTGATGGGTGACCTTTCAAGCCGCCGTGGCCGCATCGAAGGTATGGAAGCACGCGGAAACACCCAGGTGGTCCGCTCCCAAGTTCCACTTTCTGAGATGTTCGGCTACAGTACAGACCTTCGTTCACGCACTCAGGGGCGTGCGACCTACACGATGCAATTCCACTCCTACCAAGAAGTGCCAAATGCAATCGCGCAGGAAATCATCAAGCGAGTGCGCGGCGAATAACCGCAGCTCGCGAATCAGTTCTTTGACAACCTAACGATCCGAAAAACAGGAGAAAAACAATGAGCAAGGCAAAGTTTGAGCGCACTAAGCCGCATGTGAATATCGGCACGATGGGTCATATTGACCATGGTAAGACGACGTTGACTGCTGCGATTTCCAAGACGTTGGCGGATCGTGGGTTGGCTGATTACACGCCTTTTGATCAGATTGATAAGGCTCCTGAGGAGAAGGCTCGTGGTATCACGATTTCGATTGCTCATATTGAGTACGAAACTGAGAAGCGTCACTACGCCCATGTTGACATGCCTGGTCATGCTGACTACATCAAGAACATGATTACTGGTGCTGCGCAGGTTGATGGTGCGATTTTGGTGGTTGCGGCTACTGATGGTCCGATGCCTCAGACCCGTGAGCATGTGCTTCTTGCTCGTCAGGTTGGTGTTCCTTACATTGTTGTGGCTTTGAACAAGTCCGACATGGTTGATGATCCGGAACTTCTTGAGTTGGTTGAGCTTGAGGTTCGTGAGCTACTCAATGAGTATGAGTTCCCTGGTGATGATGCACCGGTTGTGAAGGTTTCTGCTTTGAAGGCTCTTGAAGGTGATTCAGCGTGGCAGGACAAGATCATGGAGTTGATGGCTGCTTGTGATGAGTCGATTCCTGAACCGAAGCGTGACCTTGATAAGCCGTTCTTGATGCCGATTGAGGATGTGTTCACGATTACTGGTCGTGGAACTGTTGTGACTGGCAAGGTTGAGCAGGGCAAGGTTCACACTGGTGACGAAGTTGAGATTGTTGGTTTGCGTGACACCCAGAAGACGACTTGTACTGGTGTTGAAATGTTCCGCAAGCTTCTTGATGAGGGCCAAGCTGGTGACAACATTGGTGCACTTCTTCGTGGCACGAAGAAAGAAGATGTGGAGCGTGGTCAGGTGCTTTGTGCTCCTGGGTCGATTACTCCTCACACCGATTTCGAGGGTCAGGTTTATGTGTTGACCAAAGAAGAAGGTGGCCGTCATAAGCCTTTCTTCAATAATTATCGTCCGCAGTTCTTTTTCCGTACTACGGATGTGACTGGCACTGTGAATTTGCCGTCGGGTACTGAGATGGTGATGCCTGGTGACAACGTGAATATGAGTGTTGTTTTGGGTAAGCCGATTGCTATGGATGAAGGTTTGCGTTTTGCTATCCGTGAGGGTGGCCGTACTGTTGGCGCAGGTCGCGTCACCAAGATCATTAAGTGAG
>CAZXAX010000095.1:0-4208 GCA_964638795.1 uncultured Bifidobacterium sp. | reverse complement strand
GACGGCGTCACATGGATCATCAACGCGGTTGACACCGCTATTTGATTCAGCGCGGAATCAGCCGCGGGACTTGATGGCTTCGATCAACTTGGGGAGCACCTTGTGCACGTCACCCACGATGCCGAGGTCAGCCACACCGAAGATCGGTGCTTCTTTGTCCTTGTTGATTGCGATGATGTTCTTCGAGCCCTTCATGCCCACCATGTGTTGGGTTGCACCCGAGATTCCGGCGGCGATGTAGATGGTTGGCTTTACGACCTTGCCGGTCTGGCCGACTTGGTACGAGTAAGGCACCCAGCCTGCGTCAACGATTGCGCGTGATGCGCCAGGCGCACCCTTCAACAGCTTCGCGAGCTCTTCCACCATTGAGTACGACGGCGCCTCACCGAGACCACGACCGCCGGACACCACGATGTCGGCTTCGTCGAGTTTTGGACCCGAGGTCTCTTCAACGTGAACTGCGGTCACCTTTGCAGCGCCAGCATCAGCCACTGGGGCTGCCACAACTTCCGCAGCGCCGCCGCCTGCGGACTCGGCCGCAAAGCTCTTCGGGCGGAAAGCCACAAGGTGTGGCCCAGAACCAGTGAACGTGGTGGTAACGAGTGTGTTGCCGCCAAAGATTGGCGTGGTGGCACTCACGGCACCGCCATCAACGTTCACGTCGATGTTGTTCGTAAGAACAGTTACATCGAGCTTGACTGACAAACGCGACATCACGTCACGGCCTTCGTAGTTCTGCGGGAACATGATGAGGTCGGGCTTGTTGCCACCATCAATCACAGCCTTCATCGCACTCGAAACTGCAACACCAGGCAAGGCGCCAGCGAGATCGCCAGTTGCAAAGACTTTGGTAGCGCCGTACTCACCGAGTGCAGCAGCAACGCTTGCGCCATCGGCACCGATGAATGCCGAGACATTCGCACCGATTGCACGGGCCTTGGTCAAGAGTTCAAGAGTTCCTGTGGTAGGTGCTCCGTTTGCAACCTGTGCAAACACCCAAACATTGTTCAGAGTCATTTCAGTGCCTTTCTCAGATTGCTTTCAGATTTTCGAGGAATGCCACGACGCGGCCAAATGCTTCGCCGTCGTCTTCAATCACTTCGCCTGCTTGGCGCGCTTCGGCCTGTGCAACGTTTGTGATCTTCTGACCCGCACCTTCCCAACCTGATGGTGCAACGCCAAGATCCGAAGCCTTCACTTCTTCAACCGGCTTGCTCTTAGCAGCCATGATTCCTTTGAAGGATGGGTAACGCGGCTCAACCACACCAGCAGTCACGCTGATTAGCGCAGGCAACGGGCAAGTCACTTCGTCGTAACCGGCTTCGGTCTGACGATCGGCGTTCAATGTGCCGCCGTTGATGGCAATCTTCTTTGCAAAAGTTACTGACGGCAATCCGAGAAGTTCCGCCATCTGCTCGGGCACGGTACCCGTGTAACCATCGCTCGACTCAGTTGCTGCGATTACGAGATCCGCACCACCGAGACGCTTAACTGCTGCAGCAAGAACCTTTGCAGTTGTGAGTGCATCTGATCCGGCAAGTGCTGGATCAGAGATCAACACACCCTTTGCAGCACCCATCGCAAGTGCGGTGCGCATGCCCGAGGTTTCACTGTTCGGCGCCATCGAAACGATGCTCACCTCACCGCCTCCTGCTGCATCAACCAACTGCAACGCCATTTCAACGCCGTAGCTGTCGGACTCATCCATGATCAGCTTGCCGTCACGCTTAAGAGCATTAGTGCTGCCGTCGAGGGCTCCCGGGTTGGCCGGGTCTGGGATCTGCTTCACGCACACAATTACGTTCATGGGCTTCAACCGTACCGATTGGAAACCCTATTAACCAACTGTGACAGGGGTCGCTGATTGGCTCCCCTGATACCGTTTCTGGCTTGCGCATCCTGCTCGTCGTGAACTCCTTCGCATCCTCGGTAACGGCACGGAACACCGTGGTCGTTCACCAGGCTTTATCTAGGGAACACGAAGTCCAGATGGTGGAAACCAACCGCCGCGGGCATGCCACCCGATTTGCCCAGGATGCCGCCCGGCGCGGGCTTGACGCAGTGGTGGCTTTCGGTGGCGACGGAACGCTGAACGAGGTCGCCACGGGGCTGGCTGGTACTGATACGGCTTTAGCGGTAATGCCTGGCGGTTCTACCAACGTGTTCGCGCGCACGATCGGGCTCAAAAATGATCCCATAGTTGCGGTGCGCCAGATTGTCGGCGGATTCGCCAACGGCAGTGGAGACCCAATCGGCCTCGGGCGGGTGAATGGCCGCTACTTCTGTTTTCACACTGGCGTTGGCTTTGATGCAGCGGTTGTGCGCGAGGTCGAAAAACGTGCATCACTCAAGCGTTATGCGGGGCACCCGCTGTTCATTGCTGCATCGCTGCAGACTTGGCTTTCGAAATATGACCGCACAAAACCACACTTCATAGTTAAGGGTGAGTCGTGGCAGGTGGAAAACGGTTTCTTCACCGTTGTGTTGAACACCAACCCGTACACATATCTCGGAAACCGACCACTCGATCTCTCATCTGCTGCATCTCTTGACCGTGGTCTTGTTGCTGTAACGTTCAAAACTCTTTCGGCGCCTGCGGTTATTAAGACGCTTTTGGGTGCTCTAAAGGGTGGTGGGATTCGTGTGACTGAGAAAAATGCAGACATCCTTGACGTACACACAGACCTCACGCAGTTGCGTATCTCAAGTGGGGAACACTTTCCGTTCCAGCTCGACGGCGATTATTTAGGTGAAACTACGGATCTTGAGTTTCAACATGTGCCTGAGGCAATCAGGCTGATTAAGCCTGTTGCAATCGCTGACGTATAGAAAGCGCCACATCGGGCACGTTTGTGCAGATTCCATCTATTCCCCATCGCATGAGTTCTTCAAGGCGCGCGGGGTCATCACAAGTCCAAGTGTTCACTTGCAGGCCAGCGGAGTGAAAAGCGTCAAGCGCTGGCTTTGACAACAACCCGACATATGGATGAATGGCCTCATGCCCAGCAGACTTCAAACTCTCGGAAACCTTTTCCAGGTCTTCATCGCGAACTCCAACAGTTAACCAAGCAGTTCGTAACTGCGAATTGAGTTCACGTACCCGGTCAATGGTCTCGCGGCGAAACGATGAGATAAGCCAACGATCGAGTTCACCGAGTTCTTGCAGAAGTTCGACCGTCTTTTGTGTGCGAATTTCTGTTGGATCAAAGTCGGGTTCTTCTGGATCGTTCTTGATTTCAACGTTCACCCACATTCCTGCGCAAGACTCCAGTGCCTCGGCAAGGGTCGGAATGTGATCAGGGATATCGAAGTGGTGGGTCTCGCAGATCACACGCCCATCGGCAAGGCGTGGGTCATGGTGGACAACCAAAAGGCCGTCGCGCGTGTTGCGCACATCCAGCTCAACGGCGTCGGCACCCATCCTCTTGGCTGTTGCAAATGCCATCAATGTGTTTTCCTGAACGGCTGCTGAAGCGCCGCGATGGGCTATGACGTTTGCCACATTCATCCTCTGTAACCCTTAGTTTTCAACCACTTTAGGGCCGCTGAACAAATTGCTCAGAATGACCCCTTGTCAGCACCCTTGCACACATCTACCGTTTCAAAGCCGTTCACGGCGAATTCATCATCGAAGTTTCATCCGAATCGTTCGGATAAAGAGCAATCAGGAGTCCCTCAGTGTCAATTCTTGCTTCCAGCCTCGCACTCGGCAATGCGGATTATTCATGGCGCCGCGAATCACTTTGTGCAGACACCGATCCCGAATTGTTTTTCCCGATCGGCACCACTGGTCAGGCCCTGTTGCAGATCGCAAAAGCCAAAGAAGTTTGCTCGGGCTGCACTGTGAAGAGTCAGTGCCTCGACTTCGCACTCGAAACCAACCAGGACTCCGGTATCTGGGGCGGCACCTCTGAAGAAGAGCGCCGCAATATTCGGCGCGAACGCGCGGCTCGCCTTAAAGCACGCCCGGCCGTTTGATTAAAAGCCCCGCAGCTGCGGGGCTTTTTCTTTTGCAACGTTTGATTAGTCGTTGGTTGTGATCGGTATTCGTAATTCGACAACTGTGCCCAAGTTTCCTTTAACGGGCTCTAGCCCCATCGAGAGTGCGTCATAGGCAAGTCCAGGGCGCATCGTGATAGTCCCCGCAAGTTCAGTGGTTACAAGAGTGCGCACGATGGATAGTCCGAGGCCTTGAGTGGCCTTTAGAT
>CAZXAX010000094.1:0-4215 GCA_964638795.1 uncultured Bifidobacterium sp. | reverse complement strand
ACACCTGAACTATTCACAACATATGAACCAACGCCATTTACAGTGATTGTGGTGCCAGGCGTAATCGTACAATTCGGAGAGACCTCTGCTGGGCTTGAATTCGGATTACACAACCGAAGAGTTGTCGCATCAAAGTTTGTACTAGTTCCAGCAGCGTTAACCGTCTTTATATCATTGTTGAGCAAGTTGACAGATTGAGATGTGTTAATTGAACCTGTAGTTGTATCGGGCTGGGAAGTGGGCACCGGAGTGTCATGACACATTGCTCCGTCTGCAGGTAAAGTTCCGAAGCTGTACATATTCACAAAACTTGATGCGGCACTAGCTGTCTCAGGATTAGAGATTCTGTAAACAGTTCGATTGGGATCAACGGCAATGATCTCTCCAAAACCATTGGAATACAACGCTGGTGAGTCTGCGTAGTTAGTCGGGAAAATGGCTCGGACCGTTGCTGTCCATGTGTTCCCCACAGCACGGGTTATCTTGTAAAAGTTTTGTTGTCTGACCGAATAGAACTGGCCATTGAAATAGGCCAGATCATCGCCAGCAACTTGGATGCTCGTTGTGATAGTCGTTGCCTCGCGCGTCACCACGTTGATGGAATAAAGAGTTGTAACTAAGCCAGTCTTCTTGACGACCAGATGCCCCTGATCATCAAAATCACCGCCAGTAACGGCGGACATGTCAGCAGCCGTTACCCCAGATATCGCTCCGATATCAGTGGCTATTCCAGCACTATCAATCTTTACCAAGTTTCCAGCGGTGCGACCGTTAACTGATGTTTTTGCGATGCCATACATGTATCCATCAAGGACGTTGAAACCGATCGCATTGATTCCACCAAGAGTATTTGGGCCAAGTTCATATGAGATCGCTCTTGAATCTGATGGATTCGATTGGTATAGCTGCGACCCGATGATGTGATACATGTTTGAGTTACAGGTGAATTTTCCTGAAACTAAATCGTTCGTCACAACTTGAGTGGAGTTAACTTCGTTGCTGAGCCCAGTTGTGCTGACGTTGATCGACTCATTGGTATAAGTGCCTGCTACATCTGCCCGAACTGCAATGCTGTACTCACATGAGGCGACTCCATTCGTCATGGAAGCATTACTTACAGTTACTACGCCAGAAGTTGCGCTCATGGTGGCCGGGTCAAGGGCAACTGTTGACCCGCCTGGGCAGGTTGTCATCATGTTGGCATTGGTGTCTACAACTAAACCTGCTGGCAAAGTGTCAATAAATCCCAAACCCGATTTTGCAGTATTTCCTGAACTGTTCTGAATTGTGAAGATCAAGGTTGAAATTTGACCTTTTGACACCGTTGAAGGAAAGAACCGTTTTGACAATGTCGGCAGTGCCGTATATGTCGCGTTAATCACACCTGCCGTTGAAGTTGTGATCGTGCTGACTTTTGAGGTCAAGGTTGTCACAGTGGTTGTTGACTCGGTACTTGTCCGCTGCGCAAGTGTTCCCGAATTGCCAGCAGTGACGACAGAACTTGTGACGGCTGCCGTTGCGACGTCATTGAATTTGATGGCATAAGACCCTGGCACCACATAAGGAAAACTGTATTGTCCAGACGAATCCGTTAATGCTGTGATCGTTTGACCACGCAGTCCAATCACCGCATAATCATCTGGGTACAGCAATGGTGTGCCTGTTGCGTCAGTCAGGGTAACTAATGCACCACTGACCGCACCACCCGACGTTGTCTGTGCGGTTCCGGACAAACTTGAGCTACACATACTCGCGCTCTTTGCGCCCACGTTGACATCTGCGGTCACGGGGGTAAAGGGTGTAACGGTCGAATTTCCGGTAGCAGATCCAGTTGCCTCAACTTGTGTTACCGAAGCATCAAGTTGTGATGCCTGGAATACGGGTCCAGTTGGACAAGCGATCGCAGTGGGACGGAGGCAAAGCTCCGGGCTACCCCCAATGGCTGTCGTACGCGCGAATACGTCGCCGTACTCGGTTCGACCGTTAAACGTAACGGTAAAAGTTGGTGCTTGGCCTGATGCTGCAACGGAAAGGTTTGAAAGGTCAACAGTCTTTGGTGCCGTCGATGGGATAGCCACATTTGTCCAACCTGTGATTGCAGAACCATCGGCCGTTTTCACTGTCAGTGTCGCTGATGAGTAGACAAAATTCGCTGTAAGCGTAAAATTTCGCCACTCTTCGATAGCACTAGTTTGTGAGCACGCCATGCGCGGAACTCCAGCTCCAGCGTCAAATACAGCAGTCGGTGCGGGCACTGCGCAGTTGCCCATCGCTCCGGTGTATGTGTCGTAGGTCTGGATAATCCCATCGTGGGAGTTTGACCACAAACAATTTGGGTTGTACGGGTCTAGGACGACTTGGTAATTGGTATCTGTGATACCGGTACTTGGCCAGTTAACACACCAATTATCCAGCCCAAAATCCCAACAAAAAATCTTGCCTTGTCCTGCTGCCCAGTTTGCATCACCCCAATAAAGGCGCGTGCCGTAATTAGATAGAACTCCTCCATATGCGTCATAGGTTGACCTGTAGCTGCCTGTGAATTTCGTATTGAAATTACTTGTCAGCGATGAAGTGATATCAACACCATTTTCATCAAAACAAGTACGAGCTGTGTCAAGGGATGAGAAGCACACCCCGGCGACTCCACCCTGCCCATCTGGAAGTTTGAAGATGCGAGTTGATTTTGCAGTGATCGTCCGCGCGTTAGTCCACCCCGTGCAAGGCAATCCAGTCAATGCAACTACACAAATGGCCTTTGCGTAGCGACCACCATTCCCATAAATCCTGCCATCCCATTCCATGACCAATGGTCGCCAGCGATTTCCGGTACTCGACACATCGGTGAGTGAAGCACCAAAATCAATTAGTCCTCCCGAGCTACATGGTTCTCCGGCGCCACCGTTTGCGGCAATATCCACACACAACAAATCTCCTCGTGCGGTGTGCCAGGTAAAAATTCTGGTTCCGGATTTAGCGATACCACCAGTGCAGTCGTATAGGTACGTTGAACTACCACCTGAAATACAGGTTGTCCCGACAATATTTCCCGCGGAACCGGCCGAGACGAATGCACTTCCTGTCGAACCTCCACACCACTTATTAGTAAGTGTGATGTTGTCGGTTCGCACACACGCAAATCCAACTTGGTTTACACCACCTGATGTGAGCACGGTTGGGAACCAGATCTCTTCTCGAATCGGGTCATACACACCAGACGATTGCTCATTTGTGTGCATGGTAAACGTTGGTGACGAATTTGATAACAATAAAAAGGGCCAGGTGCCATGGCATCGCACTCCGGTCCTTAAATAGCAGTCAATGCTTTGGTTGGATCCAGATCCGTTGTGGTGCCACACATTGAAGAGTCGACCCTGATCATCAAAAAAGACATCCCAACCGTCGCCACTTGAGCCCGAAGTAGTTGGAAACTGACCAGTGGTCGGCTGTGCTGCATTTGCATCTGTTGATGAAATTTGACGCCCCGATGAATCTGTTCCTTCGCTTATAACGGGTCCCTCAGCCTTGACAAAGCGGATCGTGGACCATGTGGCTGATGTCGTAGGGGCAACGGTCGACCAAACCGTGCCATTGGTCGAATATGAGATATCCCATCCCGACGGTGCCACTACATCTGCTGTGCTGGTCAGGTTGAGGGTTGGCTCAAGCTCAATTTGTACGAGTTGATTCGTGGTTCCCGCAATTGAAACTGGGGCGATTGCGGTGAGGTCGACTTTGTTCCCGGGGGTGACCTCTGAAGCGATTGCAGCCGAGTCTGGGGTGTAATCAACATTCAATGCCAAATTTGATGTTGCAAGGACCGGCGATACCCCTATTGACGAATAGGTCATCCCGAACGCAAGTGCAATCGCTACGAAAATCCGACCACGAAACGTGACGAAGCTTGGGATGGTCCGAACGAGAAAACCGTTATTTATCTTGGGTTTAGATGCAGCCACTTGTTTTCCTGATTAAAATATAAGTTCTATTTCTATCAAAGTTTGATAGAATAACTCGTAATTAGAGTTTCCGTCAACGCTGAAAGGTTGTCGGTCAGAAGATTTGGCCAAACTGGGCACAACGTAGGTTTGAAGACCTACGGGAAGGGCATTGGGTTTAGAAGCACCCCTACCCGATAAGTCCGACTGGGTTCGGAGCGGCACCACCCTGGTCTGTAGGTTGAAAAGGCACCAAAGAGCCAGTTGGAGGGGCAAA
>CAZXAX010000093.1:0-4230 GCA_964638795.1 uncultured Bifidobacterium sp. | reverse complement strand
TGGCATCACTTCGTGTTGGTAACGGACTCGATTCAGGCACCAATCTTGGCCCCTTGGTCTCGTCTGCGCAGCAAGAACGTGTAGCGGCACTGGTTACCGATGCAGTTACTGACGGTGCAACCATCGCTTGCGGCGGCAAGCGAGCGTCAAGTGTTCAATGTGGCTACGAGGCAACTGTTCTCGTTGACGTACCGATCGCTGCACGGATCCTCAATGAAGAAGTGTTTGGTCCTGTTGCGCCCCTGGTGCGATTCCGTGATACCGATGAGGTGATCGCACACTCAAACAGTGTCGAGCATGGATTGGTCTCCTATGTGTTCACAAGAGATGTGGGCAAAGGCATGCGTGTTGCCGAGGCCCTCGAGACCGGCATGGTGGGACTAAACAGGGGACTCGTCTCTGATCCGTCAGCGCCGTTTGGCGGCGTTAAAGCGTCTGGCATTGGACGTGAAGGTGGACACGACGGACTACTTGCTTTTCTGGAAACCAAGTACGTGGCTGGCAACTGGTAGTTATTCGTCGTCGCCTGCGGGTAATTCAAACTGGTCGCCACTTTGGAGCTCGGGCACTCCCTGTTGCTTACGCAGTCTCTCAATATCACGGATAGGCACTGAAAGTTTTTTGAAGCGGGTACCACCAGTGCTGATGTCGTCAATTTTTTCACCCAGTTTGTTGACCGCAGATTTCACGTCATCGACAGCCCCAACATATTTCTTCCACTCAATATCAAATTTGTTGATCTGCTGCATGATTGATGCGGCAGTTTGCTCGGTGTGGAAACTGTCGGTGGCTTGGCGGATCACTACGAGGAATGAATACAAAGTGAGTGGTGAACAGAGCAGAACTTTCTTGCTGAGTGCGTAGTCAAGCAGAGTTGGGTCTGCTTCGTGAATGAAACCCGTGATGCTTTCAATTGGAAGAAACATCAGCACGAGGTCGACCGCTTCTTCCTTGGCATTGTTGATGTAGTCACGCTTAGCAAGTGCATCAACATGGCCCTTAATAGCCTTCACGAAATCAGTGCGTGCTTGGAGCCGAACTGCGTCAGACTCGGCGGTAACGAATTCTGCATATTTATCGTGCGGGAACTTCACATCCATGAAGAGCACACGATTCGGCGGCATCATAAACTTGTAGTCGGGCCGGCCACCAGTTTCATTAGTTGATTGCTTCTGGTAGTTCACGTTTTCGACAAATCCAGCAGCACGCAACATGTCTTCAACTACACGCTCACCCCAAGCTCCGCGCTTTTGCGAGCTGGAGAGAATTTCTTTCAAGTTGTCTGTGCCACGCACCAGAGACACGAGTGCCTTTTCAATGCCTTCGTTTTGCGTGCTGTTGATTTCCCGGAGCCGATTGAGTTCCTGAGTAAGTGCATTGATGCGCTCATTCATCTGATTTGTGATCCCTTTGAGGGATTCATCAATAACTTGTGCACGAGTGCCCAATTGCTCGGTGCCGGCTGTTGTGATTTTTTCCGTGGCAAGCTTGATCGCCTCGTCGCGGTCATGACGAGCTTGACCACTCAAAACTTGCATCGCATTGGTCAAGGTTTCGTTGACCGTGGCTTGCACAGTGCGAGCAAGATCAGCAGACATCTCATTCTTCAAAGCAACTGTGTCCATCACGGGCTGCCCCTGCGGCGGATTTGATCGTGGCTGCCTATTGATTGCGTACATAATGGCTGCCACTGCAACGGCGAGAGCAATAAGGGATACAACAGTGTTCATCGGGTTGAGAATAGATGGGCGGTGTCTCGCTGTTATGCCAATCAACACCCTGCTGGATCTGCCCCGATCTAATAGCGTCTGAGGGTGGTGGATGTAGCCCAAGCACGCGGGGAAATGAATTACCAGCCTGGACTCGATGGTCTACGGGCGATTTCTGTTGTGGCCGTATTGCTATATCACGCCGGGTTTAACTGGATACCGGGTGGATTCTTTGGAGTTGAAGTCTTCTTCGTCGTCTCCGGATTCCTGATTACGTCGTTGCTCATTGCTGAGTCAGAGAAAAACGGCACTATCAGCTTGCGTGCCTTTTGGATGCGACGAATTAGACGCCTGATCCCGGCACTTGTGGCAGTGCTGCTTGTGGTCGGATTGTGGAATGCACTTTGGGGTAACGAGTTCCAGCGCACACAGCTTCGCCGCGACTATCTGTGGGGGATCTTTTACTCGGCAAACTGGGGTCAGATATTCAGCAAGGTCGAGTATTTCTCTGGCGCACCCACGTTGTTGCGGCATCTATGGAGCCTTGGAGTTGAAGAACAGTGGTACATCGTGTGGCCAGTTGTTTTCTTGTTGTTGGCAAAAACGCGCTTTGGCTCCCGCGCACGTGGAGGTCTGCTTGTAGGAGTTGCGGTCTCACTCATGGTTGGGACCGCTATAGCGATGTCCCTTGATTGGCCACAGCGATTTCCCAACGTCCTTCGTTGGCGTATCCAAGATGTGGACACACACAACTTCCTTTACTTATCAACCTTCACGCGTGCAAGTGGGTTGGTGTTGGGAGCAGGCCTCGCATTTTTGTGGCAGCCATGGCGAACAGCGCGCAATGAGGCAGACAAAAGCAGAGTTGTTGCACTGGTCGGACTGCTTGCGATGGGCTCGCTTGTTTTGGCATTTGCAATCGGCAAACCACAAAATGACAACACTTACTTCTGGATATTGCCCCTAGTAACTCTTGCGTCTGCGGCACTAATCATCACTGCAACACGACAAGGCCCGGGTCTCCTTAAAGGGCTACTTGAGTCGACGTCGCTGGTCGCTATCGGAAAGAGGTCGTATGGCCTTTATCTATGGAGTTGGCCAATCAGTGTTTTTTGTGATGCGTACTTCGGGAGCGTCGGTCGGTTTATCTTGGCAATGACGATCACAATTGTTGTATCCGAGTTCAGTTATCGATTCGTGGAAACTCCAATTCGTAACGGCGGGCTTAAACGAACTTGGAACTCGGGGTCAGCGAAGCGTGCTCAACTCGCCACACTCACAGCCACGGTTGCATTGTTTGCAACTGGGCTTGGCGTCTACTACTCAAATGCGCGCGCAGTTTATGAATTCGGTATCGACAACCGCACCGACGTCGAGTTCGCCACCACAGTTCCAATCACTGTGCCACTGCCACGCCAACTAGTCATCGTGGGGGACTCAACAGCTCGGGCGCTGGTCAACAACCTCCCCAATGGGGTTGAAAAGACATTTGTGATTCGTGATGGCGCGCTTGAAGGCTGCAGTGTCTATTCAGACGGCAAGATCCTTAGCTCCGTTGGTTATACCCACGGCTTCAAGGCCTGTAGGGGTTGGCCAACCGCTTGGTCTTACAGCGCGGTGCGAGCTCGCGCATCAATTGCGCTGGTGATGATCGGTGCTTGGGATGTATTTGACCAAGAGGTGAATGGCAAGTTGATTGAATTTGCCAGCCCCGAATTTGATGAACGGTTTTTGACGGGTGTGCAGACGGGCATTGATGCATTGACTGAGGTCGGTGTGCATTCTGCGCTTCTCGAAGTGCCGTGCATGCGACCCCTTGAACTCCGTCTTCCAAATGTGGTGGTTATGCCTGAGCGCGCGATGGACGACCGCGTTGCGCACATTAATGGTCTCCTTCGCAAAGCCGCCGAAAGCAATCCCGGGCAAGCCACATTCGTTGAGGGTCCAAGTGAATACTGCGAAGATGAAGGAATAGCCACTGACACTTCGTATCGATGGGATGGTGTTCACTCATACAAGCTCGGTGCAAACTTGACGCTGATGACCATCACAAAGCAATTACTGGCGATTCCGGGGCCAAACTGATTGCTATGGCTCGTAATTATGTCCCCATCAGTGTCGAACAGTTTCACCAAGAGATTGGTGTTGATATCTGGGAATACAAAGGAACGGCCTTAGTCGCAAATTTCCATCTGCCGACTTTTGCTGCAGCCGGAGTTTTTGCATCTGCAATCACCGTGCTTGCAGATTCCGTTGACCATCATCCCGATATTGAAATTCGATACCCAGGGATCGTGATAGTTCATGCGTCGACTCATGTGACAAAAGGTGTGTCAGACGCCGATGTAGAGCTTGCGAGAGCAATCGCAAGCCTTTACAAATCAGGAAGTTATTGAGTATCCACATCTCGGCGGAAGCAACTCCATAATCTTTCCGTTCGGCTCAATTGATTATCAGGAGGTTTAGCCGTGGATGTAATTCTCATTATTGGTCGAGTGCTGTTTGCGCTCATGTTTGTAGT
>CAZXAX010000092.1:3069-4248 GCA_964638795.1 uncultured Bifidobacterium sp. | reverse complement strand
GATTGGTTGAACCCCAGGATCGCGCGATGAGGTTCAGTGCCTCGGTGGCATTTTTCGTGAAGATGATCTCGTGTGCCTGTGGCGCGTTGATGAATTTCCGAACCTTCGCTCGCGCCCCTTCATAAGCATCAGTTGCTTCCGAAGCGAGCAAATACGCGCTGCGGTTTATTGGGCCGTATGAATTGCGAAGGAAGTGATCAATTGCAGTGATGACGGAGTCTGGTTTTTGTGAGGTATTGGCGGAGTCAAGGTAGACGAGTGGCTTTCCATTGATCACACGCTGGAGTACCGGAAAATCACGGCGGACAACTGAAGCATCAAAGGTCATTACATCAATCCCTAAAGGAGTCGTATCCGGATCGCTCGACTATTTCCACTAACTCCATGCCACCGCTTCGAACAATGCGTCCATCCACCATGATGTGAACGAAGTCGGGCTGAACTTCATCAAGAAGTCGCTGGTAATGGGTAATCATCACAATCCCTAGTTCGGGTCGGTCTTTGCGAACCTCGCGAATACCTTTGGCAACCACTCGAAGCGCGTCAATATCTAAACCGGAATCGGTTTCATCGAGAAGCGCGAGCTCGGGTTCGAGGATTGCCATCTGCATAATCTCGTTACGCTTTTTCTCGCCACCAGAGAAACCTTCGTTGAGGTAACGATCAACGAATGACGAGTCCATGTCGAGACGTTTCATCCAGTCCATAACTGCAAGTCGGAGTTCAAGGACCGAGAGATCGATTCCTTTGCGCGCTGAGAGTGCCTGGCGCAAAAACTGAATAACCGATACTCCTGCAATTTCTTGCGGATACTGAAATGCGAGAAACATGCCGTTTTTTGCCCGGTCTTCAGTTGGCCATTTAGTGGCATCTTCACCTTTGTAGATGATCTGGCCTGATGTGAGTTCATATTCGGGTGACGCCAAAAGGGTGGAGGCGAGCGTGGATTTCCCGCAGCCGTTCGGGCCCATGATTGCGTGAACCTCACCTACGTTCACGGTGAGGTTGAGCCCACGCAGGATTTCATCGCCACCGGCATCGGGGTTGGCGGGTTTGGCGTGGATGTCAACGAGGCTTAGCAACTCAGGCACAGACCAATTCTAGATTCGGGTGAGCCAAATAGCACTATGCCGATAGTGCAAATCCAACAACCACAAAACCCAGTTGTTTTAAGCCTTT
>CAZXAX010000092.1:0-2969 GCA_964638795.1 uncultured Bifidobacterium sp. | reverse complement strand
AACCACGGAAGCACCCAAAGAAGCAGATAGGCAAGCGGCGCACCAATTGCAATTGATGCAGTAAAGAGGACGAGTTGTACAGCGATCATCTTTTGCATAGTGCGACGCGCACGCACATCGGGCGAACGCAGTGCTTGAAGTTGACCTCGCAACATCGTCCAACCCGTTTGTCCAGTCAAATCACGAATTACCTTGCGACGAAAACTTTCACGCGAAATCGGATAACCCGCGTACAGCGGGATGTCTGGTTCTTCGGGACCAAACTCTTCACGATGATGTGCCATGTGCACGCGTCGGTAAGCATCGGTCGAAATGAAGACCGGGTATCCGAGAAGCCATCGCCCAACTTGGTCGTTCGCTCGTTTATTGGAGAACAAAAGTCGATGAGCAGCCTCATGCATCAGGGAGGAGTACTGAGCATGTGCTCGTCCCATCAAAACAAACGCAACTAACCAAATCCACCAGCTGTTTACAGCCAGGGTCAACGCGATGATGGTAATTGTTTGGATCCACAGGAAAATCACCGTGAGGGCATTGCGCAGGTTGGGAATCTTGCGTAGTTCATCTCGCCATTGCTGCGAGGGGCGCCCGTCGGTGCGCAGGTTTGCGTCTTGCCTAACAGGAGTGAACACCGACGGATCTTTGACCATTCCGCCCAAGGGTCTGCCGCGCGGATCAATCATTGGTTACCAACCGCGAGCGATCCACTCATCAAGATGGGGTCGCTCTCTCCCAATCGTTGTGTCCAGTCCGTGTCCGGGAAGCACCAGAGTGTCATCGGGAAAGACGAACATTCGCTCGGTTATGGACTTGATGATGGTGTCGAAGTCGCCACCTTCAAACGAGGTGTTACCCGGACCACCTGGAAAAAGTGTGTCGCCAGTGAAAAGCAATGGCGCACCATCAACTTTGAAACTCATTGAACCTTCGGTGTGCCCCGGATTGTGAATCACGTGCAGCCGCAGTTTTCCAATCTCCACGACCTCTTTGTCGTCCAAGAACACGTCATAGCCAACCTCTTTCAGACGTGGTGCGTCTGCGGCGGTCACAGCGACTTCGTATCCGGCTTCTCGCATCGCAGGAATAGCACCGATGTGATCAAAGTGTCCGTGGGTCTCGAGAACTCGCTTCACTCCAAGTTGATTGCATAACTGCAGCAGCCGCTCGTGTTCATTCGCGGCGTCGATCAAAACCGCATCTCCGGACTGCTTGCAGCGAATCACAAACACGTTGTTGTCATATGGCCCAACAACAACTTTGTGCACCTCCAGGTCGGCGTTATTCCAGTGCAGTGTGCTCACGACTTAAGTCTGCCATTGAAACTGCAGCTATGCCTGTGGGGACACAACTTCAAAGCCAAGGGCTAATGCGACCGGGATTTGGGCCGCATCCAAAGTGCAGTATTTGAGTGGAGCCGGTAGTCGGTCAGCCGCAGCAAGATGCAGCGCGTCGGCAATTCTGATTGGTTGTTCGCGGGTGATCTCACTAGCGCGGTCAAGACAACCCTGATCAACTGGAACCACATAGAGGTAATCCCACAAGCGGCGCAGGTTGTCCTCTAGGTCTACTTGTGCATCTGGTTCGTCGGTCAACTGGTTGATTGACGAGACAGCCTCAGCGAGGGCGACTGCACATGCTGCCCAGACGGGGTCGTTGTTCATCTCGGTTGCAAACAATGTTGACGAGCTTGAGTCAACCTGTAGAGCCAACAATGCAGTGGTATCGAAAAAGAGAGTCATCCGCGAAGCGACCTGACGACGCGCTCAATTCGCACTCCCGCCCACACCGTGACACCGCTTCGCTGACGGAAGTTTCCACGACGGCGTGGTGCGACCACCAGACCTGCGGCAACTAGATCGTGGATGTTTGCAGAGGCGTTGCCGCTTTGGACCGGGCTCAAACTCGCCACCGGTTGACCCGAAACGGAGATCACAATGCGTTCACCGGTTTGGGCTCGACGCACGAATCCGGCGAGGTCGTTGCGCAGTTCCCTGATCCCCACGTTGCGGTTGTTAAAAGCCATGTCAATAAAGTAGCAAATTGTGTACGCAGGTGTACACATCTCCATTTGGGGTTTGGTGTTTTTCACGGCAGACTTCGTGACATGAATTTTGCATTTACAGAAGAACAGGAAGAACTCCGCAAGACCGTACGTGCGTTTCTTGAGTCAAAGAGCTCAGAGGAATCAGTACGTGAGCAGATGGAGACCGAGACCGGTTATGACACCGCGGTGTGGTCGCAGATGGCAGAGCAAATGGGCCTTCAGGGTCTGCACATTCCAGAGCAGTACGGCGGTTCAGGATTTTCATATGTTGAACTCGGCGTAGTGCTTGAAGAGATGGGCCGCTCACTTTTGTGCGCACCTTTCTTCTCCACAGTTGTGCTCGCTGCGAACACTCTCATTCAGTCGGGTGATGAGTCCGCAAAGAAGGAATACCTTCCGGGCATCGCAAGTGGTGCAACCATCGCTACTCTCGCGCTTACTGAGCCTTCAGGAAAGTGGGACGAAGCAGGAATCACATTGCCTGCGGCGAACAACGGTGGAAGCTGGAGCCTCACTGGCACCAAGATGTTTGTTCTTGACGGCAATACAGCGTCGTTGATCATCGTGGCTGCTCGTACTGCAAAGGGCGTGAGCCTTTTCGCTGTTGACGGTGGTGCAGCTGGTCTCACCCGTACCAACCTCTCGACGATGGATCAGACTCGCAAGCAGTCAAAGCTTGAATTCAACAACACTCCGGCGCGTCTGATCGGCAATGAGGGTGACGGCTGGAAGATTCTCTCAACCGTTCTTGACCTTGCAGCCGTCGGTCTTGCAGCTGAGCAAGTTGGTGGAGCACAGAAGGTGCTTGAGATGGCTGTTGAGTACGCAAAGGTTCGCGTGCAGTTCGGTCGCCCGATCGGTTCGTTCCAAGCGATCAAGCACAAGTGTGCAGATATGTTGCTGGAAGTTGAGTCGGCAAAGTCGG
>CAZXAX010000091.1:1483-4314 GCA_964638795.1 uncultured Bifidobacterium sp. | reverse complement strand
TGCGCACACACCCAGAGTCATCAAGCACTACGTGATCACCAGGTGCTATTTCGCACCCGCCGATGTTGACCACAGTTCCCACGCTGACCACATGAGCATGGCCCAGTGGGCCGACAACTGCGGTACCACTGGCATACATGGGGAATCCCAGCGCTGCAACGGCTGGCAAGTCACGAACAAAGCCATCCACTGCGACACCTGCAAATCCAGCTTGCATTGCCGCCGACGTAAGAATTTCTCCCCAGATTGCTCCGCGAATATCAATTGCACCAGCAATCACCAGAACCTTGCCTTTGTGGTCCCCGGACAAGAGTTCGTACATCGGCTTGAAGTCCGCACCACTTTCGCGCCTCTCCATCTGCACGGTCACAACTTCCGCCGATGCGCGACAATTCGCTGGCACGATCGCCGAGAGGGGTGGCGTGAGCCAACCATCTTGCTTGCGCAACGAAAGCACGTCAGCAATCGCTGAAACGGATGCGGTGGGTACATTCATTGAGAATTCAGCCAGCCTTTTCAGAAACCACAGACAAACGGCGGCCTGGCCAGTTACGGCGATAACGCTCAACAAGCCACTTGTTGAACTGAACATGGCTTTCTTCCTGCCACGAGTACCGACCCCGAGGAGCAAACTGTGAGTGCATGCCACGCTGAACCTTCGTGGTCGCATCTTGGTCTTGCTTCACAAACACCTGCACACCGGCATCACTCATTTCGTACAAGTACTCAAACATCGGATGCTCAAGTGCAGATGGATGGAATAGATATCCAATCTCAACGTCAATGGTGTCGGGAGTTTTCGGGTGCACGATGAAAAAGAACGCCTGATCCGGAGCAGTCCCAAAGCACAGGGTCGGAGGCATCAAAGCAAAGGTTGACCTCCAGCGCTCTTCCTCGGTCAGTTTCGGAAAGATCGGCATTAGCGCCTTGGTAGTTGCATTGAATCCACCATCAATGTGGGTGTAACCATTCGTGCGGAACATCACACCCGAGTCATCGGACCACGGGACTGGAAAAGCCGCCATGCTGCTTGGGCAGAAATCCTGAATTGTGTGATGGAGACGATTGGCGTGATAGCCGTCGTTGAAATTCTCCATCATCACTTTCCAGTTCCATGGCAGGTCACGCAATGTGAAAGTGCCCGGACAAACCGTCTGTTCGAGTTCATAGTTCGCAAGGAATGGCTCATAACGAGACATCGTGGGGCCAAAAGCTTTGGCGTCCTTGTCGAAGTTCACCATGATGAAGCCCTGCCACAGTTCAACTTTCAGAGTGGGCATTCCCCATTCCTTCTTGTCGAAGTTCGCAGTCTTTTCCATCGCTGGCGCTCCGAGAAGACGACCGTCAAGGCCGTACACCCACATGTGGTACGGGCACGTGAACGTGCCACAGTTGCCGCTGTCGTCGCAGATCTGCATTCCACGATGACGACAAATTGACGAAAAGGCATTCACGTTGCCGGTCTTGTCGCGAGCAACGATCAGGTGTTCTCCGTTAAGAGTTGTTGTGAAATAGTCGCCGGCGTTGGGGATGCGACTCGCCCGCCCCGCACAGAGCCACTCTTGGTGGAAAATCGTGCGGCGTTCAAACTCAAGAAACTCTTCGCTTGTGTAGATCTCAGGCGGCATGGTCTCAGCCGTCGATACATCGGTAATTGACGCATCAAATGACTTGAGTAGTTCATCGGTGAGAATTGTCATCGTTCCTCGTTTCTTTCTGTTGAGCCAGCTGCAGCGCTGGCCCTACACCTTTTGCTTTTCGTTCACGTTTTCCCCTGACCCCTTCAAGAGAAACTTGCGGATCTTGCCGACACTTGTGCGCGGGAGTTCATCTACAAAGGTAATGTCCCGCGGACGCTTTGATTTGCTCAGGCGCGCCTCGCACCAAGCATGAAGTTCCTCGATGGTTGGCGCTGATGATGGGTCACGTGCCACCACAAAACCAACAGGGACTTCATCGCGAATCTCATCGGGTTGCCCCACGACGGCTGCTTCGAGAATTGCTGGATGCGCAGCCAGCACTTGTTCTACTTCAACAGTTGACACGTTCTCCCCAGCAACTTTCAGCACGTCAGCGCGACGACCATCAAAATAGTGGCGTCCGTTCCCATCGCGTGTGGCACGATCGCCGGTCAAGAACCAGTTCCCACGGAATGACTTTGCTGTGGTCTCGGGGTCATCTAGATATCCGGCAAACAATGTGATACCACGAGTTCCGCCACAGACAATCTCACCGATCTCGCCAACAGCGACAGAATTACCCTCTGCATCCTGAACATCCACAATGCATTCAGGTGATACAAAGCCCATCGAGTTAGGAATTGGATCTCTTGCTTCATCGGTCAAGACCGCGGGAATCGTTTCAGTCATCCCGTAGAGCTGCCGCGGGCGACAACCCAATAAGCCTGACAACTCGTCGTATTGGGAGTCCGAGATATTCATCGCATACCAACAATGTTTGAGCCGAAGACCAGATACGGGGTCACCACCGCGAGCAAGAATCATCCGGATTGGTGCGGCGAACAAGCTTGCATGAGTAACGGAATGGACTTTTGCTTGCTGCAGGAATCGCGTTGCACTAAAGGTGTGCATCAACGCCACCGAAGCCCCGACTGCAATTGCCGAAGCAAACGAGTAGTACTGGGCATTGGCATGAAACAACGGCAACACCACGAACTGGCGATCCCCAGACTCGAGTTGAGCAGCAGCGGCCATCACCTGACCCGCAAATGAGTAATTAGCTTGTGTGATCTCAACACCCTTGGGGCGACCCGTTGTCCCTGAGGTAAACATCACAGCGAGACGCTCAAGGGGATCAAGACTTGGCCACTC
>CAZXAX010000091.1:0-1383 GCA_964638795.1 uncultured Bifidobacterium sp. | reverse complement strand
CCACTCACCTGCATGGTCCATACGGCACCAGCACCTTCTGCCATCGCTGATTCAGGACGAATCTGCGCGAGTGCTTTCAGCAAAGCGTTGGGAAGGAACATGCCAACCACGTGACGCGCGGTGCAGGGCTGCGGCGAAACCGCATTAACGATTGACCCGACCGGTGCCTCAACGAGAATTGGAGCAAGACTGCCAAAGTTGTTGGGCAAGTCAGGGTTCAAAACCGAACGCACGGCGAAGGTGGTGTATGCGTGGGTGTAATTACGCACCACGTTGATGCCATACGGACTTGCACCCGATGATCCTGTGTAGTCAACAAGAATCTCGCCTTTGTCGGCATCAACCTTCACAGCACAAGCGATGTGGATGCGGCTGCCGTCGGCAAGATCCAATTCGGCCTTGGAGCTGTACGTTCCCGAAGGTAGTTCTTTGATTGCAGCGCGTGTAGCTGCCTCACTGCGATTGATGATTTCATCGGCGAGCTCTTCGATATCAGCGAGATCGTGCTGCTCAAGAAGTGCCAGCAATCGGCGTGCACCAACTTCGCCAGATGCCATCTGTGCCTGCAAGTCACCAGCCATGTGATCGGGCTGACGCACGTTGGAGAGAATGAAACGCCACACGTCGTGGTTGCGCTCACCACCAATCATCAAGCGACAAATTGGAATCCACAAACCCTCTTCAAAAACATCGCGTGCACCTGCACCAATTCCATACCCACCTACGTCGGTGTGGTGAATGGTCGAACCAAAGAATGCGATCACCTCGTTGCCCTTGAATACTGGGCACAGAACAGTTACGTCAAGGAGCTGTCCCGCAGTTTTGTACGGATCATTGGTAATAAGGACATCACCGGGCTTCAAGCTGCTAATGGGGTATTCCTCGAGAATCGCGCCAGCGGCACGAGCAAGCGAGTTGATATGGCCAGGGGTGCCAGTGACAGCTTGTGCCACCATGCGCCCACGCTTGTCAAACACCGCGTTGGCAAGGTCACCTGCTTCGCGCACAATCGGTGAAAATGCGGCGCGCTGAAGCGCACGCGCTTGTTCATTGACTGTGGCGATCAAGCTCTGCCAAAGAACTTCGAGTTCAATTGGGTCAAAAGTGCGCTTTCCCATCACTTCACCTTCCTGTCTGCAATAAGAGATCCGTCTTCGCCTACCGTGACGGTCCAGTTGGGACGGATCACTGCGGTTGTTTCGCGTTCTTCCACGATTACGGGTCCTTCGATTTTCTGACCAATGCCGATGTCGCCGCGACGGTAAACGGGGGTGTCAATCGCTGCGCTGCCACGCGAGAACCGAACGGGTCGGGTGCGATGCGGCTTACCAGCGGTGCGAGAAAACTCTGCCAACGGCTCAAACTCATTCGCCTTTGAGTAAG
>CAZXAX010000090.1:0-4621 GCA_964638795.1 uncultured Bifidobacterium sp. | reverse complement strand
AAGGGGCCAAGATTGGTGCCTGAATCGAGTCCGTTACCAACACGAAGTGATGCCATCCGCTCGGTGAAACGCGCTGCGAACTCCTCATAGATGTTTTCATGCACAAAGAGTCGGTTTGCAGCAGTGCACGCAGCACCTCCATTGCGCATCTTGGCAATCATTGCGCCATCGATTGCTACATCCAGGTCTGCATCTTCAAACACAATCAGTGGAGCATTGCCACCGAGCTCCATTGAGCAGTTGATCACTCGCTTGGCTGCTTGCGCTATAAGCAGTGAACCAACACGTGTTGAACCGGTAAATGAAAGCTTGCGGACTCGGCCACTATCAAGCATTGCTTCCACTGCGACTCCAGGCTGATCTGTAACTACCGTGTTTAGAACACCGTCGGGTAAGCCAGCGTCTTTGAGAATCTTCGTGATTGCAAGTGCAGTCAATGGAGTTTCATGGGCGGGCTTCAAAACTGCGGTACATCCCGCCGCCAGTGCTGGGCCAATTTTGCGTGTTGCCATCGCAGCGGGAAAATTCCATGGAGTGGCAAGTAGTGCGACCCCCACGGGTTGGCGCGACACCAGAAGCCAATTGCCTCCATTTGGAGCGCGACGGTAATCGCCATCAATTCGCACAGCTTCTTCACTAAACCAACGGAAGAACTCGGCTGCATATGCAACTTCGGCTTGCGCATCTGCAAGAACCTTGCCGTTTTCACGGGTGATCAACTCAGCAAGGCTGTCTCTATTGGCAAGCATGATTTCAAATGCCTTACGGAGAATTTCTGCACGCTCACGAGGTGCAGTTGAGCGCCATAATTGTGCAGCATCATGTGCGCGATTGACTGCATCGACACATTCGACAACGGATGAATTGTGAACCTTGTCAATCACACTTCCATCAGCTGGATTGGTTACTTCAAGACTTGCCATGGTCACAGTCTTTCAGGGAAAGAGCCGGTTTACGCTGCGTGCAAGCCCTGCTGCGTCGTCTGCCACTGCAGCCACGTATAGGTCAGGCCGCACCAGCACTGCGTATGCACCAGCACACGCATCTGGGGCAACCACTAACTGAGTACCTAGGCGTTGCAGTGTCAACGGAAGCTCGATTTCGGACTGCACCACTAATACAAAAGACGCGCCACCAACAAGCGATGATGTAGCAACTTCAGCTTGGTGCCAGAACTGATGACCTACGCGTGGGTCAGCGCCAGTCACAAGACCTGACTCGACAAAAGGCGCTGGACGCGATCCTCCGTATCCACTATCCAACCCCACACCATGGCTAACCCGACCAGCGAGTTGGTCAATCAGGCGTCCCAAATCAACGGCCGCTGCTACTGAACTACGCACATGCGGAACGCGTTCTTGCGTGTATGTGTCAAGCAAATCAATGTCCATGAGGCCACGCTTAACAAAACTCATTTTCCAAGCCAGGTTGATCGCATCTCGCATGCCAGAGTTCAAGCCCTGCCCAGCAAAAGGTGGGGTTTGATGGGCGGAATCACCGGCCAGAAAAACGTTGTCCTTTCGCATCTCGGGAGCCACAACCGCGTGGAATCGATACACGGCTGATCGAACAATTTCGGCATCGCGCTTGGAGAGCCATGGCTGCAGCAAACCCCAAAGCCCATTGGGTGTGTTGAGTTCGGCAGAGTCCTCGTGTTCCTGGACCTGGAACTCCCAGCGTCGATAACGCCTCGCACCTTTTACAAATGTGCACGGACGATCAGGAAAGCAATATTGCCTAACACCAAGTGGAAGGCTGGCGGTGGAATCAGCATGCAACTCGACATCGACCACGAGCCACTCCTGATCGAACTTGAGGTCCTCCAGAATTAGCCCAACGTGCTTTCGTGTCCAGCTCGACGCGCCATCACAACCTACGAACCACCGTGACTCGATCATGCTCCCGTCGTCGAGTGTTGTAACCACGCTTTCACCGTGGTCCACCATGGTTGAAATTGTGTGACCAAATCTTGCGTCGCCACCGCGGGACACGAATTCGCGCCGCAACATTGCGTCCAGTTCAGGCTGGAAATGTACAACCACTGGTGGCACGCCAAGCAGTCCGACTTTGGGAATGTCAGCTCCAATGATCACCGATCCATCAGCACCGACAAAATCTCCACGCTCCAATGGTGTTGTATTCGTTGACAACCAATCGCCCAAACCTTGCACACTCAACATGCGATAGATCTCGTCATCCATGACTATGGCGCGTGGTAATTGATAAGGCTCACGATCGCGTTCAATCAGCACAACATTGACGCCCATGTTCTGCAACAACACACCCAGAACACAGCCGACAGGACCACCACCCAGAATGGTTACGTCTGTCTGAGTCATTTAAGCAACGACTCCAGCATCGCAGTACGAACTTTGACGATGTGGTTAAGGATTGTTTCCTGCTCCGAAGGATTGATCTCGGCCGCGGCGAACAAGAATGGCTCAAGGGCAGCCCACCCCATCTCCATTGCCATCGCCAGCATTACCAGAGCCTTTATCTCAGTATCTGACTTTGCCTTGTGTGTTGTGGTGAGAAGGTGTTTCATTGCAGCGTTTGGAACGGAGACCCCGAGTCGCAATTCAATTGTTGCGAGGTCCATCTCATCGTCAAGTACGGCCCGAACTACTGCACGTAGGTAGCGGGGGTCTTGCTTCAATATAAAAAGCGGTGGCACGGGTTCGCCGTGTGAAATTTCTTTGGCAAACACGGCATGCTCTTCTACGAGCCGGGTCATTGCGGCTTCCAAAAGCCCGCGTTTGCCGCCGAAATAATGGTGAACCAAACCATGATTTACGCCTGCGTTTTCAGCCACGGACCGAACACTCAGACTTCGGGGACCGACTTCAACCAACTGATCCGCCGCAGCAACTATGAGTCGCTCTTCGGCATCGGCACGGTTACGAATCGGCCGCTCTGACAGATCTCGCACCATTAGCGAGCAGTCATGTAATCGGTCATCGAAGCTAGCGACTCACCGGATCGCATGCGATCAACTAGTGCATCAAAATCCATGTTGCGACCGATCGGGTTTTCAGCAAACAGCGGGCCATTCATGAACGCCTCGGCCTCATCCATGTCCATGACGTCAACTTGTGCCTCGACTTGATTGCCATCTGGATCGGCGTAGTACGCCGAAATGGTCATTCCATGATGAATAGTCCAATACGGCAGAATCCCTTTGGTCTTCATGCGTTCGTACTGCGCAAGTAGTGACTCAAGTGAGTCATACGTGAACGCAAAATGCTCGAGTCCCCAGGACTGCTTGTCGGGTTCCTGCAAATGGGGTAACCCCGCAATGGCAATTCTGTGGTGCTCGTCGTCATAGCTGATGAAGGAAAGGAATTCATTTCCGAATCGCACCTTTCCTTCCAAGAAGTCCGCCCACCAATCAACCATCTCGCGATAGTGCGGGGTCTTTAAGACAACATGCGCGAATTTAATTGGCGATGCCATGGAATTCTCCTCCTTCTTAGCCACCTGACTAACTTTTACTATACTCGTGCGCATGACCTTGAAATTCGCCTGCAAAGACGGTCGCGCCCAGCTAGTGGTCGGCCCGACCAACCAGCTCATTGACCTTGAGACTGTGAGCAACGGAAAGTTTGATTCGGATCCGAACAACGCCTTTGCGCGTTGGGCTGAGTTACGCGAATTTGCTGCGACTGTGACTCCCTCGGGTCCATCAGCGAATCCAGCAACTCTTGATGCTCCATCTCCGCGTCCTCTTCAAGTTTTCGGTATTGGCTTGAACTATCGCTCCCACGCTGAAGAGGGTGGGATGCCAATTCCCGCCACACCTCTCACATTTACAAAGTTTCCAACTTCAGTCGCGGGGCCCAATGCCGATATCCCGATCGTTGGCAATGCAATCGACTGGGAAGTTGAACTAGTTGTAGTGATCGCCACCGGCGGGCGCGATATCACCAAAGGTGATGCTTGGGATCATGTTGCAGGTATTTGTGTTGGTCAGGACATCTCAGATCGTGCGTTGCAGTTCGCAACGCAACCGCCACAATTCAATCTCGGCAAGAGTCGCAAGAATTTCTCGCCGTTTGGTCCATGGTTAATCGATGCAATTGACGTGCCGAATCGCGACGCACTCGTAATGCACATGTCTCTTAATGGTGACGAGATGCAGCGCACAGTCACAGATGATCTGATCTTCAGTGTTAGCGACATCATCTCTTATCTTTCTGAGATTGTTGAGCTGCTTCCTGGCGATGTCATTTTCACAGGTACCCCTTCAGGAGTTGGTGGTTCACGTAAGCCTGCCCGATTCCTCGCCCCTGGCGACATTCTGGTGTCCACCATTGAAGGCGTCGGCGCTACTACGAATAAGTGCGTCTGAACAGCGCGTTTCCTCCCATGCCAAAGCTGTCGCAAGTAAAATCAATTGCACTTCAGTTACTAGGCACTCGAAGCGATTGGCGGATTCATCGTCCCGAACGTCCAGCACTGCCCAACGCTGGCATTCACTGGATTGGACCGATAGTCGCAATTGGCTCAGTTCTAATTGGCTGGTTCGCATTTGCCAACGCAGTCGGCGACGATGGTGTCGGCTTTTCTATTTTCAAGGACGGTTTCCATGATTGATCCAAAGTTGAAACGCGCTCTAGGGCAG
>CAZXAX010000089.1:0-4661 GCA_964638795.1 uncultured Bifidobacterium sp. | reverse complement strand
GAGCTATTCATCAAGGGTCAATGCTACGGCTGGCTATTTGCTCTTCTTGCCAAAGTTTTCAATTGTGGTCTTTACATCAGCAGTGATGAACGACTCCGCTTCTGCAGCCAATGCAAATGGCGCGGCTCGCAAGATGAAATCCTGCAGATGAAGATTCAGTGCTCGCTTGGTCTCTTGTACTGCTTGGTGCGGAAGGGCCGCGAGCTTGTTCGCCATTGTTTGAGCTTCTGTTAGGAGCGATTCATCTGGAACTGTTCGTGTGGCAAGACCAAGCTCCACGGCTTTGGCCGCCGGTATGCGATCGCCCGTCAGCAGGTACTCCTTGCAACGCAACAATCCCATCATTAGTGGCCAAAAAGCTGCACCACCATCACCTGCTACCAAACCAACTGAGACATGAGTGTCGGCGACAAAAGTGGAATCGGCGATGTAAACAATGTCGCACAACAAAGCCACATTTAGACCGAGTCCAACGGCGGGACCATTGATCGCCGCAATCACTGGTTTGTGGAATCCCGCCATGGCTTCGAGTAGTCGACGTGCGAGACGCATTTCGCGTCTGCGATATTCCATGTCCTCGTGAGTACGAATGAACCCAGGGATATTGCCGCCGGCAGAGAATGCCTTGCCGGCACCAGTAAGGATTACCGCCTTTACTGATGCATCTTCACCAAGATCCCACCAGAGCTCACACATCGCAAGATGCATCTCGTCATTGAATGCGTTGAGAACATCTGGATTATTGAGAGTCACTGTTACGACTGGGCCATCTTGTTCAATCTTCAAGAATTGCGTCGGAGTATGTGGCATAGATAATTCAATGTACGCCAGACGAGGGCTCAGATTGGCATGCGGCTTATTTGCAACGCAGACCGTCGCTGGGTGTTTCCAGGTCTACCAAGTACGCGTGCACGGCGTCGTTCACACAGTCATTGACGTTGTAACCAGTGTGCTGGTTGGCAACGACAACAATTAGATGGCCCTCTTCAAGGAGGTCTGCAGTTTCTTTCGATGCTTCAAGTGGGGTCGCAGCATCTCCAGTTGTGCCGACAACCACGATTGGTCCCGCTCCTTTGCCGGTGATCTCAATGCGACCCGTGGATCTCACCGGCCAGAGTGCGCAGATGTATCCACGTGCTGACCCGGGCCCGAGCCTTGGGGCTGCCTCCTTATACAAAGGAACATTTTCATCAACTTCGTCAACTGAAGTTTCTCCAGGGTCATCGAGGCAGAGGATGGAGGTGAATGCTTCCAAGAGATTTGGGTAGGTGCCATCGGGCTGGCGCTGGTAGTAGTCATCATTCAATTGCAGGATCTTTTCGCCATCACCATTTCGTAGATCATCCAGTCCACGCTCAAGTACGAACCAAGTCGCTTCGTCGTACATTGCTTGGGCAACCGCAGTTTCGAGAACACCAAGTGTCACCGGCGTGCGTCCTGATTCCACGAATACAGGATTGGCATCGATTGCGGCGGCCAGTGCATCGTATGCCTCCGCACTTTTTCCATCGCTGTGAAATGCACACGACTTGTCACTTGAGCATCGATCCAGAAAGCTTTGGAATGTCGCTTCAAAGCCGCGAATCTGGGTGAGCGAATCCTCAAGGCGCGATTGATTGAGTGCCGATGCTCCATCTAGTACTGCGGCTCGCACAGTAGAGGGGAACATCGTTGCCCAAGTGGCTCCAAGCTCACTTCCGTATGAGAAACCAAAATATGAAATCTGCTCTTCGCCTAATGCACGACGAATGGTGTCAATGTCGGTCGCAGATGCCTCGGTGCTTACGTAAGGAAGAATCTCACCACTGTTCTCTTGGCATGCGTCTGCAAAGCTCTGGGCTTCGGCAATGAGTGCCAAACGCTCGGCTTCGGTCTCGGGAGTCACATCAGTTGGGGGATCAGAGTCGTAGGAATCAACACAGTCGATAAATGGTGTTGATTCACCGGTGCCACGTGGATCCCAACCAATAATGTCGAAATGGTCAAGCAGTTCTTGTCCATAAATCTGGTCTGCATATTGAGCGAGAAACTGGCCCGCACTTCCAGGCCCGCCGGGGTTCACTAACAGTGAGCCGATTCGCTTATCTGGGTTCATTGCGTTGTGCCGTGAAAGGCGCAGTGTGAACGAGCCAATATCGGGCTTGTCGTAGTCATAAGGAACGAGCAAAGTTCCACAGTCGACTGATTCACCGCAACTTGACCAATCAATTACCGGTGCGTCATCGCTTGGCCGGGTGGTCGAACTGCCCCCGGTAGTGACGGGTACTACCTCGTCACTTATCGCAGATCCACCACATGCAGCCAGAACTAGGAAAGTGCCAAGAAGTAGACGGCTTGTACGACCCATGCAAGTCGAGGCTACGACCTCTAGCCTTTACAGAATGCGCATGAACCCCCATATGTTGATGCCCGGTGATGCATCGGCGGTCAAGGGCGTGCGTCTTAACTGGTCGTCGTTGCGTCGGGTGTGGCGCTTTGCCCGTCCCTACCGGTGGGCAATTAGCGGTTTTCTGGCAGCGATCGTGGCCGCAGCACTTATTGCTCTGATCCCGCCATTCGTATTCCGCACAATTATCGACAGGGCAATCCCTGACGGTAATCGGGGTTGGATAACCGTGCTGGCAGCAATCGTGGTTGTTGCTGCTGTATTTGATGCGGGGCTGGCGATTGTCCAGCGCTGGTACTCCGCTCGGATTGGTGAGGGGCTCATCTACGACCTCCGAGTCGCACTGTTTACAAAGGTGCAGGAGATGCCGATTGCATTCTTCACGCGTACCCAGACCGGTGCCTTGATCAGTCGCTTGAATAACGATGTGGTCGGAGCGCAGACTGCGGTCACATCCACACTTGGCTCAATTGTCTCCAACGTGATCGTTTTGTCAACAACTCTTGGCGCGATGATCGCCATTGAGTGGCGTCTCACGCTCCTTGCATTGGTCGTGCTTCCGGTCTTCATTGTCCCAGCGCGCCGGGTTGGCGAGCGACTCCACGGGATTGCGCACGAACAGATGAATCTCAATGCTGAGATGAACACTCAGATGTCAGAACGCTTCAATGTGGCTGGAGCGATGTTGGTGAAGCTCTTTGGTCGCAATAACCGTGAGGTCGGCGCGTTCTCATCGCGTGCCGCTCGTGTGCGTGACATTGGCATTCGATCGGCGATGTATGGACGCGTCTTCTTCGTGGCACTTGGTCTTGTAGGTGCGATGGGAGCGGCAGCGATCTATGGAATCGGCGCTCACCTTGTTGTGTCGGGCTCGCTTACCTCAGGCTCGCTTGTTGCAATGGCAACTCTCGTGCAACGCATCTACCAACCACTCACGGGCCTCACCAACGCGCGCGTTGACCTCATGACTGCATTCGCGAGCTTTGAACGAGTATTCGAAGTGTTAGATGCACCAGTGGCGATTCAGGATTCGCCAGGGGCAGTCGATCTGATTGACCCACGTGGTGCAATCAAGTTTGAACACGTGACCTTCAGGTATCCGCCCGCATCTGCTGTCAGCATTGCCTCTCTTGAGGCATCAGGAGTAATGCAAGGCAGTGACCCCGATGTGGATGTTCTAAAGGACATCAATCTCGACATTCCACCAGGTGAGACCGTCGCACTAGTCGGAGCAAGTGGTTCAGGTAAGACCACCACCGCGTCTTTAATTGCTCGCCTATATGACGTCACCGAAGGATCGGTGTCGATTGATGGTATTGACGTTCGCAAGATCACTGGTGATTCACTTCATGCCGCGATCGGTGTTGTGTCGCAAGATCCGCATCTGTTTCACGAGACCATTGGTGACAACTTGAGGTATGCCAAAACCGACGCCTCCGAAGAAGAAATTGTGCAAGCGTGCAAGGCTGCTCGAATTCATGACGTCATTGCATCTTTGCCTGATGGCTACAGCACCGTGGTCGGGGAGCGTGGATATCGGCTCTCTGGCGGTGAAAAGCAGCGGTTAGCGATCGCTCGCCTGCTTTTGAAAGATCCTGCTGTGATGATTCTCGATGAGGCCACGAGTCATCTTGATAATGAAAATGAGATGCTCGTTCAAGAGGCCCTGAATACGGCGATGACCAATCGCACAGCGATTGTGATTGCTCACCGACTCTCCACGGTGCGCGATGCAGACCGAGTGGTGGTGTTAGACGACGGGCGCATCATTGAGCAAGGAACCCATGACGAACTCATGCGTACGAATGGCGCATATGCATCACAGGTAAGGGCCGGAGAACTCTTCACCACCCTTCAGGCATAATCGTCACATGGCTCGAGCCGACGAGGAATTTGATGATGAGCTCGATCATGAGTTCGATGGTGATGAGGATATTGAATCCGAATCAGAAGGCAACGATTACACAGTCAGTGAATTCGTTGACGAGATCAACTTCGCCCTTGATGATGCCTTCAGTGGTGGCGTATGGGTAACGGGCGAAATCGAAGGCTTCAAGACTCCTAAACCGCATTACTACTTCGATCTAATCGAAAAGGGCGACAACGGCAACAGCGTGAAGCTTCCCGCGAGCATCTGGGGAGGCGTGGCCAACAAACTGATGCCCAAACTGCGCAATGCAGGAGTGGAGTTCAAAAACGGGATCAAGGTTCGTGTGCACGGCCGTGTTGATTATTACGGTCCGTTTGGAAAGCTCAGCCTCAAGGTTGATGACAT
>CAZXAX010000088.1:2385-4833 GCA_964638795.1 uncultured Bifidobacterium sp. | reverse complement strand
GTGGTTACAAGAGTGCGCACGATGGATAGTCCGAGGCCTTGAGTGGCCTTTAGATCAAAGTCATCTTTCAACCCGATGCCATTGTCCAGCACCCGCACACGAAGCTCATCTCCGCTGTTGTCTAGTTGAACCACCACAACACCGTGAGACTTCGTGGTGGCGTTGTCAGGAAATGCGTGGTCAATGGCGTTCTGCAACAGCTCAGTCAACACCACCGACAATGGTGTTGCCACCGTGGCTGGCAGGCGCCCACCCTCACCTTGCACAGACAAGCGCACTGGGCGATCAACGGACTGCAAACCCTCTTCTGCGAGGCGCACGAGCGGGCGCACGATCTCAATGAATGGCACATCTTCACCGGGCTCGCGCGACAGCGTCTCGTGCACGAGCGCGATGGTTCGTATGCGACGCACGGATTCTGCGACGGCGTCTTTGGCTTCTTCACTTTGCAAGCGCCGGCTCTGCAGACGAAGCAACGATGAAATCGTTTGCAGGTTGTTCTTCACACGGTGATGAATTTCCCTGATTGTTGCATCTTTGGACAACAACAAGCGATCACGACGACGGAGTTCAGTGACATCACGAAGCAACATCACCGCTCCAGTAGCGCGTGCTTCTTGTGGCGACCCGCTGATAATCGGAATGCAACGAGTGAGCAAGGTGATATCGGAATTGTGGTCAAACTCTTCGACTACTGGCTCCAGACGTTCGAAAGCCTGCCGTACGGAACTGTCCACGACACCTAACTCAGTCAACGTAAGACCCACCACGTTGGCGTTAATGCCAACCCTGTGCAGGGCCGAGGTTGCATTCGGTGACGCGTAACGCACTACACCTCCGCCATCGAGCACCAAAACACCGTCACCTACTCGTGGTGCAACGCTGGAGTCTGCCGCTCTGGCACGGAAAGGAAATCGGCCCGCAGCGATCATCTCCGTGAAACGTTCGAAGATCTCAAGGTAAGTGGTTTCAAGCTCACCGAGCTGACGTCCGATTCGTGGTGACCATTCACGTGTGAGTGTGGCAATCACCTCACCATTGCTGCGCACCGGAATGGCAACCATCTTGCACATGCCTTCGATGCCTTCAACACGCATTTCACCTTCGGTGACTCGCTCATTTTCGTACGCGGCGATCACGGACTCGCGCTCGCCGACATTGGTCCACTCGCCTACCCAGTCGGTTTTGTAAAGCGTCTGCCCCGTTGCGGCGCGCACATGGCCAACAACCAACCAGCGCCCATCACCGGCTGGAACATAAAGGAGGAGATCAGCGAAACAAAAGTCCGCAAGCATCCCCCATTCAGAAACCAAACCTTGCAGGTGAGCGACGTCTTCTTTTGACAGCGCCGTGTGTTGCCGTGTGAGCTCGGCAAGGGTTGACATCTTGGGTCAGTCGCCGAAGCCGATTTTCCTGTCGCTGTCGGCATTGCCGATTTCGACATACGCGACCTTGGCTGATGCGACACCGACTTCGCGTCCTTTTTTGTCAATCAACCACAGAGTGTCTGTTGCGCCAGAGAGTGCAGCTTCAACCGATGCTTTGATCTTGGCGCGCTCTTTGTCGCCACCGTCAACTTCAACGACTATTTCGCGCAACGCTTGGGTCACGCCGATCCGGATTTCCACTCAGATTCCTCTCCACACATCGGGTGAATCCCGATGCCTCAGTTTGTCAGACGAGTTTCAGGTCCGCACGGACAATACGGCGCGGTTTGACCTCTTCGGCGATTTTTCGGGCAATTGCATGGAATGACTTGGCCACTTCGGAGTCTGGATCAACCGCAGTTATTGGGCGACCCGTATCTCCACCTTCGCGCAGTGGCATCACAAGTGGAATTTGTCCAAGTAGCGGAACATTGAGTTCATCTGCCAACTGCTGGCCACCGTCTGAGCCAAAAATTTCATAACGCTTGCCATCGTCACCGGTAAACCAACTCATGTTCTCAATTACACCGCGAACTGGAAGGTTGACTTTCTCAGCCATTGCTGCTGAGAGTTTTGCCACCTTCTGCGCAGCTGGCTGCGGAGTGGTCACCACATAAACCTCAGCGCGCGGCAGATATTGCGCCAAGCTGAGCGCAATGTCACCGGTGCCAGGGGGCATGTCAACGAGCAGGAAGTCGGGTTCGTCCCAGAACACATCGGTCAGGAATTGTTCAAGAGCCTTGTGCAACATGGGTCCGCGCCAGATAACTGCTTGCCCTTCATCGATGAAGTAGCCAATTGAAATACAACGCACACCCCACGCTTCAGGTGGAACCAGCATCTGGTCAATCACGATTGGGTCACGATCGGTACCCAACATGCGTGGAATTGAATAACCGTAGATGTCAGCGTCTACAAGCCCAACCTTGAAACCCTGCGCAGCTAATGCAACTGCAATGTTGGTTGTAACGCTGCTTTTGCCGACTCCACCTTTGCCTGATGAGATGAGGAGTGGTCGCGT
>CAZXAX010000088.1:0-2285 GCA_964638795.1 uncultured Bifidobacterium sp. | reverse complement strand
ATCACATCATTCTTTGAAACTCCGAACATTGCTGCGCACGCCTTCCGATTTACTCCCAGGACTGCTCCGAGGAATTTGCACTATGACCGTAGGTATAATACCTGCGTGACGGAAAAAACCGCCTCTGCGCAGGTATCGGCCGATGACCCAGGTGCATTCAGTGCCACGGTGACGGCCATCACCTCCGCCTTCGGTGACCCCACACGGAGATCGGTTTACTTGTTCGTGCGTGAAGCCAACACCGGAGTGACGGCCGCACAAGTTGCCACCAAGTTTGGACTCCATCCAAACGTTGCGCGCCATCACCTCGACAAACTCGCCGCCGGTGGATACGTTGAAGCTGCTGTTGAGCGCGGCGGCACCGGAGCCGGACGCCCATCAAAGCATTACCGTCCGGTTGCTGAACACGAGCCCTTTGATTTTCCCGTTCGCTCAGACGATCTGGTTCTCACATTGTTAGGCAAAACTCTAAAAATGCTCCCGCCAGAGCAAGCAGCACACGTTGCTGAAGAAGTTGGCCAGGAGTACGGACGCGCGATGGCCGCAGGTTTGACCGGCGAAGATTTTCTTGCCGGCCAGCGCTCTTTACGTTCAGCGATTCAAGCTGTTGCAGATGCACTCACTGCACATGGATTTGCCGCGCACGCAGACCAACGCAACAACAAACTCCAGATCGTGAGCAATCACTGTCCGTTTGGTGATGTCGCAATTGAAAACCCAGTGATCTGCGCTGTTGACCGTGGAATGGTCAAAGGAATGCTCTCTGCGCTCTACGGTGACACTCCCGTTGAGATCTCGTCATCACTTCCACAGGGTGACACCTTCTGCACCACCACGGTCTGAACACCTAGCGTTGGGCTCAGTCGCCCCAGTGTCGCTGTTCTTTGAACGGGTCTCCGTACATGTGGTAACCGTTGCGCTCCCAGAAACCCGGTGCGTCATGATCCATCAATTCAAGTGCTCGCAGCCACTTTGGTGACTTCCAAAAATAGAGATGCGGAACCACGAGCCGAACGGGTCCGCCATGGATTGGCTCAATAGGCGCGTCGTCGTAGGCGTAGGCGATGATGGCTTGATCAGTGGTGGCGTCGGCAAGTGGAAGATTCGCGGTGTAGCCATACTCTGCATGTGCCATCACATGTGTGGCGTTCGATTCAAGGCCAGCGGACGCGAACACATCACTGACTTTCACGCCCTTCCACTTCATATCGAATTGCGACCACTTGGTTACGCAATGAATGTCCACGGTCATGTCAATTGACGGCAATGCAATCAGATCGTCCCAAGTGATACGCATTGGGTTTTTGACGAGCCCAGTAATCGATAGATCCCATTGGCCAGGTGCATACTCCGGCACCGGCCCAACATGCAGAACAGGAAAATCTTCAACTCGATATTGCCCGGGCGGAAGACGCTCAGGGTCGTACCCTTTGGCGATCATTTCGCGGCGATTGCGATCGAAGAAACTCATGTCGTAAGTCTGTCTGGTGCAACGTGATTTTGCACAGACCAGAGTAAGTTTCATGCGTGGCTGAGTTTCCTCCCCCGACCTTTTCCGCCTTCGCGCGGCGTCCGTCAAAACTGCTCTCGGTGTTTTCAATCGCTGTATGGGTGTACGTGATTGCCCATGCGATCGCCACGGGCCTCATGTTCACAGCCGTTGATTCAGCTCGCGATTTTGCCAATGATTCGTCCTTGAGACAGGCCTTTGAAGATGCCGTTCGACCAGTGAATTTCTTCTCCACACTCACATCTATTGCCGAATTTACAATTGCTGTGACGACGTTCATCTGGACCTACCGTGTCACCCGCGAAGTTGCAAACCGAGGAGTGCTACTCAGATTCTCTCCGGCACTTTGCATGTTCTCGTGGTTGCTACCACCCGTGTTGTTCATCTTCCCGTTGATTGTTTTGCGCGATCTGGTAAGCAAAACCAAGACCATGCGCGGCGATGAACAAGAATCCATTCGACCGCTAATCACCCAGTGGTGGGTTCTCTATGGGCTCATACCGTTGGTGATGGCATTCTTTGGCGCCGCACTCACCAGTGCACTTCCGGAGTCCGACCAAGACCTTGCGCGTTCACTCAGTGAACAGATCGTGCCAAACACCATCTCTGCTCTGTCCCTGATCGCAGCGGCAATCATGTGGCGCCGCATTGTTCACACGCTCAGCACACAGCTGGATATTTGATCACCCGCTAGCGAGAGCAGCATCCACTTCGTCCACGATCGAATCAACAAATCCCTGCACCTGAGCCGGTGGGTTAGCTGCAATGCAAAGGT
>CAZXAX010000087.1:0-4927 GCA_964638795.1 uncultured Bifidobacterium sp. | reverse complement strand
TCGAGTACCGCCTGCAGCAACTCTTCAGGTGAGGTGTCTTTACCCATCTGGATTGCGAACTCCGCGGCATCGGCAAGGCTGCCAAAGAAGTCGTACTTCCAGCCGAAAATATCGCCGCCAAGTTGATAGAAAATGTCGCGCAATTCCTCAAATAGCCATGACAGCTCGGCCACATACTTAGTGACCACATATTTGGGTTCGGAGCCCCAACTGGACTCCGAGGGTTTTCGAGGCCTTCGCACAATGCAGACATCTGCCCCACCCCAAGCTCGTGCAGTGCCGATCTCGCCTCGGGCTACGCGGGCAGCAAGAGCCCGAACATCATCGGCGACTTGGTCGGCGGACTTTGAATTACGTGGGGACTTTGGATCCATGGGGAACTCCTTTGATTAAGGGAGTTCAAATGAAAACAAATGGGTGTTACGAAATTCCGCTGTTGATGGCTAGGAAAGCACTGGTTGGGGCGCTTTGAAATTTTAAAATTATTTGCCGGCAATTGATTGGAGAGTCTCAATTTCGGCGGTTTGACCCTCGACTATTGCCTTGGCGAGTGTTTGGATTTCTGCATTCGTACCATCCGCGAGCACAACTTCTGCCATGTCAATTGCACCTTCATGGTGCATGATCATCGCCTTGGCCCAAGCAACATCAAAAGCCTTGCCAGTTAAGTTACCGAGTGCTTGCATCTCGTCATAGGACATCATCCCGCCCATCATTGAGCTGTGGTCCATGGACATGTCGGGATTCACCGACTCGCCCCAAGATTTGAGCAGTAAAGTCATCTGCGCAATCTCAGGGTCTTGCGCACTTTTAATCTGCGCTGCTAGTTCCAAAACTGCCGAGCTTGCGCCGATGGCAGGATCAAGGGCGATATCTGACATCTCAATCGCTTGTTCGTGATGTGGAATCATCATTTGGGCGAACATCGAGTCCGCATCATTGAATGTGGCATTCGCCTCAGAACCTTTTTCTGGCTTTGAGGATGAGCCGGATTCGCTACCGCACGCGCCGAGTAGGGAAAGTGCTGTAACCACGGATAGAACCGAAACGATTTTCATAGTGAGCTCCTTCTTTAACTACGACAAAGCGTAGTAGTTGATCTCAAACAATGCTCGTCAGGGCGAGACAGCTACCAAAATCGCCGATATTCCAACAACTAGAGCGCTTAAACCAACCTCAACAATTGATGACTGAACCAATGCCGTCCGACTACGTTGCGCGTTAACGACACGGCTTGTACGCATTTCAGCTAACACACGGCGATTGCGGGCTGCATAGCGCAACATTGCTGCAACTATTGCGACTTTGGTTAACAGCAACACACCATGTGTGGATCCAAAAATTGACGAAACACTGTTGTGCAACCGCACAGATTGCATGAGTCCGGTCACAACAAGCACGATTACTGCCCGTTCAGCGAAGACACTGAACTTATTTAAAGCGATCAGTGAGTTCTGAACATCAGTTGATGGAATGACCACCATAAGCAAAACCACTAGCCCACCAATCCAAACCGCGACAGCACCAACATGTAGGGCATCTGTTGGAATCCCAATTAGTGGAGCCCGCTGTGATCTTGAATGGCCACCATATGCAAGAGCAATCAAATAGAAGCCCAGCAATATGGCTACCTTTGCATACACGCCATCTAACAGGCGCCGCGAACCGTCAAGGGCAAGAGTGCGAATCTGAGAGAGTACGAGAACTACAACGAGTCCAACAATCAGTCGAAAAATAAGCATCTTCCCGATCGTTAGCGACCACGCTGATGACAGACCATCAAAAAATGACTCAGACCCGAATCTCAAGTCCGATATCAATATCAGCAACCCCAAAAGCGGCGCCACAGCCAACGATACTGAACTCGCAATTTGAAGCTGTTGCCCCAACTTTGATGCCAGTGCTCCAGTTGCAATCTTTAATTCGATAAAGAGCAATCCGCCGATCAACAAAATCGCGACATAGGTGCCATAACGCAGTGCGACCCTCAGCGGCTCGGGTACCGTGCTCGACTCCTCTGTGTATTCGGCAACCGGAGTCTCTACAACGGTCGGTACTGACGTATTTGATGTACCGATACTCGATGCCTGGACTGAAAACGAGATCCTGCCACTTATGACATGGCCATCAGTACCTACAAGTCGCCAACGAGCAGTCACGTTTTCGCTCAAATCGACTGGTAGAGAGAAGATGATTATGCGTTGAGACACTCCGTGAATTGGTGCTTCGAGTTGGACACGTGATCCAGAGGACAAGATCACTTCAGCCGATGCGGAAGCGAGCGGTACATCTTTCGCAAACTCAACAATCCAGCTCTTAGGTGCGCTCGACAAGATCTCTCCGTCACGCGGAGAACTATTGACGAATTCGTTATGCGCCGATGCCGATCCGGCGCCGACAACGAAGACGGCAAGTAGCAATCCAAAAAAGAGTGAAACGTAGGGAATTACCCCACTGCGAAGGCGATTTCGATAACTCATGGCATTTACTACTACATGATGTAGAACAGAAATTTACCACGGCATAAACTACGGGAGTGAGCAGAAGAGCTGATGGAGCCCTTGAACTTGAGGTATTGCAAATCTTGTGGGCTGCAACTGAGCCTCTACAAGCGACCGATGTTCAAGCAAAGTTGAAAAAGAAATTGGCTTACACAAGCGTTGCGACTGTGCTGTCGCGATTGTGCGCGAAGGGCTTGCTGTCACGCACATTATCCGGGCGCTCATATGCGTATGAGCCGACCGTGTCCCACGATGATTGGTATGCGGGACGAATGCTGGCATTACTTAGTGAGACCCCAGATCACAGACAACTACTAGCAGGGTTTATTGACAAACTCTCATCTCAAGATCTAGCTGCACTGCGAAACATCCTTAACCAGAAGGGCAAAAGATGATTGTTTTTCTTTTCCCCTTATTCGCAGTCGTGATCCTTGGGTTTGTACTTAGTTTTCTGGATCGAGGGCTCACACCAATCGCTGCTGCACGGTTATCGCTTTTCACGTTGTTCGTTGGCGCTATGACAACGATTCCCGTTTTTCTCCATCTCACATTGACTTGGCTAATGACCTTGCCAAGTATCGGCGAACCACTACATCATGCACTTCATCTGAATGGAGTCCACCTTGCCCCACAAACTTGGCTAGGGCCATTGGCTGCACTATTCAGCCTTTTCGCTATGGTGCGTCTTCTGCTCTTATTGGTGACTCGGCGCAATCTAAGAAAGACCAGTACAGGGAAAATTCTCAAGTTGCCAACAGAAGCCGTGTTCGCTTACGCACTGCCCGGGAGGCAGGCAAGCATTGTCGTTTCTGATGGGCTCACGGCCACCTTGTCACAAGATGAGCTCGAGATTGTCTTGGCACATGAGCGTTGCCATATAGACAATCGACACGACATTTGGCTCTACTGTGGGCGAATTTGCTTCCTCTTTAATCCACTTTTGGCACACCAATTTAAGCGCCTGCGCCATTGTCTTGAACGTATTGCTGACGAGGCCGCAGTTGCGACGTGTGGCGATCGTATGCAAGTTGCCCAAACAATCGGCAAAGTTGCATTGAACCAAACCACGAAACAATTCGTCCTTGGTGTTGCATCGTATGGGGTGCCTTTACGAGTACACGAACTAATGACTCCTCCAGAACGTCATCCACGTTGGCAAATATTTGGAAGTGCTTTAGGAGTAATCGGGGTTGCATCAATGTGTGTGCTGCAATGGCATCATGTGGCCACAGCGGTTGCAACCGTTTGTGGACTCTGATTTGCTTTGATTAAGGAATTAGGAGAACTACCCGTCAGCGGGAAAGTTCACCAAGGTGCAACCTTGACCACGTTGCTGCTACCACCGTTGACCACCCAGAAGTAGGTGCCATCAAACACGATGTCCACCGGGCGATAGCTCACATTGTTGTCGAAGTAGATCGTCGAGGCTGCACCATTTGCGCCTTTAATTCGTGTGATCGAATTGTTATTCGAACTGATCACATATACATCGGTGCCGTCCGTGGCCATCGCAGTTGGTGCACTTACATCACTGATGGTCCAGTCAATTTGCGTACTGCCGTCAATGTGCGGGATCTTGGTCAGCTTGCCCGCTTCTTCAGATATCACCCAGAGAGCACTACCTGTCAGCACTGAATCAGTTGGTCGATAGTCCAACGGTCCAAGGTAATCAATCAGCAGCGGTGGCGTGCTTGGCAAATATCGTGCAATCCATCCGGTTCCTTCGGCACACGCACAATCAACGACAACAAAATCGATGTTAGATGCATATGCGGAAACTGAAATTACGGAGCCCTCTACAGGAGGAACTAAATCCAGATTGTATTGAAAAATGTTGTCGAAGATCCCAAACATGCTCGAACTTGTTGAAGGCACACTCCACACATAAAACATGTCCATGGTCAGTAAGTGTGTTGGACCGCCGTACTGAACGGCCGTGAAATCTGATGCCTCGGTGCCATCAAGACCTAAGCGTTTGATTATCCCGTTGTTTGTGGTGAACCAACTTCCACTATTGGATACGACACTGCTGAAACCAACGGCGATGTAATCAACGCTGTCTATGGGGTAGTTGGACATCAACGCAATCCCAGTCGGATACATCCCTGCTACGGAAGACAATGGAAATGTGGTGACTGCATTTGTACGCACATTGATACGCGATACCGAATAGCCACTCGAACTGACAACCCAGATGTTCTGTCCATCAAACACCGCTTGCGTCGGCTCAATACCAACATTTGCTGCAACAACTGGAGCTGGTGGAACGGTAGGCGCTTCATACCATGCACCGCGGCGCAATTGATCGGCGCTGTAGCTCAACGAAGGCGGTATCGGCGCGTCTGCTCCATCAGCGCCAGGTGGACCAGGTGCTCCATCAGCACCATCGGCACCGGGTGCACCATTGAGACCATCGACACCGTCTT
>CAZXAX010000086.1:0-5606 GCA_964638795.1 uncultured Bifidobacterium sp. | reverse complement strand
TACGGCTATGAACGCGAGGCGAAGCTCATTCAGGATCTTTATCTCGACGGCAAGAAGAAAGAAGCGGCCGCCGAAGTTCCAAGCGAGTTGCTTGAGTTGTCCAACCTTGTAGGCCCCCGCAGTTATGTGAAGGAACGCATTGCTGCCTACAAGGCTGCAGGTGTAACAACTTTGCAGGTCAACCCAGTGGGCGATGGAGTTAAGACCATCGAAACCCTGCGTGAGCTGGTGGACGAAGCCTGATACCTCAGGTTGAATCTGCGCTTAATTCGCTATTCATCAAATCGGTGGGTATTGCGTCTTCAACTCTTTGCGAATCGGATAGATAATCGCCGAATAGGTGAGTGCGCAGAATAAAGACACGCCCGCAAACGCGGTGATGGTCCATTGCACACCCAGATGGTTGGCAACAACTCCTGCGAGTGCACTCGTTGCTCCAAGAATCAATGTGACGAGTGCAAAGTCACCAGCGATCACGCGTCCACGAATGTGGTCAGGTGTGCGGATTTGGAGTCCGTAGGTTGATGCAACCCATTGGCTTCCGCTGCCGATTGAAGCCATTGTGATCAGAATTAGCGCGGGAATGAACCATGGAATCCATGCAGCGCCGATGTACAACGGGCCAAATACCACCGTTCCGGCACCACAAAGAAAAAGAATGTTCGACAAGTCTCCACGAGTCATGCGGATGGCAATTATTGGTGCCACTGCCGATCCAACACCTCGTGCCGCAACCATTGCACCAATGCCGGCGTCACCTGTGCCGAAAACATCGGTTGAGAGCACCGCAAGCTGGCTGACCAACCCCGCACCAATTGCCCACACGGTCTTTGACATCATGAGGCTTCCGATTACACGGTCATTCCGTGCGACGTGCACTGCCTCGCGCATGTCGGCAATTGGATGCACTCTTTGTGAGATTGACGTGTCGTGCTGTTGCATTCGGGTCTTCACCATTGAGAACAGAATCGCCGCGATGATGAACGTAACCACGTCAGCGATATATGCCGCACGCCGACCAAGAAGTGCTGCAAAGACACCACCAAGTGACGCGCCAACGGTCATCATGATTCCCCAAGTAGAGCCAAAGAGTTGGCTGGCCTTTTGTAGTTCATCTTCATTGCGGGCAAGGTTTGGCACAGATGCGCCAACTGCAGGATTTACAAATGCCGCTAGGCCCGCAACCAGGGACAGCGACACAAACCCAATCCACACCGTGTCGCGGCTGAGTAACAAAAAGCCAAGAGCCGCGAAGGCCTGAGCTGATGACACGACTACAAGTACTTTGCGTCGATCAAATCGGTCGGCAACGGGACCACCAACGGGTGAGAGTAGGAAAGCCGGGATGGATTCACAAACCATTACCAAAGAAACGAGAAACTTTGAGTTGGTGTAGTCGTACACCGCCGCAGAAATGGCTACGAAGGTGAACCAGTCACCGAGATAGGAGACGATCTGTGCAAAAAAGACGATGCGGATGTCGCGGTTGCTCCGCAGCAACTGAAGCATTCTGATTTCAGTTCTTGAAGCGGCTCATCGAATCGATGATTGCTTCTGCTTCGGCCACCATTGACCGAACGATGTCTCCTGCTGGGGTGAGAGAGTTAATCGCACCGACACCTTGACCAGCTGGCATGAACTCAATTGAAGTGTCAACCAGGGTGTCTGACGACGCTCCAAGGTGGTTGGCACCTTCCTGGGTTGAGTAGATGACCTGCTGGGGGAACGGTTTGATTTCACTTGGTGCTTTTTCAAAACGATCAGTCCAGGTGTTGCGCACCACCCGGCATGTTTTGCCCGTATAACTGCGGCTGATCACGGTTCCATCTTCGGGTGTAGCCAGCAGAACATCTTTGTAACCGATCACCGCACGAGCCTCGGGCGTAGCGATGAACCGTGTGCCAACCCATACCCCTTCGGCACCTAGTGCCAATGATGCGACCAATCCACGACCATCAAACAGCCCACCAGCGGCGACAACAGGCACTTTGTCACCCACAGCATCAACCACTTGAGGTATCAATGCCATGGTCGCGACAGTTCCCGTGTGGCCACCACCTTCGGTGCCTTGAGCAACGACGAAGTCGCACCCGCTGGCGACGGCTGAAATCGCGTGACGCACTTTGCCGCACATTGAACCGACGAGAATGTTCTTGGCATGCAGGAGTTCAATTACTTCGCGCGGAACTCCAAGACCAGCGACAAAAATTCTGGCGCCGCCTTCGATGATTGCCTGAACACCGCTTTCAACTTGATCAGGTAGTGCAGTGAGCAAGTCAACGCCAAACGGCATTGAAGTGAGACCTTTGGTTAACGCAATTTCTTCGCGAAGCTGCGCGATGCTCATCGTGGACGCACCGAGTGTTCCGATGCCACCGGCGTTGCTTACGGCTGCAACGAGTTCGTGATATGAGACGCCGCCCATACCAGCGAGCATCACGGGGTGTTCAATTTCGAGCATTTCAGTCAGGCGAGTGCGCATTGACCAAAACTACTTGCCCAGGTGCACTCCCGGTTGTTTGAGGAAATTGCGGTGCCAGCGACGGGGAGTCAGCACGATTGCCCGTGGCTCATCTTCGAACATCCAGCGCAGAAAATTGCGTCGAGTCCAGGCATTCAGGTCAACAATCCGAAGGGCGAGATTTGTGCCTCGCACACGGCTAAGGACACGCCCAAGAAAGACCGACATCTTGTGGTCGGCCACGAGCTCTGCACGGACGGATTTTTCATAGGAACCAGCCACGTCTGATTGTTCAGCCACGGCTTCTGCTGCGAGCATTCCTGTGAGTATTGCTTGGCCGATTCCTTCGCCGGTCATTGGATCGGTTGCGCACGCCGCGTCACCCACAAAGAGGACGCGTCCCTTGGTGAGTTCCACTTTGTCAATCATTGCGGGAATCGGCCACGCGGTTCGCCGGTCGAGGGGAATGTAGCCAGATCCAAGTGCGGAACTGATGTGGGGCCGCTGAAATAGGTCGGCCCAAATCGCACCCATGTCACCGACTGCAATTTTTCCGCCGCGCAAGATTCCATAACCGAAGTTGACTTTCCCATCGCCAACTGGAAACGACCACACATAACCAGGCAGTAGGTCTGGTTCGAACCAAACGAAGAGTTGGTCACGTGCGGGTCCCGTTACGGCATCGAGGTACTGGCGGAATGCATGCCACTCGCCGAGGTATGGAGAAGCACTTTCTCCACAGACGATTTTGCGCGTAGGCGACCACATGCCGTCCGCGGCGATGAGGTACTCAGCCGTGAGTTGCGAGCCGTCACTCAAGCTGGCAACAACGCCATCTTGCGATTGCTCTACATCAGTGATGCTCACGCCTTCGATTACTTTTGCGCCATCGGCGATTGCCCGATCGCGCATTGCGCTATCGAGTTCCACTCGGGGCACGACGGCAGCAAAAAGACCAACACCTTCGGGAAACGGCATCGTGATGTTGCGTCCATCGGGGGCACGAAGTTGTGCACTATCAATTTCGCGCCACGAAGGCATGGAACTTGGCCGAACATCGAGTTGCTGAAGCAGACGCAGGGCGGAAGTTGTGAGACCATCTCCGCAGCACTTGTCGCGGGGAAACACGGCTTTATCGACCATGGTCACTTCGATGCCGTGTTTGCGCGCGGTAATTGCAGCAGCGGATCCAGCTGGACCACAACCAATTACAAGAACTTTTTTCGTGGGGGTCATATGGCCTTAAAAGAGAGTTGGCTGTTCACTGCGCTTGCCACGCAGTAAGTCATAGTCAATCTCGCGACAGATGATTCCGCGACTTTCGGCGAGGGTTTTTGCCTGCGGTTTGATGACTTGTGCCACGAAAATCCCCCGTATTTCGCCAAGGCTTGAGTCAAGCGCCAGGCGGTCCAGATAGCGGGTTAACTGTTCAACCCCATCAATTTCACCTCGGCGCTTGATCTCAATGGCTACGGTACGGCCAGCTGAGTCCTTGCAAAGTAAATCCACCGGGCCGATGGAGGTTGGGTATTCGCGCCTAACGAGTTGCAACCCAAGTTCAATTTCTTCAGGGTTATCCGCAAGGAGTTCTTGAAGGTGGGCTTCGACGCCATCTTTTGTGAGACCTGGATCTTTTCCGAGCTCGTGCTCGAAGTCGGATATCACTTCGTGGAGATGAATTGTCAGCGTTTCACCTTTTGGATTCGTTATGACCCAGCGGTCATCTAGTTCTGCGACCGTGTTCGGCGCATTCATCCAGTTGAGCGGCTTGTAGGCGCCTCCATCAGCGTGGATCGCCACACAGCCATCGGCTTTACGCATGATCAGACGCAAGGCTTCGGGTAACGAAGCATCGAGCCGTCCCTCGTACACCACACTGCAACGAGCAATAACCAAACGCACGCGTAGAAACTAGCGAAACAATCACACCATTTGTGCTTGGTGTTGCTCAGTGCTCGTGCATTCGCCACTGATCGCCCCATAGGGCGTTCAGTACGGGCTCTTTCCATTCTTGGCGACACACAAGCAGATCCGGCAACCACGGATCTGAATCGTTGTATATGAGTGGAGCACCAGAAATTCGACTCACGTGCAGCCCTGCTGCTGCGGCGACTGCTGCTGGTGCTGCGGAGTCCCACTGATACATGCCGCCGTCATGCACATAGATGTCCGCTTCGCCCAGAATCACCGCCATGGTTTTGGCGCCTGCTGAACCGAGCCGAACTGCATCAGCGTTGAGGGCTTCGCCAACAAGCATCGCCGCATATGGAGCGCGCGTGCGCGAAGTGATCATGCGTGGACGCGTGCGAGTCGGCGCTGGGAGTTGCGGAGCGGGGTCGGTAGCAAAGACCGCAGAAAGTGCGGGCAACGAGACTGCTCCAGCGGTCAAGTGGCCTTGTTCCCAAAGTGCAATATGCACGGCCCAGTCATGGCGTCCGTATTCGCTGTATTCGTTTGTGCCGTCTAACGGATCGACAATCCAAACACGCTCAGCATTGCGTCGCCGTGGATCTTCCGCACCTTCTTCGGAAAGCACCGCGTCGTGGGGTCGGTGTTTGCCCAGTGCTTCCATCAGGAAATCGTGCGAGAGCACATCGCCTGCATCTTTGATACGCCATTGCGGCGCTCCCTCCAGTGCAAGGCGCTCGCGTAGCTGCACCAACATCACGCCGGCTTCAATTGCAAGAAAACTCGCAAGTTCAGCGTCGTTCATAAGTGCGGGGTCGCTCATGATTTTGACCCGGCTCTCAGCGCATCACGAATGAGTGCACGGAGCTTGGTCTCATCAGCGCCTCCCGCTACGAGGTCATCAATCTGAGCCTCGAGTTTCTCAGCGATGGCGTCTTCAAAAACATCAATACGATCGCGGTTCGTAACCGCTGAGACCACAATCAGAATCACAGCTGCGATTGCGGTGATGATGCCAAAAGTGAGAACAAAGCCTTCGTTGTTTCCCGCTGCAGATGAAGCAATGATTCCTGCAAGGCCGCCCAAAAACGTGCCGGCACAGGCAATGCGAATCAGTTTGATTGAGTTCATACGGTTTCTGCCATGCGCTTGTTGGATAGTCGTGTGCTCCCGAAGGCGACGGCGCCTCCGATTGCTGCGCCGAAGATTACGTCGCTTGGCCAATGTACGCCTAGTT
>CAZXAX010000085.1:3554-5677 GCA_964638795.1 uncultured Bifidobacterium sp. | reverse complement strand
AATCTCGAGTCGAGCCAACCAAAGACCCGGTGCATCAATTTCAGCCGGTGTTGGAAGATTGCCAGCACCCGTGAACAATTGGCCAAGCGCATCCTGCCCGGCCCGCTCAATCACGCCACTGACAAAGTTGTGGCCGCGCTCAATGTGCGCCCGTTGCAGGCGTAGTCCGAGCAGATGTTCGACATAGGTATCCACCTGCGAACTCTCAAGACGGCGGCGACGCAAAGCTTCGGCAATCGGTGATGAAGGGCCAAGTAAGCGAGCAGCACACGCGTCAACTACATAATCAGTGAAGCCAACAACCAAGGCAATTAAGGAGTCAAGATATGGGCGGTTGGCCTGCTGTTCATCTGATGTGGTTGTGCCAAGCATGAGTTCAGGATCAGAAAAGAGCATCTGCATTGACGCCATTGGATCCATCGAGTTTGGATCAATTTCAAGGTCTGTGATCTTTGACATTGCAGAGCCTGGATCAAATCGGAAACCTTTCACGTGGTTGTGCACCGCATTCCAGACAGCTTCGCGAGTATGTGGCACCGAAAAGAACGCGTGCGTAGAAAACTCGTGCAGGAGGGTCCACATTCGGGCATCGTCATGTTTGATTGACCATTCATCGGCGAAGATGTCAATTGTTGCTGGGACAACCATCATCTTGGAATCGGCGCGCGGTAATGGAAGATCGTATTGACCAAACGCGCGTTGGCTCATTTGCCCCACCATTGACCCAACAGCCATGCCAAGCATTGATGGTGCAAGCATTCGTGATAATCCGGCAATCATCGCCGCCATCGGGTCTGAAGTTTCATCACGATCCGATGTCCCACCCGCTAGCGAGGCCGCCAACTCTTCAAAGAGTGGCTTGTAAGTTTCCAGCGTACGGTGAGCCCACATTGCCGGGGTAACGGCCTCAAGCTCGGGCTGCTCCAGGTCAACTCCTGAAACTTCACGGACATGCATAAGTGCAATCGGTACAAGATTTTCAATCGCAATTCGTGAAGCTGGATTCACATTCTGGTCAGCGCCAATCTCATTCGCGCCCAAAATTGCGAGTTGGCGGGCTATCTCCCAATGCATGGACCCTTGCGATGCCATGGCTTTGGCAATGTCGCCAAGGAATGGAATATTCGCAAATGGATTGTCGGACGGATCGGGCTCAGCCATGACTGAATGTTACGCACTACTAGAGTTCTTTCCGTGGGCGGTATTTGTGCGATTGCGGGTATTGAGTCAAGCTTTGGCGAACGGGTGGCATCAGAACTGCGAACCAGTGGAATCTGGGAAGTTCGTAAGTTTCCACGACTCGGTACTGATGGCGACTCGGCGCACGGAGTTACTGCTCTTGTCATCCTGAACGTGGCCGATTATGACGCTGCGATGCGGCGACAAGTATCGGTGATTGAAGATGTCCAACATTGCTTGAATACAGCCGCCGACCAAGGAATCGGCACAGTTGTCCTGCTGTCGTCAGCAATGGTCTATGGGGCATGGACCAACAACCCGATTCCCCTAACCGAAGATTCGACCCTGCGTCCAGAACCTGGACTCGCATACACCGATCAGTTGACCGTGGCCGAGCAACTCGTAAATGAGTGGGCCAATGGAAATGCTGAACGTCGATGCGTGATTTTGCGCTCGGCTCCGGTGATGTCTGCAAATCGCACGGGTGCGCTTGTGCGCGCCCTAGCAGCAGGGCTCGGCACTCGGACCGCCGAGGACGACGCACCTGCACAGTTTGTGCATGAAGATGATCTAGCAGCAGCGGTCCGCGTTGTTCTTGAATGTGACGCCGAAGGTGTGTTCAATGTGGCACCAGATGGAGCCATCCCGGGGGACTCCCTGCGCGCACTCTCGGGGGCGGCTCCAAAGATCAAGCTGCCAGAACCATTTGCATCGTGGCTGGCGGACTTGAGATGGAAGTTCCAGCGCGGTCCCATTCCTCCAGGGTTGCGGGCCTATGTGCAGTCGCCCTGGACCGTATCTAACGGCAGGCTGCGAGCCCTTGGCTGGGAGCCTCGAACTACCAACGAACAAGCTTACGTTGAGGGCACTGAGTCCAAGTGGTGGACCATGCTGACACCAAAACGTAAGCAAGAGATTTCGCTTGGGTTGATGATCGTCGGTGC
>CAZXAX010000085.1:0-3454 GCA_964638795.1 uncultured Bifidobacterium sp. | reverse complement strand
TCTGAGTGCGGGACCACATGATTGGCTAGCCCGATTCGTAATGCAGTTTGTGCATCCACAAAGTCGCCTGTTAACGACATTTCTGCAGCCTTAGCAGCACCGACCTTGCGTGGAAGATCAACTACGACTGGTCCTGGATAAACGCCAACACGAAGATGCGTATCGGCGAATTTTGCATTCTCCGAAGCAATAATGAAGTCACACGCAAGTGCCAACTCGAGACCACCAGTAACAGCGGCACCATTGACAGCGGCAATGACTGGAATCTTTGAGTTGCCAGCGGAGTCGACAAAGTGGGGGATGTCGGCGAGATTGTCAATGCCGAGGTTCTTTAGATCGAGTCCGGCGCAGAAAGCTGGGTCCATTCCTGTGAGCACAATCACACGGGCACTCTGAGCCGCATTCATCGTGGCGAGCAGATCGGTAGCGAGTTCGTAGTTGACCGCGTTGCGGGCATCGGGGCGACACAGAGTTACGAGCGCGACATTGCCAATGTGCTCCAGTTTCACGGTATTTCCCATATTTCCCCCGCCTTGAGGCTACTTTGCAGGCAGCTCGACGTTGACTTGAATCGTCTTGCCGTCGCGGATTACCGAAAATACCGCCTTGCCACCAGCAATGGTGGCTGCTGCTGTGGTGAGCGTTTGGACCGAGGTGATCTGTTTATCGCCGACACGAGTAATTAAGTCACCCCGCTCAAACAAGGTGGTGTTTGGCGCGTAGCCAACCTTCACTCCGTCTGCGTGGCTAACAGGTGCGAATCCGAGTGTGTCCAGAATGTCAAGAATGCGCGCGACAGTTTCCACACTTACGCCGAGTTGAGTGATTGGAATCATCCAATGTGAGTGCGAACGAATCGTGACGATGCCAATCAGATGACCTTCAGTGTCATACACCGGTGAGCCCGCATGTACTTTGTCGGAGATATTCAACGGGACAAGTGGCTGTGACGAAGTCGTTGTGGCACGTGAAGCGAGGCCAACCGAACCGCGATAGGTCACACCATCCCACACGATCACGCGGTCATTGGCAACTACTTCGAATTGCTGATCAGAAGCAACAGTCTCAACTCTGGTTGGAGAGCTCCAGATTGCGAGTCCATACTCTTCGTCAACTGCAGCGAGCATCATGCGCGCCTTTGAATCAGCAAGTTTGACCAGCGTGTCCGTGGCGGCGTCACTTGAAGTGATCAGAATTCGTCGGCCGTTGCCCACGGCAACGGCGACCGCAGCATACGGAGTGCCGTTCACAACAAAGACACCTTTGGTGGGAGGTGGCCCGAGTGGAATTGTGGATTCTGAGCTTGCCGTTGGAGTCGCATTGTCTCGGCCTCGCTCCACCGGGCGAAGAATCTGAGCAAAGACCACTGTGGTCACCATGCTCGCAAGAGCAACCACGAATGCAATTGACTTGGATCGACTCCCAGCCAACGGGATATTCACCGTTTGGGCGGCTCCGAGTTCCGCGGGGTGGCGCCAGTGGCGTTCGTGAGGGGGCAAAGGCGCGGGGGGATAGAACGAATTGTCTTCGCCCCCGACTTGGTTGTCGTTTTCTCCGCTCACGAATCACGAACACTACTTTCGCGTCACCCCAAAAGAACCGTCACCCCGACATTAGGTGCGGCTTTGGACCTGCCTAGTACGCTCAGAACGTGCCCATCTCGCCTGCCGACCACAACGCCGGTACCAGTGGCAATACCTGGGTCGCACTCACGGCAGAAAAACTTGAGCCTGGATTGCTGTATGAGTGGGCAGTTCACCCATCGTGTGGCGCCATCGTGTTGTTTTCTGGAACCGTACGCGACCACGCTGAGGGTCGAAGCGATGTTCGGTCACTTACTTATGAGGCCTACGAGTCGCAGGTCTTGCCACGTTTTGAGACAGTTGTCGCCGAAGCGCGCGCTCAGTGGCCCGACATTGTGAAAGTTGCTGTGCACCACAGAATTGGCAACCTCAAACTTGGTGAGTCTTCTGTGGTCGTTGTTGTTTCATCACCGCATCGGCCCGAAGCATTTGAAGCTGCCCGATTTTTGATTGACGTACTCAAGGCATCGATACCGATCTGGAAAAAGGAACACTGGGCAGAGGGCGAGGACTGGGGCACTAACGCCCACGAGTTAGTGAACATTGATGAGTTCAAGTCAGTAGGGGGTGTGAAGTGATTGCGCTAGGTGCGACTTTTGCATTCGCCGTTCTTGCGCTGTTGTCATTGGCGGCACTAGTTGCAACTTTCTACGCCGACCAATGCAAGTCACGCCGTGGCGATGTAGGTATGCAACGGTTTAATCGCCATATCAACGCGCTCAATACCGAGCATCGTCGCGAATCAATAAGTCGGATGCGTGATGAGACCAAGCCACATGGGGAGCGCCGTTATGGCCCGTGACCTTGCAATTGACCTCGGCACCGCGAACACATTGGTTTATATGAAGGGGCGCGGGATTGTCCTGAACGAGCCGACTGTGATTGCGGTGAACAAGCGCACCGGAGAAGTGCTCGCAACAGGCAACGAGGCTCGGGAAATGATCGGTCGAACCCCAGCAAACATCGTTGCTGTAAGGCCTTTGCGGGGTGGAGCAATTACGGACTTTGAGATCACCGAGAAGATGATTCGGCTCCTGTTACAGCGAGTTGGGGTCTCCCGGTTTTCGCGCCCGAAAGTGATCATCTGCGTTCCTTCGGCGATTACAGAAGTTGAGCGCCGAGCCGTTACCGATGCCGCCCGCCGAGCTGGGGCATCCGATGCGCAGTTGATCGAGCAACCAATGGCTGCAGCAATCGGAGCAGATCTCCCCATCGAGGAACCAATCGGCAACATGGTGATCGACATTGGTGGCGGCACAACCGAAACCGCAGTTATCAGTCTTGGTGGTGTGGTGACACTGGAAGCTGTGCGCATTGGATCATTCGATGTTGACTCTGCGATTCAGTCATATGTGCGACGTGAACACAATGTTGCAGTAGGAGAGCGCACGGCTGAAGAGATCAAAATTCATATCGGAAGTGCACGTCCTATTCCTGGTGAACGCGATGCGATCGTTAAGGGTCTTGGCATCATGGATGGCTTGCCGAAGGAAATTGTGATTACTCCTGCGGAGATTCGTGAAGCTGTTGAGCCGGTGGTCTCGGAAATTGTGCAATCGGTCAAGCGTTGCCTTGCAAAGTCGCCACCCCAGTTAGCCCAAGATTTTCTCACCCGAGGCATGTTTATGGTTGGTGGCGGTGCACTGTTAAACGGTCTCGCTGATCGAATTTCTGAAGAAACTTTGGTGCCGGTGCGGATGTCAGAGGCACCGCTAGAGGCGGTTGTTTATGGTGCGGGGTACTGCATTGAAAACTACTCCGACCTCAAAGGAATGTTCATGGGGCAGCGCAGGTAACTGCGCAACGTGGTTGCAGTGCAGCGCAGGTAACTGCGCAACGTGGTTGCAGTGCAGCGCAGGTAACTGCGCAAC
>CAZXAX010000084.1:0-5782 GCA_964638795.1 uncultured Bifidobacterium sp. | reverse complement strand
ATCACCGCGATTATCAAGCATTTGTCAATAGCCTGTAGGGCGTGAGCAACGGCACTTTGTACATCACTGGTAACGAAAAAGCTGACGCCTTATTGAATCGCGACGGCACCGCACTCCTCATCGGAATGTTGCTGGACCAGCAGGTTCCAATGGAGTGGGCTTTCACAGGTCCATTCACGATCAAGCAACGCATCGGACACCTGAATCCTGCAAAGATCGCCGAACTCGACCAAGAGGAGTTTGTTTCAATCTGTGCCGAGAAGCCAGCAATCCATCGCTTTCCTGCCTCGATGTCACGGCGTATTCACGAGCTGTGCGCGATCATTGCTGACGAATACAAAAACAAAGGCTCCAACATCTGGGCAGGTGTCGATAACGCTGAAGACTTGTACACACGGCTACGTGTTCTTCCTGGTTACGGTGACGAAAAAGCACGGATCTTCATTGCGCTTCTGGCCAAACGATTCGCGGTAAAGCCAAAGGGCTGGGAAAAAGTGGCTGCACCATTTAGCGACAAGAACTTCCGCACAGTTGCCGACATCACGAGCCCAGAAACTTTGCTCAAAGTTCGAGCGTGGAAAAAAGCCGAGAAAGCCGCCGATCTCGACAAGCAGGGTCGACCCCTGAAGAAGGTCACAAAGAAATGACTGTCCTGGTTACTGGCGGCGCTGGCTACATCGGCTCGCACACAGCACGCGCACTTCGCAACGCCGGTTATGACATCGTGATACTCGACTCCCTTGAGTTTGGAAGCAAAGACGCAGTCCTCGGCGCACCCCTGGTTGTCGGTGACATCGCGGATTTTGATCTCGTTGCGGATACCTGCCGCAAATATTCGGTGACCTCTTGTGTGCACTTCGCTGCCTACAAAAGTGTTGGCGAGTCGATGGAAAAACCAGCAAGGTACATTCGCAACAATGTGGCTGGCACTGCCTCTTTGGCTGAGGCTCTCACCGCAAGCGGTGTAGACAAAATCGTGTTCTCTTCATCGTGCTCTGTCTATGGCACCCCAGCAGTCGTGCCCGTTACAGAATCGGCTCCGATTAGCCCCGAATCGGTTTATGCAGACACCAAGGCCATGGCCGAAAAGGTACTTGGTTGGTTCGATAAAACCCATGGAATGAAGTCCGTCAGTTTGAGGTACTTCAACGCTGCCGGAGCTTCGATGGATGGCGCGATCGGTGAAGACTGGACCGTAACTTTGAATCTCATTCCGATCGTGATGAAAGCACTGCTCGGCAAGCGTGGACCGCTTGAAGTTTTTGGAACTGACTACCCAACCCCTGATGGCACTGCGATCAGGGATTACATCCATGTTGAAGACCTTGCGGCAGCACATGTGAAGGCCATTGAGTATCTGCACAACGGTGGCCCAACCACTGCAGTGAACGCAGGAACTGGAACTGGCTCGTCGGTGCTCGAAGTTTTGAAGGCCACAGAACACATCACCGGCCATGCAGTACCTCACACATTTGGGCCTCGCCGCGCAGGCGATCCCAGCGCAACCTTTGCCGATCCGACAAACTGCGAACACGTTCTTGGCTGGAAGGCCACCCATGGACTCGATGCAATCATTGAGTCCGCATATCGCTGGCACTCATCTTCTAACTAGCGAGTAAGCCTCGTGTCTTGGCGATCCAGCCAACCAATCAACACTGAAATCGCCCTTGGGTCGTGACGCAAGCGATGTCCAGCCCCAGGAATGATTCGCAGTTCCGCATTGCCATGAGCCAACGAGAGTGCTCGTGACTCCGATGCCGGCACGCTTTCATCGTCATCTCCATGCATCACCAACAGTGGCCGTGGTGCGAACCTACGCGCTGCGTCAAGGGGTCTAAAGCGACGCAATTCTCGCGACCATTCGTCGACATTGGACGGAAACTTGGGATCACGTATGGCTCCAATTTCTCGTGCATGCTCAAGAAATCTCCGTGGGTGCTCAGCCCAGTCGTCAAAATCCGATCGTGGGCTCAATAGTGCAGCACCGCTGACTCGCGGGTCGTCAGCAGCGACACATATTGAAATTGATCCGCCGGTATTTGCACCGATTAACCACAAGCCGGATGGATTGCATTCCTCAACCATGTGATCTATTGCTGCCCGCAGATCATCCACCCAACCCTGCAATGAGAAACTGCCCTCGCTATTGCCGCAGCCACGGAACGTAAAAGTCATTGCGTTCCAAGTGAGCTCATTTGAAATTCGGTCAATGAGTTCGGGGAATGTGACACCCGACTGGCGCGCATCGAGCGGACCAATGGGAAATCCATGACACAGAATCACACCAGGCGCCCGACCAACAAGATTCGGCGCTGGTGCAAGATAACGCTGCAGCTCTAGACCATTTGATTGGAAAGAGCCGTTCATGGCAAGAATCAGGCGCGCGGCTTGCGATGGCGACGGCGCAAACCTGGCGTTGCAAGTTTGTACCCGCGGTTGCGCGCTTCAGCGAGCGTGTCTGGACCAAAACAAATTCCAGTTTCGGCGTTCACGATCTCATCAATCACTTGCGCATCAGTCCACTCATCAAGGTCGTAAACCAGTTGCGTGCGCTTATCACCGAGAAATCTTGTGTGTTCAAACTTGGTCGGACGTTCCATGGATAAAACGGTAGCGTGATGCCGTGACCATCGTGGATTTCTTCGTTGATCCGATTTGTCCCTATACGTACCAAACATCAATTTGGCTTCGTGAGGTCAGGCAAACCGCCGATATTCAGATCAACTGGCGCTTTTTTAGTCTGGAAGAAGTTCGGCGAGAGCCTGGCGCACCCCATGCATGGGAACTCATCACGGCCACAGGGTGGCCTCTCCTGCGTGTGGCTGCCCTCCTACGGCGTACCAGCCAAGCTGCTTGCGAATCTTGGTACGAAGCAGTGGCGCACGCGATTCATATCGATGGAGTAAACCCAAATGAGGGATCAATCGCCGAGGAACTACTGGCCGCCGCCGGCTTAGCGCGCGAAACTTGGAATGACGCATTGACAAACCCAAGCACCCACCTCGAGGTCCAATCGGATCATGAATTTGCTGTCACAGAGCACGGCGCGTTTGGTGTACCGCTTGTCGTTATTGGAAGCGGGCGCGCAATGTTCGGGCCCGTCGTTGTACCTGCCCCGGCAGGTGAAGACGCCATGAAGCTGTGGGAAATCGCGCTGGCTTCGGCAAATTTCAAGGGCCTCTATGAGATCAAGCGCCCTCGGACACAGTCGGACCTTGACTACATCGCTTCGACCATCCGTCTCCATTCCTAGTCAGGGAAATGGCATACGGTCTGACATTTCCTGCGAAGCAATTTCAACGTATGCTTCGTGAATGACCAACTCCAGCGACGTAAAGAAGATCGAGTTCTACTTCGACACGATGTGCCCCTACGCCTATCAGACATCTCTTTGGATTCGTGACGTCCGGCGCCAAAACGGCATCGAGATCGATTGGAAGTTCTTCAGCCTTGAAGAAATAAATCATGAAGAAGGCATGAAGCACCCATGGGAGCGCGACATTGCCTATGGCTGGACTCCACTTCGTGTGGCTGCATACCTGCGTCGAACAAACATGGACAATGTTGACAACTGGTACGCGGCATGTGGAAAGGCATTGCATTACGACGGCCGTCGCCCATACGAACCCGAAACTGGACGCGAACTCCTAAAAGAAATTGGTCTTGACCCGGAAATCTGGGATGCGGCACTCGCGGACCCGACTACACACGATGAAGTCAAAGCTGACCATGATCATGCGGTCAACAACCTCGGTGCATTTGGTGTCCCAGTCATCATCGCCGCAGACACTCGTGCCATGTTCGGACCCGTTGTATTGCCTGCACCAACGGGTGAAGAGGCGATGGAACTTTGGGACATCACTATTCGCGCAGCGAAGTTCCCCGGGCTCTACGAATTGAAGCGCCCAAAGACTGGGGACGATTTGAAGTACATCGGTGCGGTGTTCTCTCCCTATTTCAATGCCCGCGAGTGGCAGACCGTGATGAACCCCGCGCTGTAGGACGCAGCGCACTAGAAATGCCCTGAGCAGAGAGACAAAGAGGTTTGCCAATGATCCCAACCGAAGTAATCGAAATGCTGTTTGACACCTTGGATTCTCTGACCACGTTGTGTGAGTCCCTGACAGAGGATGAGTGGAAAACCCAAACTGAGTGCCCTGGCTGGAGTGTGCAGGACAACATCTCACACATCATCGGAACAGAACGCATGTTGCAAGGGCTTCCGGCTTCCACACACAAGTCCCCCACCTTTGATTGGGTCAAGAATCCAATTGGTGGATTCAACGAAAATGAAGTTGATGAACGCCGCTCAAAGCCCGGTTCTGAAGTGCTTGCCGAATTCAAAGACCTAATTGCGTTGCGCAAAGAAACTCTTGAATCGTCCGGCGACGACTATTTCGGACGCGAGATGATCACGCCCACCGGCCCTGGGACCATGGCTGATTTTCTTGATATTCGAGTCCTCGACATTTGGGTACACGAACAAGACATTCGCCGTGCGATAGATCGACCTGGAAACAACGACTCACCAGCCGCGGCACACACAATCGGACGCCTGATTCGTACCCTGCCGATAGTGGTCGGCAAGCGTGCAAAAACTCCAGATGGGGAATCCGTGGTGATCCACATCACCGAGCCCATACGTCGTCTCGTACCAATTGGTGTAAAAAACGGGCGTGCTGAGTTTCTCTCGGAGTTGCCCACCAATCCACTTGTGATGATCGATATGGACAGTGACACATTTGTGCGTCTCGCAAATGGTCGATGCACACCAGCACAATGTGCCGATCACATCTCAATAGCTGGCGACACCGAACTCGGCAAGGTAATCGTCAACAACTTCGGGATGATGATTTAGTTGCAGCCGATCCCATTCATGGTTGCGCACGGCCGGCACATTTGAATTCGGCCCTCGCGGGTATCCCAAGCTTGTGCACTAGGCGAACCACAGTCAACGCAGCGCGGAATCAAATCACGCTCTGAATCTCCGCGATCGCCCGGCCGATCTTCACGGGTCACAGGCTCGTAGCCTCCGGCCCAACGGCACCGATTGCCGAGAAATAAGCCAGGTGTGCATCGACCACGTGCACAACATCAACATCATCGAGCAGCTCAATCCCGACCTCGTCTGCGGCGCCAAGAATGTAACCAGCGAGAGTGTCCTCACCGACGATTACTAGGTCGATGTCTTGAGGGCGATCCACCACCGCGTCCGGTTGCAAACCCTGTGCGTGGAGCCACCTCATGTGCAATACAAGAATCGACCGCAACTCATCAGGTGTAAGACGCGCTTGGGTTTGTTCTGGAATTCGGTCTGCAACAAACTCGACGGCCTCATCCAGCATGTAAACGGCACGAGGCGCAACAGCATCAAGCCGTCGCGCCTCGCGTCCGATAGAAACTGCAGCGATTGCGAAAACCGCAATCACCGAAGCAACGATAAAGATGACTTCAGTTGCCGTGACAGCTCCTGCAATCAGATACCGATGCGCTGCGCGAGCAGCTCACGGTGATAGGTCGGATCCCCAAACATCAACTCGCTGCTCTTGGCGCGCTTGAAGTAGAGGTGAGCCGGGTGCTCCCAGGTAAAGCCAATGCCACCGTGAATCTGGATGTTCTCCGCGGTTGCGTGGAAGTACGCCTCTGAGCAGTATGCCTTGGCAAGTGACGCAACCGAGGGAAGCTCCTCGTTCATTTCGCTTGCACACCACATGCCGTAATAAGCCGCCGACTTTGCCGACTCAACTTCCAGCAACATATCTGCACACTTGTGCTTGATCGC
>CAZXAX010000083.1:0-5938 GCA_964638795.1 uncultured Bifidobacterium sp. | reverse complement strand
AAATACGTGATGCGTGCTGCAATGGTGCCGATTGTGACAATCGCAGGGCTCGACTTCGCTGCGTTGCTTGGCGGCGCTGTGATCACTGAGAGTGTGTTCAACCTTCCCGGGATGGGCAAGCTTTCAATTCGGGCAGTTACGGACTCTGATCTTCCAGTGCTTGTGGCAACAACTCTGGTGGCAGCAGTCTTGATTGTTGTTGCCAATGCCGTTGTTGACATTCTCTACGGCTTCCTAGATCCACGGGTGCGGGAAAAAGTATGACTTCGCCGTTGATTTCAATACGTGATCTGCATGTTTCTTTCCACACCCAAGACGGTGTGGTGAAGGCAGTGGACGGTGTGTCATTTGATGTGATGCCTGGCGAAACTCTTGGCATCGTGGGCGAGAGTGGCTCAGGCAAGTCGGTAACGGCCAATGCAATCATGCGCCTCAACTTCGGCACTCAAGTAGACGTGAGTGGCGAAATAATCATGAATGGCAAGAATTTGCTTGAAGTTGATGATGAGGAGTTGCGAACACTGCGCGGGCGGCAGATGGCGATGGTGTTTCAAGATCCTTTAACTGCGTTGAATCCGTTCTATACCGTTGGCAATCAAATCGCAGAGGCTTATTTGATTCACCACCCGAAGGCGACCAAATCAGAAGTTCGTGAAATTGTTCTGAACGCCATGGTGAAAGTGGGAATCCCCGAACCCATGAAGCGTATGGATTCCTTCCCTCATGAATTCTCCGGCGGTATGCGTCAACGCATTGTGATTGCAATTGCTCTGGTCAATAACCCGCAGTTGTTAATCGCTGACGAACCCACAACTGCACTTGATGTCACGGTGCAAGCGCAGATTCTGGAACTCATCGGAACTCTCCAAGAAGAATATGGGTCAGCGGTAATGCTCATTACCCATGACCTTGGCGTGATCGCCGAAACCGCTGATCGCGTCATGGTGATGTATGCGGGGCACGCGGTTGAGGTAGCGGATGTGAATGAGTTGTTTGATACCCCAACACATCCATACACAGTTGGCTTGTTGGGTTCGGTGCACAGTCTTGATGACAGTTCACGTGGGGCATTGCAGACGATCTCGGGAGCGCCACCTTCGCTCATCAATTTGCCGACTGGTTGTGCTTTTCATCCGCGTTGTCGATTTGAACTCGGCGAGAATTCACTCTGCCGTACCGAGGCGCCACAGCTGCATGCCGTTGGTAAGAGCCGCAGTGCCTGCCATCTTCCTGAATCGCAATTGCTGCAAATTGGCGCGAAAGGCAGTGTGTGATGGCCACCGTGCTTGAAGCCGATCATGTGAAGAAGTATTTCCCAACTGGTGCCTCGAAGTGGTTGTTGCGTCCAACCGACCAAGTTCTCGCGGTTGATGACGTGTCCTTCAAGTTGGAAGCCGGCACGACCTTGGGTGTTGTTGGTGAATCAGGATGCGGGAAATCGACTCTCGGCCGAGTGCTGGCGATGCTTTTAAAGCCAACGGACGGTGCTGTAAAGCTAAATGGCGTTGATCTAGCCACGCTTAACGAGCGCGACTTGAACCAGGTTCGTCGTGACATTCAGTTTGTGTTTCAGGATCCATATGCATGTTTGAACCCGCGCCACTCAATTGGTGAGAGCATCGCAACCCCGATGAAGGTGCAAAAGACTCATGACAAGCAGGGTCGGCGCCAACGCGTACAAGAACTCATGGAGCTAGTGGGTCTCAACCCTGAACACTTCAATCGTTTCCCGCACGAATTCTCAGGTGGGCAAAGGCAACGCGTAGGCATTGCACGCGCACTTGCTCTCAATCCCAAGATCATCGTGGCAGACGAGCCCGTATCCGCACTTGATGTTTCGATCCAATCTCAGATCCTCAACCTTCTTGAAGGCTTGCAGAATAACTTTGGTCTTTCTTTCATCTTCATTGCGCATGACCTCGCTGTGGTGCGCCACATCGCAGATGAAGTTGCAGTTATGTACCTCGGTAAGTTTGTGGAGTACGGCGATGCCACGAACGTCTACAAGACGCCACGGCATCCGTATACAAAGGCTTTGATGTCAGCTGCACCGGTTGCCGACCCCAAAGTTGGCCGCGAGCGCAAGCGCATCATGCTCACGGGTGACGTGCCATCGCCGGTCAATCCGCCTTCAGGGTGCCGGTTTCGTACCCGCTGTTGGAAAGCCACGGATCAGTGTGCCGAGGTGGAACCACAACTAATTGAAGTGGTTCCCGGCCATCGGGTGGCGTGCCACTACCCAGAGTCCTGAACTAGTTGCAATGGGAATTAGGGAACTAGTCGGTGTTGGCGACTACAGGAAACTGATCACAGCGCGGTTCTTATCAAACATCGGCAACGGTATGTCGCCGATTGCGATGTCCTTTGGGGTTCTCGAACTAGAAGGCACGAATGAATTTTCACTGAGCATCGTGATGTTCTCGGTCTGGGTTCCGATGATCATTTTCATGCTCTTTGGTGGTGTTATCGCCGACCGAGTGAAACGCACGCTGCTGGTTGGTGGGATGGATTTGATCGCGGCTGCGATCACGGTGATTCAAGCTCTGTTGTTTATGACTGGGACCGCAACAGTGCCGTTGCTGTGTCTCACAAACGTGCTTTTTGGGATCGGTGTTGCGATGTGGTGGCCGGCATTCGGTGGCTTGATGCCAGAGATCATTGAGGAACACCAGCTTCAATCGGCAAATTCAATGATGGGATTTACTGCCAACTTTGGAAACATCATCGGAGCTTTTCTTGGTGGGTCAATCGTCGCCTTTGCCGGGCCAGAGTGGGCATTGCTGATTGACGGCGCATCATTTGTGTGTGCGGGTGTGCTGGTTCTGACGATCCGTGTGAGCAACCCGCCAGCAAATGTTGAAAAAGAAGCCACAATGCTCGGTGACCTGCTTCACGGTTGGCGCGAGGTTGTTTCGCGACAGTGGGTTATTGCTGTGATCGCATCGTTTGCTTTTATCAACATGGCGTTCGAATCAGTTATTACCGTTCTTGGCCCGTTGCAATTTGACCGTGTGTATCACGGTGCCCGTGATTGGGGGATTGTGATGGGTTCAGAGAGCCTTGGGATGCTGTTTGGTGTGGTGGTTGCGTTGAAGTATCGACCGCGTCAGCCGATGCGAGCTGCAATGATTGCAATTCTCCTGCCGTCTGTTTTCATGTTTGTGATCGGTCTTCACCCACCAATTCTCGTTGTGGTGCCTTTTGCGTTTATGGCTGGTGTGGGAATCGACATTTTTTCGGTTCTTTGGATGACTGCAGTGCAGTCGCGCATCCCGAGTGGATCGCTTTCGCGAGTATTTTCCTACGATGCGCTGGGGTCAAACATTCTTGTGCCACTCGGGCTAGTTATTGCGGGTCCCTTGGCGGCACGCACAAGCCCGTCGACGGCACTTGTCGCTGGTTCTGTAATTGCTGTGATTGCAACCCTGCTTTGCTTTAGTGCAAGGGAAGTGCGTCACCTACCTGACGAAGTAACCGCAGATTCCTAAAGGGCCTTCTGCATCACTGTGACCGTGTGGTGTGCAAGAGACCCCACGCCAATAATCTCCCAGTTGTGACGCAAGTACCAGCTCTGTTGGTCATGTGTGTACAAGTGCAAATGTTTGTAACCGAGCACAGATGCAGTGGCTTCAATGTGATTAACCATTGCGTTGGCTATGCCAATACCTCGGTGTTCGGGCTCCACCCAAACAGCAGCAAGCCACGGGCTTAGAGCATCAAAACCTGGCAATTCGTCGTCAGCGACAAGGGTTGCTGTGCCAACTACTGCCTCATCATCTGCGATCGCAACACATACGTAGGGGAGAGAACTCGCATTGTGTGACGACTGCTCGTACAGATCTAAGTACGTCTGTTCAGTATCGCCCGGGAAGTCAATGCTCCAAGCTCGGTGGCTCCAACCCGCAACCATGTTTCGAATCACAAGGTCCGCTGGAATCGGAACGATCTTCAAAAGAATCTTTAGTCGCGCAGAGTCTGGAGCACGTGAGCATGCACGGAATCCCATGAACTGCGTAGCCCTGGGTGCAGATCATGATCTGGAACTTCGTGCAACATCACCCAGCGAAAGTCGTCAGCTTCGTGGTTCGCGAGTCGCGCACCAGCATCGGAATGTGCATGGGCAATAACCGTGTCGTAGCGCCAGTTCCCGTGGTCATCGGAGTAGATGCCTTTGACTTCCAAATGGTGGGCGAGGATCCCGGCTTCTTCCTCGGCTTCGCGAATCGCAGCTTCAATTGGGGATTCATGTGAATCAAGTGCACCGCCGGGAATTGCCCAAGTGCCACCACCATGAGTCCACGCGGCGCGCAATTGCAGTAGGACATGCGGCTCTTCCAGATCTCGGCGCACGACTAGAAGGCCAGCCGCACCGTAAAGCCCCCAGTGGTGGCGGGAACAGTGACACAACACCCAGCCGTCACCGTCTCGCATACCCATGTCCCTATTTTACGGTGCAACTGGACTGTTTTATTCAGTCGGGCAATTTGCGGTGCTAAGCATTGGGTATGCAGATTGAAATTCGCAACGCTCCAGCCTTTGGTATTGCAAGGTTGACCCTCGAACCCAATGAGACAGTTCGCGCCGAAGCCGGTGCCATGATGGCCACTTCTGACGGTGTAGTGCTTGAGGCAAAAGCCGAAGGTGGTGTGCTGAAGTCGCTGAAGCGGGCTGCACTGGGTGGAGAATCATTCTTTTTGACCACGTACAAGGCTCCACCGCAGGGCGGCTTTGTTGATGTTGCGCCGCGCCTCGCAGGCGATGTGATTGTGCTCGACACCCCAGCCGAGGGGCTCGTGGTTCAGCGCGGCTCATGGCTGGCATCGGCGCTAACCGTGAACATTGATACCAAGTGGGGTGGCTTCAAAAACTTCTTTGGTTCTGAAGGCGGATTTGTCATGCATGCTTCTGGGAGTGGTCCGATCGTGATCGCGTGTTATGGCGCCCTAGAAACTTGGAACCTTGCACCTGGAGAAAAGATCACAGTCGATACCGGCCACATGGTTGCCTATGACGCATCGGTTCAGATGTCACTGCGAAAAGCTACGGGTGGAATAGTGCAAATGGTGAAGACCGGTGAAGGCTTGGTGTTTGATTTCACGGGGCCGGGCCGAGTGCTTGTGCAGTCACGTAATCCCAATGAGTTCCTAGGCTGGATCCAAGCTGCGCTCGGTAGTGCAAATGGTTCATCTGGACCAGCGGCATCACTCGGAGGATTGTTCAGCCGCGATTGATTCAAAGTTGAATCATCCTGTAAGTGAGATTGACGCGTGGTTCGCGCACTTTCTTGGTTTTCGCAATTGAATGCAGCCAGTGTGATTGGGTTTCGCCAGACATCACCAAGATCGAGCCATGAGGCAGCACTATCTGCACCTTTTCATTGCTGATTCGATGTCGCAGATCAAAGCGCCGCTCAGCGCCGAAACTGACAGAGGCGATAGTTGGATTGGGGCCAAGTTCGGGTTCGTTGTCGGCGTGCCATCCCATGGAGTCGTTTCCGTCTCGGTAAAGATTTGCCAACACCGAGTTGAATATCGCGCCGCTTAGTTCCTCGCAAGTCTTTTTGATGGTGAGTAATGGCTCCACCCAGGGTTTGGGGATCAATGTGATTCCGGAGTACGTGTAGGAGCAATTCGGGTCGCCATACCAAGCCGATAATCGTGGCTCGTTGTGGAGGCGATTAAAGACAACAATTTGCTGCTGGGACCATGCCAAATCTTGGATTAGCTGGTCTAGATCGGTGTTCGGGGAGTCGAATGCGTCCTCAAAGAGATCGATCTCACCGTCATAAGGCAACAAGTTCCTCGACTCTTTGTGAGGAAACCAGTTTTCCACTACGAGGTCATGCCCCCGAGCCCAACCAAGGCTCGGGCATGTTCTAGTTCGCCCATGTGGCGGATGCCGTGCTGGAACACCCAGCACTCAATCGCGTCAACCAAAC
>CAZXAX010000082.1:2848-5981 GCA_964638795.1 uncultured Bifidobacterium sp. | reverse complement strand
TGGAGATGCTTACGCCCTGAACTCCCATTTCCAGCAGGTCTCTTGCGATCAAATCTGCGGCCATGCCTTTGCCGATTCCTCCGGGATCCAAGCTCATTCCTGCTGGCAAAGTGATCTCATTCATCTCGTGATCTATTCGCACATCACTCAAAGCACCTGAGCTACCAGCAACTGGCAATACCGATATATCGTCGCTCACTTTTGATTTCGAGTATCCCGCAGCATTCAATGCATCCATCAGCGTTGGATCGAAAAGACCCTCTGTAGCCAAGTGAGCTTGAGTCATCTGCTCCACCAACTCGATGGTTTCAGTAGCCACCTGAACCGCTTGCCCATCAGCCAACGCAAGCATCGAGATATCAGAGGTGCCGATGAAGCGCGACCAAAGCGCCTCCAAGTTCCAGCTTCGGGCGTCAACGAAATCCAGCATCGCCTCATCCCCAGCAGGCAACAACACCTTCACGGTGGTGCCCATGCGGGAGAAACGACGCTCGATCATGGATTCCAGTTTGCCTTTGAAGCCAGGCCCAATAGGGGCGCCGCGCGAAGCCAAGCTATTTGTGGTCTGCAAATAAAGACTCACGCGTAGGGGAGTTATGTTTGTACTGGTCTTTCAATAGAACTAGGGTACAAACCAACTTTTCATCACCTAAAAAGCAGGAAAAACATGAAAAACAAATCGTTGATCAAGCGCATCGGGGCAAGCCTTGCCACCATGGGGCTGTTATCTGGCCTCGCACTCGTGTCGGGCGCCTCTCCAGTCAGAGCTGCAGGCATCGGTCCGGTGTATCCAACACTTGTGATGTCAATCGACATAGACGTGAACACCCGCAATGTTGTGGTCCTAAATGGCCAAACAGTTGAATTAACAACCCAAGCGTCCATCAACAGTAGTAGTCCGGTATGGGACGAAGATCCGGAGGAGTTCAACGCCGAAGCGTATGGAGCACCAACACCAGATGCGGGTCTCACTGTGGTGTCAACTACCCACAACTGGAACGTATCGAGGATTGGGGGCTCAGGTGCGCCCTGCTACAAAAATTCCACTAGCGGTGCTGGCCAGACCTTCTCAATCGCAACACTGGCGTGCAAAACCGAGGTCAACTACCTCACCTACAACAGAACCATTACCGTTTCGAACACATCTGGCAGCACCAAGAACGTTGTGATTGACGATGTGGACAACGACATACTCGTAGACGGTGTTGCGACCGAGACCGACGCTTACTCATCTGCATGGTCCGACTATGAAAACGGCGCAAGCGGTGTTGTTGTGCCTTCAAATTTTCGTGGCTCAGTTACTTTGGAGTTTCCCACCCTCTGTTTCACCGATGATGTTGAAGCCAATGATGTTCTGGATATAGAAAGGCACGTCAAGATTGGCGATCCAGGATCTCTTGCTGACATACCTCTTGCACCTAGTTCAGGTCCGCCACCAAGCATGCCGTACTACTCGATAAGTGGCGGTGGTCTCGGCGCATTGGAAGGCTCAACTTTTACTGCAACTACTGAATCCCTGAACTACTTGTTCATTAGCGGAAACATTCAGACGCAGAAGATAGATTCCATTGGTAAAACACTCGAAGTTTCAATCGACATCACCGAGGCTGGTGAATCAAAACTCTCAGACGACTGTGGCGGTGGCGGTGGCGGTGGCGGCCCCTCCACTTATCCAACACTTTCGACACTTGCCAGCGGGAACACCCCTGGCAAAGGCACATTGTCTGCTGCCAAAGCTTTGCCGACAGGAATGCCCAATGGAGCTTTGGGTAACAGCGCCACGAGTGGACCCAACGGCGATGTCTTCTACTACGGAACGGACATGACAGGTGATTCACAAAAGGCTGTCGTTTCACGTATCGGGCCAAGGGGCAACATGCGTCTCGCTGGAGGCACAAAACTGTCACAGACAATTGGTGACAGTTCCACATTCGACTCGTTCGGCTGGTACGGCGCAGGTGGCAGTAGCTATGTGTTGGTCACAAGTGACTATTTAGCTGGCACGTACACGCTCTATTACGGCAAGACCGCTAATGCGACTGGAAAGTCAACCAAGACTCTGGCCCGCACGGAGTTAGACGAAATTTGTGGAGATGGGTATTCGCCGGATCTGTATGTTATTTCGGCGCCAACCACTGCTCCTCTATTTACGGTCGTCTGTTTGCCAGAAGACATGATGGGTGGCGGCCCATATTTCATGACCTACATCAAACTGGTACCTGGATCTGGGTCATCTTTGAATGTGGCATCGCTCGGATTGCCCACACCAACGGCGGAAAAGCCCTGCACATACACATCCATAGGTGTCAACAGCCGAGCTAAAGGCACACAGGCTGCAGTGTTTTTCTACGGTGCAATAGGTCCAGTGACCACACCTGATGGAGCGCCGTTTGAAACGTGTGCGGGCGCTTCTGCAAGTGACCGCAAGATAATTACGCTATCTGCCGGCATGGTTGCCAAAACAAAGACCCTTACTACAGGCGTATTCGGCACAACTGAAGGTGACCTACGGATTGCTGCCGGCAAGAGGCCAAACACTTGGATCGTTATGGCGCACTCTGACCCCTACTTCGAGCCAACTTCGGCTCCGACCAAGGGCTACACGGTAAGTGCTACTGGTGCGATTGTCGCCAAACGCGCACCCACCCTTCAAGCATCTGGCAACATCGCTGCGCCAGGCGCGCTAAAGATGGACTACCTAGAACCAATCAAGGAACTCGCTAACGGTCAATGGTTGGTTAAGCGTGCCCAAACGGCTTATGGAATGAACATGACCAGCGCCATGGCAATTGCCAAGTACAACCCAGCTACTGGTGCAGTAACCACGGGCTCAGTCCTGATGTTGACTGGCTACAGCCAGCCCGCGGGCAGGTACATCAATGCAACTGGTATCAGTTCAACCGGTGTTATGTCTTACTACGTACTTACTGAAGCCAATAAGTACAAGATCGCAACTTGGAAGAGCTACACCAAGTAGCCAACAAGCTGACTGTCTGATTGAAGCCCCGCTGCCTTCGGGTGGCGGGGCTTCTTGCATACTCGGTTATGCCCGCACCGACAGAGTCACGGTTCTTGATGTCTGCTGACCACTCGGTCGTCGCACTCGTACCGTGATACGACAATTACCTATTCT
>CAZXAX010000082.1:0-2748 GCA_964638795.1 uncultured Bifidobacterium sp. | reverse complement strand
TCGGTAGCACCGCCACCAATAAACAGTCGGGTGTTGCTCGCGTCGAAAAACGAATCCGTTGCAATGCCTAATCCATTTCCGGTGAAACCCCGCCAGTTGTTGCCGGTCCACCGAGTTACTGCGCTACCCACAGACCCAGACGGCCCTTGGGCAAATCCGCCTGTGACCACCAGCTGTGATCCCATCAACTCAAGATCACGAACAACTGCACCAAAACCGCCAGCCACCGAAAAATTGTTAAACGCCGCGAGGGAACTCCCGTCAAACGCAGCCAAATAATTCGCTCCGTAGTTCAGCCCGCTGAATGTGCCGCCCAAGATGATATGTGACTCATATTTTTTCAGCGACATCACGCCAAAGCCAGCTCCGTCGCTGTATGCACTCGCGTAGGTAATCGGATATGAGTACGAACTCCCATCAAACTTGATGAATGCGTGTTTGTATTTCGCCAACGTGTCTGAGCCGAGCGCAGAGTTCTTGTAGGCGCCAATATAAACATTGGTGCCATCAATCAAGATTGAGCGCGGTATGTAACTACCCCCATAGAAGGAATGAAATGGCGCCGAGTCATCAAGCGCCTCCCACGTCGTGCCATTCCACCGTGCAACTTTGGCGGTGTTTGCAATGTGTTCACCAGTTAGCCCACTGCAAATTCCATTTGACATGTTTCCGCCAACAATCAATGAGTCATCGCTCTTAAGTTCTGTCGTCCCCTCGGGGTCAACCACGATGGTGGACAAGTAATCAGACAACCCGTTTGCAGGGCTATTTAAACCACGATTACACGTTGAAGGCCCCGAGATCGGATCTGGTGAGGGAAACGCAAACCATCCACCAGCCCCACTATTCAAACTTTGATCCCAACCAGCAATCATGTCCGCTGCGACTACTCCACCAGCATTTTCAAAATCACCAACGATCACCAACTTGTCTTGATACATGACCGCGTCGTAAACAACGCCGCTGAGATCACCAGAAGAACCAAGGCCCGACCAGGATGTGCCATCCCACTTGGCTACATAATCCGCTTCTGCGATACCGGCGAAATTGGTAAAGCAACCAACCGCATAGATCGCACCATTGCCATCACTAACTATTCGCCTAATGCCCTTACCCAAGATCACGCTGGTCGTGTCATCGTTCCCGCATGAGCCTGAATCCATTGAGATCGTCCCCAACGTGGAATAGCTGTTTACTTGGGCCGCACGAACAGCTTTCGGAATATCAACCTGCAGTACCACGACTGCCGCCAAAAGGCACGCAACAATTGCTGCCGAGCCAATCTTGCGACCACTCATCACCATGGTGTGAAACTACATCAATTGCCTAATGGGTTAGCCCACCTCAGGTGACTGCAACAGCAGTCAAGATATCGATCAACTTGTTGTTGCCGATCTGCCCTGAGGTGCCAGCACCCCAACACTTGAAGGTGTATTGACCAGACCCGAAGGCTCCACATGTATGGGATCCCCCCGCCATTACATAGGCGGCATTTGTTGTGCTCGTGCTTGACACTGGCACCCTTGAACCAGATGTGCTGCCACGACCAAGCCTTCCATTTGTGCCCGATCCCCAGCACTTAACCGATGCTGGTCCGAAGAATGCCCCTGAGATAACAGCACAAGTGTGTGCCGAGCCGGCCGAAACCATTGAGGCACCGCTGACACCCGAAACACTCACCGCCGTCTTTGAATTCGTCACAGTATTGTTTCCCAACTGACCATTGGTGTTTCTGCCCCAACACTTAATCGCACCCGTGGCCAACAAGGCGCAAGTGTGTTGACCACCGGCACTTACGCCAATCGCACCAGATACGCCCTGGACTGCAACTGGGATATTCGACGCCGTGGTGGAGTTGTTTCCTAACTGGCCAGATGTATTGGAGCCCCAGCATCTAATTGCACCCGTGGTCAACAAGGCGCAAGTGTGTTCATCTCCAGCAGAAACTGCCACCGCTTTCGCTGAACCCCCGCCTATTCCTGTCACTTGAACCGATGTCTTTTGATCTGAAGTCTGCCCGTTCCCGAGTCGGCCACCTTGACCTTTACCCCAACAACGTACCGTGCCGTTTTCCATCAGGACGCAAGTGTGAGAATCTCCGGCACTCAGTGATTGGGCACTTGAGAGTCCACTCACGCTGACAGGTGTCTTCGCATTTGTGAGTGAATTGTTTCCTAACTGTCCGTTGGTGTTTTTGCCCCAACACTTGACTGCACCACTATTCAGTAGACCGCACGCATGTTGCCCACCTGTCACGACTGCAGCCACTCCACTCAAGTTGTTAACGGAAACTGACTTCATTGCAGTAGCAAGGGAGTTGTTCCCAATCTGTCCGCTTGAGTTGTCTCCCCAACATTTTGCGCCATTACCTTGCGCTCGACAACTGAAGTTGAGTCCTACATCTATTGGAGACGGAGCCTTAAATGTGGCTCCTGGAACTGACCCGCTACTACCGACTGAGCATGTCCCCAGTCCTGTGCAAGTGCTTGACCACCCAACGAAGGTATACCCACGATCTGGAATGGCGGTCAGGTAAGGCGACGATCCAGTCGGTTTGTAACCCGTGCACCAACCAGAATTACAGGTAATCCAACCCTCGGAGATGCTCACCGTACCTCCACTGGCAGTTGCGTATACCGATTCGCCTTGCTCAAATTCCGCGGTCACATTGTTGGACGCATCAATAGTGATCGCACATGTACGAGAGCTCCCAGAGCATGCACCCGACCAACCTTCAAAGAATCCCGG
>CAZXAX010000081.1:0-6453 GCA_964638795.1 uncultured Bifidobacterium sp. | reverse complement strand
GACCTAATTGGTACCTGGTCAAGCCTCGACCCTGATGAGTGCTACGACATCGTGGTGGCCAACATTCTCGCACCAGTACTAATCGACATCGCACCGTGGGTGAATGAGCATCTTGCGCCAAACGGAACCGTGATCCTCTCTGGAATCCGTGACACACAGGTATCGCGAATCCGTGAGGCTTACGCCTCGCTCAGTGAGTTATCAATAGCAACCGATGACGGTTGGGTGATGATGGTCTTAGGACGAGCCAACGACTGATCGAACAGTCTTAGCGAAAACCTCCACATCGTCTAGAGATGTGGCCCAGCTGGTCATCCATCGGTACTGGCTCAGGGCATCGTTCCAATCCCAAAAGAATGACCAATCACGAAGTGTCGATGCCGACCTGTGATCAAGGGTGGGGAAGAGGCTGTTTGCCTGCGGTGGGGACAGCTGCAGAGTGTGGAGGTCTTTCAGGCGGTCGTATAACTCACGAGCCATCAAATTGGCGTGAGTTGCAGTTTGCAACCACAGTCCATCTTTCAGCATCGAATTGAATTGGGCGCTTACAAACCTCATCTTCGAAGGTAGCTGCGCGAGTTGCTTACGGATGTAGCCGAGGTTCGCTTTGCCGTGATCGGAAAAGACGATTACAGCCTCTCCGAACATTCCGCCGTTTTTCGTTGCACCGAATGTGATGGCATCCAGATGCTTTGTGAACTCTCTGAACAAACTCTCATCACCACCGAGAGCCACCACAGCATTAGCAATGCGCGCTCCATCCATGTGGAGTCGCAAACCTCGACGGTGACACACCTCAGCAAGACGCGCCACCTCATCTGGCTGATAAACCGTTCCCATTTCGGTCACTTGAGTTATAGACACAACACCGACACGAGGGTGGTGTACTTGTGCGCGATCCGCCACACAAGCTTCTACGTCCTTGGTGGTTAACTTGCCATCATTGTGCGGAACCGTGATGATCTTGGTCCCAGTGAGCCGCTCGGGAGCACCGGCTTCATCAACATGGATATGGGATGTATCGGTAGCGAGAACTGCCTCTCCGGTTTCCAGTAGGGATGCAAGCGCGAGCACATTGCCACCAGTTCCACCAAAGACAAAGAGGCATTCAAGATCGCGTCCACATAGTTCACGAAAACGCCGCACAGCCTCGTCGGTATAACGATCTGCGCCATACGCCAACGCCGAGCCCTCATTGCTGGCGACCATCGACTGAAGCACAAGAGGATGGACCCCAGCGGCATTGTCAGATGCGAATGATGAAACTGGCGCCGAAGGTAGGGACATGCAGTAATGCTAAGTAACAACTTGTCATAGGTGACAGAATTTCGTCATGACGTTATTCGACCAAGCAGCAAGAGAGCGGTAGATGAGCGCGGACTCCGGGCAATACCGACGCTGTCGCCATTGTCGGCGAATCCTTCCTGATCAAGACGGGGCTGGCCGTCCGCGGGAGTTCTGTGGCGGGGCGTGTCGACAGCGTGAATGGGTATTTCGTCAACGTGCAGCCGAACTACACCTGTCTGATGAGGAGCTGATCGTCGTCCGTACCGAGCTAGATGCGCTGCACGACGAACTGTACGTGCTGGCGTGTGCCATCGAAGACGTCGAACGTGACGGCGCCTTAACGAGGGACGCAAGCCATCAACAGGTTTTAGATGCGTTGAGATGGGTAATCGAGGCAGCCAAGCCAATCATCGATCCCGCTCGCCTTACCCCACTCCGCCCATAATCTCCGTTATGTAGGTTTAGGATTTCGTTAAAACAAGGGCTCAAAACACGAAAAGCATCAAAGCTCGTTCGCAGATGCCCTACTCTCATTAGGCGCTCATCAACCTGCGCGGGAGAGTTTTCCTTGGCATCCAGTCCGGGAGACGCCGAAGGAGCAACCACCCCGGAACCTCTCAGGCAAAGTGGACCGAACAGGCGGGCGTCGCTGGAAAAGGGCTCGTGCCCTACCGACGGGGAAAGCCGCACTGCGGTGAAGCTCTCAGGTGCAAATACAGCGGGGGTGCCAACTCGATGGACCATGTCTGGAGGCACTCGTGCAGCACCTTGAAGGATTCATATCACGCCACATCGCCACGTCGGACGCCGACCACAAAGCAATGCTCGATCTGTTGGGTGTGGGCTCAGTTGATGATCTCATTGACCAAGTTGTGCCCTCGTCGATACGCATGCGCGGTTCGCTGTCACTCCCCGATTCCGCGGCCGAAACTCAGGTCACATTGGAAATGCAAGCAATGGCCGACCGCAATGTCGCACGGCGAAGTTTGCGAGGCCGTGGCTACTACGGCACGGTTACTCCTCCAGTCATCAAACGGAACTTCTTCGAGAATCCTGCCTGGTACACCTCGTACACCCCGTATCAACCTGAGATCAGTCAAGGAAGACTCGAGGCACTTCTTACTTTTCAAACTCTGATCAGTGAACTGACTGGTCTACCCGTTGCGAATGCTTCGTTGCTCGACGAAGGAACAGCCTGCGCCGAAGCCATGTCGATGGCTCGGCGTATTTCCAAGAACGACTCGGATCGTTTTGTGGTTGACATTGATATCCATCCACAGAATCTTGCAGTCATTCTCACTCGAGCAGAGCCGGTCGGGATTGAAATCGTCGTTCACGACTTTGCTGCGGGTCCAATTCCAGATTGTTTTGGTGCGCTCGTGTGTCAGCCCGGCTCGTCCGGGAATGTCAAGCCCGGCTCGTTGATTCGCGATGTTGCTGAGTTTTTGCATACCAACAATGGTTTGTTGGTGATGGATACCGATCCTCTCTTTTGCGTGTTGTCGGTTTCGGCAGGGTCGCTAGGTGCCGACATCGCAGTGGGGTCAATGCAGCGTTATGGAATCCCCATGGGTTTTGGCGGACCACACGCGGCCTTCATTTCAACGCGTGACGAACACGCCCGAGCGCTGCCCGGTCGCTTGGTTGGCGTTTCAGTTGACGCAAATGGAAAGCGTGCATTGCGGCTAGCTCTCCAAACACGCGAACAGCACATTCGTCGCGAAAAAGCCACCTCTAATATCTGCACCGCACAGGCACTTCTTGCCAACGGCTCCGCTTTCTACGCAATGTGGCATGGTTTCGAGGGTCTGAAACACATGGCTGAACGCATTCACGCTCTAACAAACGATCTCGCAGCATCGCTTGTCACCGCAGGGTTCAAGCTCGGTAACACCCGATGGTTTGACACGATCACGATTCTTGAATGTGACGCGCGAGAACTGCGATCAAAACTTTTGGCCGCGGGATTCGATGCGACGTTGGTTGATGCCTCTTCCCTATGCCTCAGCCTCGATGAAACCATTGCGAGTAACGATTTATTGAACATTCTGAAGGCATTAGGGATCCCCTACTCCCCTGGTACCAATGGACTGGAATCAGACGATTTTCGTCATGACGAAATTCTGCGCCAAGAGGTTTTTCATAACTACCGCACCGAACACGCGATGTTGCGCTATCTGCGCAAACTCAGCGACATGGACTTGGCCCTGGATCGCACGATGATTCCGCTCGGGTCGTGCACCATGAAGTTGAATGCCACCACGGAAATGGAGCCCATTACGTGGCCGGGCTTTGCCAACATCCATCCGCTCTGCGACTCCTCAGATGCAGCGGGATATTTGCAATTGATTGGGGACCTCGAAGGCTGGCTCGCAGAAATCACCGGGTATGACACCGTTAGTCTCGCTCCGAATGCAGGTAGTCAAGGTGAGTTCGCTGGCCTCTTGGCAATCCGCGGATACCACAGGAGTCGTGGGGATCATCAACGAACTGTGTGTTTAATCCCATCTTCAGCTCACGGGACCAATGCCGCGAGTGCTGTGATGTGTGGCATGAGCGTGGTGGTGGTCAATTGCGATGCAAATGGCAACGTTGATATCTCTGACCTTGAGTCAAAAGTGACAGCCGCAGGAGACACGCTCGCTGCTTTGATGATCACCTACCCTTCCACTCACGGCGTGTTTGAGTCCGCGATCCAAGAGATCTGTGCGATAGTTCACCATGGTGGCGGTCAGGTGTATCTGGACGGTGCGAATCTAAACGCCATGGTGGGTCTCGCGCAGCCCGGAAAATTTGGCGCAGATGTCAGTCATCTCAATCTGCACAAAACTTTTTGTATTCCGCACGGAGGTGGTGGTCCAGGAGTCGGCCCAGTTGCAGTTAAATCACACTTGGCTCCGTTCATTCCCGCTCGCACTGCACAAACACATACTTCAACAGGTCGAGTGTCTTCAGCACCTTTTGGTTCTGCAGGAATATTGCCGATTGCATGGGCATACATTCGCCTAATGGGGCCTGACGGACTCACCAAGGCATCAAAGCATGCCATCCTGAACGCCAACTATTTAGCTGCGCGTCTTGGTGCCAGTTTTCCAATTCTCTACTCGGGGCAAAATGGCAGAGTCGCGCACGAATGCATTCTTGATCTAAGGGAGATCACAAAGACAACCGGTGTATCTGTTGACGACGTTGCAAAGCGCCTGATGGATTTCGGTTTCCATGCACCCACAATGAGCTTTCCTGTCGCTGGCACCTTGATGGTTGAGCCAACAGAAAGCGAAAATAAAGAGGAACTCGATCGCTTCGTTGATGCGATGTTGGCGATTGCCGCAGAAATCGAGTGTGTGCGCAGCGGAGCAGTAGAGATTGATGCGAGTCCGCTACGGCATGCTCCACACACCGTTGCAGATCTCTGTGGTGCGTGGGAGCGCAAGTACACACGCGAACAAGCAGTCGCTGTGGGCTCCGTTTCGAAGGCCTACTTCCCTCCAGTGCGCCGAATCGATTCAGCACACGGCGATCGAAATCTGATCTGCACCTGTGCGCCAATCGATTCTTTTGTTAACCGCGGTGAGGAACAAATGGCAGGGGCACAAAACTCCCGCTGAGCATCGTGTCGCGGACTCGAATCTCACAGGGCCCGCTGGTTTTTTGAGGTGTTACAAACCCGAGAGCTATTCCGTGTCCCAGTACGGGCGAGAAATTTCCGCTGGTCACTGTGCCCACCTGCTCACCATTGATTTCGATTGTGGCGCCATCTCGTGGCGGGCGGCGGCCATCGGTGGCAATGCCAACCAACGTGCGTTGAATACCGATCTCACGCTGTCTCATCAATGCATCACGACCAACAAAATCACCCTTATCCCACGCGACTACCCAACCGAGTCCAGCCTCAAGGGGTGAGATAGCCGGGCCCAACTCGTGACCATGAAGTGGGAGTCCCGCCTCGAGGCGCAACGTATCTCGAGCCCCCAACCCTGCGGGTGCCACACCAGCCTCTAAGAGGGCATCCCACACCCGCCGCGCCTCGGCAGCCGGCACAGCTACTTCCACTCCGTCTTCGCCGGTGTAGCCCGTTCCGGCAACGACACAAGTGACACCAGCACACTGAATTACGCCAACTGTACGCCGCTTTATGCCGACAACATCGGGCGCAACTTTGGCAACCAGTTCCTTAGCCGTGGGACCTTGCACTGCGATAATTGCCCTGTCACTTGTAATGTCACGACCATTACTGAGTGCACCTAAGACACCATCAGTGTTGGAGGCGTTTGGCATCACATGAATAGTGCGGTCGGATACCCACCAAATAATGATGTCGTCCACTACCCCGCCGGTCTGATTCAGCAGATGTGTGTACTGAGTCCGGCCCGGGACAATTTTATTGAGATCGTTAGTCAACGTCCGCTGAAGATCAGTGAACGCACTTTCAGACTCAAGGAGAACCGTTCCAAGGTGAGACACATCAAACATCGCTGCAGCACTTCGACACGCCATGTGCTCCGAAATAGTGCCACCAGCGTATGAAATAGGCATCTCCCAGCCACCAAACGGCGCCATCTTCGCCCCGAGCGCTAAATGCGCTGCGTGCAGTGGTGATTGCTTCAATGTCTAACTGGCACGCTTTTGCGCAATTTTTACAACCGCCTGTTTGTTTTTTCCAAACGCAACAATGCTCGCATCAACATCGTCTTTGACACCTACAAGTGGCAAGACGTTTATGACACCCTGGCCCTGACGAACGGCATCAAACAATTGATCACCTTCGCACAGGACTACCGAGTCATCAGAGATAACGAGATTTGCCGATGCAATGTCTTGATCAGAATTTTTACGCAAGTATTCAAATGCCATGCGCACTTTCTCCAACCGAATACCTGCATCTAACAACTTCTTAATAATTCGCAGTTCAAGCAGATCGCGGTATGAATACATGCGACGTGTGCCCGAGCCCCTTGCAGTTGCAAGTGATGGCTTTACGAGATTCGTCCGTGCCCAGTAGTCGATCTGGCGGTACGTAACGCCGACTATCTCTGCAGCTTCTTTGCAAAGGAACCCTTGGTTTTTCACCCGTACCTCCAGCGATCAGGGACCTTTAAGCGTAGAACCCTGAGGCGATGGGGTCAATCGGAGACTTTATGCAAAATCATCAGGGCTGATGGACTG
>CAZXAX010000080.1:4525-6491 GCA_964638795.1 uncultured Bifidobacterium sp. | reverse complement strand
ATCTCGTTAAGCAGTACTTCGGCACGGTAATTCCACCTGGTGACAACAAGTTCGCTGCCCTGAATACCTCGGTCTGGTCCGGGGGATCGTTCATTTACATACCGCCAGGCGTTGAGTGCGAGATGCCGTTGCAGGCATACTTCCGAATCAATTCCGAAAATGCGGGACAGTTCGAGCGCACGCTCATCATCGCTGATGAGGGCTCAAAGGTGCATTACATCGAAGGCTGTTCGGCTCCCGTGTACACCAGTGACTCCTTGCATTCGGCAGTGGTGGAGATTGTTGTTAAGCCAAGTGCACGTGTTACTTACACCACAATCCAGAACTGGTCGCCAAATGTGTACAACCTCGTAACAAAGCGTGCACGAGTTGAAGCAGAAGGCCACATGGAATGGATCGACGGCAACATCGGCTCCAAACTCACAATGAAGTATCCATCGGTGTACTTGGTTGGCCCAAAGGCAACAGGTGAAGTTCTTTCGGTGGCTTACGCTGGAGCCGGCCAGCACCAAGACGCTGGAGCGAAAATGGTGCACGCTGCTCCTGAAACGTCTTCGAAGATCGTTTCCAAGTCGATTTCCAAAGATGGTGGTATCACCACCTACCGGGGACTCGTTCGCGTTGATGAAGGTGCATATGGCTGCAAGAGCCACGTGCAATGCGATGCACTGATTCTTGATGAGGAAAGTGAGAGTCGCACGCTTCCCTACATGGAAGTGGGAGAGCGTGATGCTCAGATTGGTCACGAAGCAACCGTGTCCAAGATTGCCGACGAGCAGCTGTTTTACCTCCAAAGCCGCGGGCTCTCCCAAGAGCAAGCAATGAGCATGGTGGTTAACGGATTCATTGAGCCCGTTACCCGTACTTTGCCGATGGAATATGCAGTGGAGTGGAGCCGCCTGATCGAGCTCCAGATGGAAGGTTCGGTTGGCTGATGCCAATGCGAGTCGAGTGCAAGAACTTCGAGAGCCGCACTTATGCCAATGGTGAAACTGTTCGCAAGTGCAACCTCGACCTCGCACCGGAGGCACCCTGGCGTTGCCCCGAACCCTGTTCAGGGTTTGAGCGCCGCTTGGTTGACGCTAACTGGACCTACGGGTCGCTTGTCACGCCAAAGACTCCAGAAGAACCACCAGGTCTTGATGATGGAAGCGCCGCTGCGATTTTGGATGAAGCCGAAGACATCATCAATTCAATCGGTGCCTCGGTGCTCGAAGAATGGAAACAGCCCGAAGCCAAGAAGCGCCGTTGGCCATTCCGCAAAAGAAAGCAGGGGCCATGACCACGCTCGCATTGCCCACAACTGAAGAAGAGATTTGGCGCTACAGCCGAATTGATGAACTTGATCTCGGTGCCTATTCACCGCAGCGCTGTGAAACTCAGGTAATCGGTGATCCAGCGATTCTGGTGAAGTCATCTGGATCGAGTGTTCTAAAGCACGACGATGTGTTCACGCAGATGAATCGTGAAAATTCAGAGGCGATCGTTATTCGAGTACCTAAGTCTCATGCCGGTGGTGCTGTTGAGATCATTCATCGCTTTGATGCCAGTGGTGCACTTTATTGCCCACGCGTGGTTATTGATGCTGCGGAGAATTCCGAGGTGTCCGTAGTAGAGAGATTTGTATCTGCAGATGGTGTGAAGGCGCTGGTCATTCCTGTGCTCGAGCTGCACGCTGCACAAGCGGCGCGAGTTTCATACCTTGCGGTAAATGAACTCAGTGCCACAACGTGGATGATCGCTCATCAAGAAGCCGAAGGAGAGAGGGACTCGAATCTAAATCTCTCCGTAGTGGCTTTGGGTGGTGACTACGCCCGGGTGCGCACGGAGTGTCGCCTCGTTGGTCAGGGTGCTTCCGCTCAGCAGGTGGCTCTGTATTTTGCCGACGGAACGCAAATGCATGATTTCCGCACAACGCAAGAGCATGTAGCACCTCGTACCCACAGTGACCTTTTGTTTAAGGGAG
>CAZXAX010000080.1:0-4425 GCA_964638795.1 uncultured Bifidobacterium sp. | reverse complement strand
ACAACGCAAGAGCATGTAGCACCTCGTACCCACAGTGACCTTTTGTTTAAGGGAGCAGTTGCTGGCAGGTCCAAGAGTGTTTACACCGGCTTGATCAAGATCCATCCACATGCCCGGGGTTCTGAGGCTTATCAGACCAATCGCAACCTCACACTGTCTGAAGGTGCTTGGGCCGAGAGTGTTCCGAATCTCGATATTGAAACCAACGAAGTTAAGTGCAGCCATGCGAGCACAGTGGGCCCAATTGACGACGATCAACGCTTCTATCTCGAGAGCCGTGGTATCGAGCCAGCCACTGCTGAACGACTAGTCGTTCTCGGGTTTTTCAACGAAGTACTCGAACGACTCCCGAATAAAGTTCTCGCAACCGAGCTGTATGACCGCGTGGTGGCAAAACTGGCTGCAAGTGAAACGGTAGGTAGCGAATGAGCAGTGTTGTTGTCGGCCGAATCGAAGACTGGAAGCACGGGGAAGCACGCAAAACTCTTGTCGGCGATGTCGCTGTGGCAATCGTGCGTATTGATGACTCGGTTTATGCAATCGGCGATGTGTGTTCACACGCAAACGTTTCATTATCGGATGGCACAGTTTGGGATGACGCATGCGCTCTCGAGTGTCCGCGTCATGGAAGTGCCTTTGATCTTCGCACTGGAGTACCCAATTCGCTTCCTGCCACTCAGCCGGTTCGGGTATTTGTGGCCAAGGTTGTAAACGGGGAAATCGTCGTGGAGGTTGAATCGTGAGCGTGCTTGAGATTCGTAATCTGCGCGCAACCGTTGCAGGCAAGGAAATTCTCACGGGCATGAACCTCACGGTGCGCTCTGGCGAAGTCCATGCGATCATGGGCCCAAATGGTGCGGGCAAGTCAACTTTTTCTGCTGTGCTGATGGGTAAGCGCGGTTATGAAGTCACGTCTGGTTCGGTCGAGTTGGACGGTGTCGATCTGTTAGCAATGCCAACCTGGCAACGCGCGGTGGCCGGGCTCCATCTTGTAATGCAATACCCAACCGAAGTACCTGGTGTGCATGTTGATGAACTGATTGAACAGGCTTGGCGTGCTCGTGGCCGTTCGACCACCGAACTCGCTGGTGCAGTAGTGGCCGAAGCAGAACGGATTAACTTTGACCCCCGCTTGGTCGAGCGCGCTGTCAATGTTGATCTCTCGGGTGGTGAGAAGAAGCGCAATGAGACCATGCAGCTCGCACTACTGAAGCCGAAGTTCGCGATTCTCGATGAGCTTGACTCTGGCCTTGATGTTGATGCACTTCGTGACTGTGCCCGACGCGTTGAAGATGCAACAAATGAAGACTCCCTCGGAGCGATCGTTGTTACCCACTACGCGCGTCTACTCGAAGATCTGAAACCAGACTTTGTGCACATCTTGGTGAAGGGCCGCATTGTTGAAAGCGGTGGCCCGGAGCTTGCAGATCGTCTAGAAGCAGACGGCTACGCCGCTTTTAGCGGGTAACGATCAATCAATCACGCTTACGCGTGCGCCTTCGGTGATGTTCCTGAACAGCCATGCCGCTGCGTAGTCATTGAGGCGAATGCATCCGTGTGATGAAGGCGCGATACCGAGATAGGTGGACGGATCGCTGAGGTACTGCTTGGGGCTGGAGCCGCAGCGGTAGGGAATTGAATGGAATCCAATGTTGCCTCCACCAAAGCCGGTGGCGAAGCGCACCATGTGGTCCATGCACTCAGTGGAACTAAAACGTGCTCGTTCACTTCGACCACGATCGCCTGACCAGACATTGAAAGTGCCAGTTGGTGTGCTTCCGGGCCTGCCTTTTGCTCCCGTACCTGCTGACATCTGAATTGTGGCAAGCAATCGAGGGAAGATCGCGCGATCATCGAACACATAGACCATCTGCTCAGAAAGATCCACGCGAACCGCACCAACAACGGAATCTGTTATTGGAGGCAAAATTGTTGGATACGGATCAACGGTGTACGAAGCAACATTCGGGGTGGTCCGCTCGCCTGAGGCATCAATCGCCACCATTGAGTAGACATGTGTACCCACACCAAGTGCACGATTTGTGTCCGTGAATTGGGGTTTGCGTCCTTCGTAAATTTTCTTGCCGTTGTAATTGATCTGATACTTCACTGCAGTATCAACGGGATCAGCAGAAATGAACAGGCTCTTGCGATCAAGAGTGCGCACAATGTCCATGTTTCGCACAGCACGTAAAGTCCGATAAGTCGGTAGCGACGTAGGCGTTTCTGCTTGAGCAGCATGGGCAAATGGTGTCGCCAATAGGACTGTGACCACTGCCAGTTGACTCAAACGGGGGAGTTTCATCGTGTTTCTATTCTGCCACCCGTTTGATCCACGCATCGGGGTCTATGCCCAACGATTTACAGCGCAGTTGCACAGGTAGTGGAGCAGCGACGGGTGCTCCTTCTCTGGCGCCAGCAAGAACCTCGCCACCTTCGGCCCAAACGTGACATGTGTTGGCATTTAGGCGCGCAAGATTTTGTCGACCCACGCCCGCAACTTGTGCACGATCTTCATCGGACGCATTGCGGAGGTCGTAATACCGGCCAGAGAACATCGTTTGCACACTCACAGGTGCCATCGCTAAGAGCAACGCAGTGGTGTGGGAGCAGCCGTTTGGACCACCGAAGGTCTCACGCACTTTCTTGCTGAACCCACGGCTCAAGTTGGTCCCGATGAGCTCTTTGTATTTTTCGGCAATGACAGGACACCCAACTCCTGGGTATGCCCGAAAGGTGACTCGGACGTCTGAAATCTCCAAGGTGGAGCGGTTCACATAGAGATCAACAATCATGTGATGCAGCCGCATACCTTCTGGGTCTTCAAGCAGGTACAACTCTCCTGGTTTGTCATCAGCGACCGCGCCGCGGAAAACGAAGTTGTTGTCGGGCGTGATGTACGACTTAACCACGTAGTTCCTGGTGTGCAGAAGGTCCCAAGACTCTTCGCCGCCTGGATGGATTGGATCCTGAAGTGTTGAGAGTTCGGGCAACTCAGACATTTCAGCGCTCCGGCGATTCAAGTGCTTGCACAAGCGTGTTCCAAGCAAGCGTTGCGCACTTAATGCGCACCGGAAACTTGACCACACCCTGCAATGCCTCGAGATCTCCGAGCTTTATTGAAGTGTCAATCTCTCCTGTGGTGTCAGCGTTTTCTTCTTCAATCGACATCATCTGCTTGAAGCGCTTTACTAATGCCAGTACGTCGTTGATGTTCTTGCCTTTTACCGCTGCTGACATCATGGACGCCGAACTCTGGCTAATAGAACATCCCTGTCCGGAGATCTTCACATCGACAACGGTGTCATCCTTGACGTCAAGGTAGACATGAATCTCATCCCCGCACAGTGGGTTGTGCCCTTCTGCCATGCGCGCCGGTGGCGGGAGTTCGCCGCGATTACGTGGTGTGCGGTAGTGATCAAGGATGATCTCGCGATAGAGGTCTTCTAGTCCTGGCATTTCAACTCACATTCCAAAGAGATCGAATGCACCAACAAGTGTGTCGGTGAGTATGTCGGCGTCCGATTCAGTGTTGTACAAATAGAAGCTTGCCCGCGCTGTTGCGGTTACTCCGAGAATACGCATCAGCGGCTTGGCGCAGTGGTGTCCAGCGCGAACGCAGATGTTTTCTTGGTCAAGAATTTGGCTCACGTCATGTGGGTGGACACCCTCTAAGGCGATGCTCAACGTGGCACCACGACAAGTTGGGCTTGTGGGTCCGTGAATAGTGATGCGCTCTCCATAGCGGTCTTTAAGCGAGCGCATTGCATACGCAGTGATCTCAATTTCATGAGCACGAACGGATTCCATGCCGAGTGAGGTTAGGTAGTCAACTGCCGCCCCAAGGCCAACGGCCTCGACGATCGGCGGGGTGCCCGCTTCGAACTTGGCCGGTAGTTCGGCACATTTGAATCCCTCAAGCTTGACGTCGGCAATCATGTTGCCGCCACCAAGGAACGGCGGCATGGCATCCAGCAATGACTCCCGTCCCCAGAGCACGCCAATGCCAGATGGACCACACATCTTGTGCGATGAGAAGGCAACGAAATCGGCATCCCAAGCTTGAACATCAGTGGGCATATGGGGAACTGACTGACAGGCGTCAACAATGGCGATAGCCCCTGCACGGTGTGCCGCACTCACTATCTGCTCGACCGGTGTAATTGTGCCAAGGACATTTGACATCGCTGTGAATGAAATCGCTTTTGCTCCATCAAGCAAATTGTCAAGATCACTTAGGTCCAGCTGTCCATCGGGAGTCAGCGGAATCCAGCGGATTTCAAATCCTTTTTCAGCAGCCAGCATTTGCCACGGCACGATGTTGGCATGGTGCTCCATGTGCGTGAGCACGATTGCATCGCCGGCTCCAAGATTGGTTGAACCCCAGGATCGCGCGATGAGGTTCAGTGCCTCGGTGGCATTTTT
>CAZXAX010000079.1:0-6519 GCA_964638795.1 uncultured Bifidobacterium sp. | reverse complement strand
GACACCTCAGTTGCAGACTTTGTTGCACACACAAGTTTCAAAACGCCCACCGCATGCGCTGAGCACCTGGTGGGCATCGTTCAGGCATTTATTGATGATGTGGATGAAACTGCAAGTGAGATAACAGATGTAGTTGCCAACATTCTCGATCGTGGCGCAGAGCGGCTGGTTGCACTTTCCACGCATATTCGCAACCGTGCTGTTATCTCTGCAAACCATGCAGAGGGAAAACTGGAGATCCTGGCGCAGCGCATCTCAGGTTCAGCCACCACCACCATTTCGCACAGCACTCTCAAACTTGAGGGGTACGAGGCACGCCTTCGCTTGCTTGATCCAATCAACACGATGAAGCGTGGTTGGAGCATCACTCGTGGCGCAGATGGCAAAGTCATCACTGATCTAAAGAGCGTTAAACCGGGCGAGAAAATAACCACCGAAGTTGTGGGTGGCTCAATTGACTCAACCATTGATTCTGTAAACAAAGACTAAGGAGATATGAGCTGTGGCAAAGGACAAAGTTGAAGCTGTGGATTATGGAGCAGCACTAGAGGAACTCGAGAAGATCTTGAAAGAGCTCGAGTCCGACAAGGTGGATGTTGATCGCCTTGCATCGCAGGTAAAGCGGGCATCGGAACTCATCGCTGTGTGCCGCGAAAAGATAAGTACTGCGAAATTAGAAGTGGAGAAGGTCGTTGCCGATCTAAAGGCCGACTAGTTGTTCCCTACTTCGGCGGTTTAGCCTGAAGTTGTGCTTCCGACCCCTCCTGCCTCGCTGTTGGCTATTGCCCGCCGGGTGGAAGATCGCTTGGCGCAAGTCATTGATGCGGAGCGAGCCACGTGGGCCGCATTCGAGCCGCAATTGGCAACGCCCTTTGATGAGATGCGTCGACTCGTATTGGCGGGAGGCAAACGCCTGCGTCCCGCATTCTGTCAATGGGGATACGTGGGTCTCGGTGGTAATCGGGAAGATTCGATAGTCGTCGATGCAGGTGCGGCCCTTGAGTTGCTGCATGCTTTTGCGCTTTTTCACGATGACATCATGGATGGCTCAGCAACACGTCGTGGCGAGCCCACTACCCACATGGTTGCTATCGGTGAGCACGAGTCGCGTGGTTATCTCGGTGAGGCACGACGCTTCGGTGAAGGTGTCGCGATTCTCGTTGGCGACCTGACCTACGTGTACGCAGATGAGTTGCTTATGAAAGCTCCACCGCAAGCGTGGGCGATTTGGAACACGTTGCGGATTGAACTCAATATTGGCCAGTACCTTGATGTTCTGGGTTCTGCCACGCGAGAACGCCGCCGTGAGTACACCGAAAGAATCTGTCAATACAAAAGTGCGAAATACACAATCGAGCGCCCATTGCATCTTGGCGCAACGATGGCAATGCCTACCGTTGCACCGGATGTACTGGCGAAGTTGAGTGCTTATGGAGTGCCATTGGGAGAGGCGTTCCAAATGCGTGATGATGTTCTCGGTGCGTTTGGGGAAACCGAGATAACGGGAAAACCAGTCGGCGATGATCTGCGTGAAGGCAAGCCAACACCGCTGCTTTCAATTGCCACATCTCTTGCATCCACAGCTCAACGCGCCGTACTTGACCGAGTTGGGCAGCCTGATATCACCGAAACCGAGATTCGCAATGCACAGGATGTGATTCGTGAGTGCGGCGCGTTAGATGCACTTGAGGATCACATCACGACATTGACTGCAGGCGCGGTTAATGCGATTAAACAAGCACCAATTACGACTGATGCGCGCGACGAATTAATTGAACTCGCAGCGTATGTGTCGTGGCGCGCCGTCTAGTTCTCAGGAGTAGCGCTTCAAAGCGTCGTCAAGACCGATGTCATGCAATACGCCTGGCTCGGAAATAACTGCATCAAGCCACGGAATCTGCCAGCGCACACAAACCGTAATTGGATCTTCAATGTTTGAGTTCTGAAGTGCGAGTCGCGCAAATGCATTCGCGTAGTCAGGTGGGCGGATGTCCGACGTGAGTTCCATCAATGCAAGTGGGTCGGGTGTGAGCCGGTCAGGATTTTCAAGTGGTGGTGTGATGCGCGCAGAAGTTGGACCACTACTACCACCGGTGATGCCTGGACCATCGGCGATCACAGTGCCCATTACGCGTTCAGGGCGTGCACCGGCGAGCATCAAGGCGATGTATCCACCCAGACCATGACCAAGCAGTGTTGCCTCGCCAAGGTGGTTCAACGCGATGTCGGCATCGGCGAGCAAGATCTCACAGGTGTAACCACCGCCGCGCGGAACGCTCGATGCTCCATGCCCGGTGAAGTCAAGAGCAAAAACTGGGCCGGGCCAAATGTCAGCTGAAGGGGGCACGATTCGGGCGGCGGAGTCACCGAGACCATGAAGTATGAGCAAGTTGCGCCCAGTACCCGAGCGCAACTCATGTAACGCGAGTTCGATGCGCAGATGGCGAAGGTAAGTGATCGTGTTCATTGCGCCAAGAACTCAAGGACTATTTCTGCAACACGGTGAGGGCGTTCGATATGGACAAAGTGACCAGTTTCGTGAAGTACTTCGAGTCGCCCGTGGCGGGGTAGCCACGGTGTCACTTCTTCGGGTTTTGTTCCCCAACCCATCTGCTCGGGAACCATTCCAAGGACACCGAGAAACGGCATGCTGAAACCCGCCATCCGATACAGACCCCAATAGGGCCGTGACGGCCCAAAGCCACCGAAACGAATTGCGGGGTCAACCTTCCAACGCCAGCCGTCGGGATCTTGACGCGCACCAATGGTGGCGATGTAGGTCAGCCACTCGTTGCTGAGGCGTGGGTTCATTTTCTTGCGCCGCTCAACAATTTCTTGCAGCGTGCCGGGGCGACGGTTGTAATCATGGAGTCCGCGCCTGTAGTCCAACCATGTAGTGATGTCCTCGCGTCGCAGTTGTGTGCGCTCGTGGTCCTGAATGTCGGGTGCGGGGCGACGCGACGGCAACCCGTCTAAGTTGACGAACTTCTTGATCCGTGCCGGATGAGCTTCAGTGAAGTCGCAAAGCAACTCACCACCCTTTGAATGGCCCACCGCAACCACGGGATCATGCCCGACATGGTCGAACACCGCTTTTAGATCTCGCAGATCCGCTGACCAGCCGTAGAGGTCCGAGCGTCCGCTGTCACCATGACCCCGCTGGTCCCACGCAATCACCCGCCACCCACCAGACGCAAGTAACGGAGCGAACACATCAAAGGTGCCAGCGAAGTCAGAACCTCCGTGGGCAAGGAGCAAGGGGTCAGCGTTAGGTGCCCCCCACTCATACACAGCGATATCGATGCCCGATGCGCTGACTACATACTGACGATCCGGTCGCCGCGCACCTTCGAATGTGATGGTGTCGTCGCGGTTGAGCATCATCCGATTCTATGAGCGCGGTATGCGTAGCATTAAGTCCAATGATCCTGCGTACAAGACTCCAGTGGCTACTCGCAGGTTCGACCGTGGTATTCACACTTGCTGCAATGTTTTCCGCATTTACAGGTGACGACTCTCCATCCACCACGACGACAACGACACCGACAACTGTTGAAGTGGTAACGACCACTACTGCAGCACCAAAGACTTACATTGTGAACCCTGGTGATTCTCTGTTCTCGATTGCCGAGCAGTTCGGAGTTGATCTCAATGAACTTGTGGAACTCAATGGAATCGTTGATGTTGACAAAATCAATGCGGGAGATGAGTTGAAGCTTCCAGCACCAACAACTACAACGACCACAGAGTCAACCACCACTACCGTGGCAGAAACCTCCACTACGTCATAGACTTGAAACTATGACAACGACCTTCTGGCCAACGAAGGAACACTGGTCCGTCGAAATTCCGCTGCACACTCCGCACTATCGGCTAAAGGCGCTTGAAGAAACTGGTTTTGTATTGTTGCGCAAAGCACCCTTTGACGTGCCTGCGCATGAATGGGAATCGCTCGAGTACATGGACTGGAAGAGTGGAGGCGATACCAACTTCGCGCCTCTTGCATCTGCTGATGGACAGCTTGATTGTCGTGGTTTCTGGGACAAAGGCAAGACCGACAAAGACGCACTCTTTACTTCCAATGCGGATAAAGCACCGACACTTCGGGACTACGTGAAGGGAATCGGTGCGAATTTCGGGCGAGTCCGAATCATCAAGTTGCAGCCACAAGATCGTGATACAGCGATTCGCTCGATCCATCGTGATGACAACAATCGCTTCAATCCCGACAATGAGGGATGGGTTGTCCGGTCATGGGTAGAACTCACAGACAGCCCCGACAGCTACATGTTGTTGATGGACAATGACGAAGATGGTTTACCGGACCCAACTACTGAGCGTCGTGTGCCATTGCCTCGCGGTGCCCGTTTTGTGGTTGACACTCAACGTCTTTGGCACGTGGTTGTGCACAATTCCAATGCGCCGCGTTATGCGTTAATCACCAGTTTTGAATCGGGCCCAGAACTCGAAAAGTTTATTGCCGCTGAGCAAGCGTGAGTTCGGCGATGCCGCGCATGATCTCGGCAATGTTGTAATCCTTTGGCGTGTAGATCGCTGCAACACCAGCTTGCAAGAGTCCAGGCTGATCATCTTCAGGGATGATCCCTCCGACCACCACAGGAACATCAACTCCTGATTGTTTGAGCTGGGCGATGATCTCTGGGACTAGCGAAAGATGCGAGCCCGAGAGAATCGATAGACCAATCACGTCGGGGTCTTCATCACGCGCTGCGGCCACGATCTGTTCTGGCGTTAGGCGAATGCCGCCGTAGATGACCTCCATGCCAGCGTCGCGTGCAGCAACAGCAATTTGTTCAGCGCCATTGGAGTGACCATCAAGCCCAGGTTTGGCCACCAACAACTTGGGTGGCCCTCCTGGAATGGTCTTCACAAAGTCAGCCACAGTTCCAAGCCCACCTTTGTGGTGACCAACCGCAGCGCCAACTCCGGTGGGCGCGCGGTACTCACCGAAAACTCCGCGCAGAGCTGCGCTCCATTCGCCGGTTGTGCCACCAGCTTTTGCCAATGCAATGGAAGGTTCCATGATGTTCTCGCCGGACTTCGCCGCATCGAGCAGCCATGCAAGCGCCTTGTCCACTGCGGCTTGGTCGCGGCTCGCACGCCATTGTTCAAGTTCAAGGACGAGTTCACGCTCGACCGCGGGGTCAACTTTGAGAAATGAACCATCACCGGCAAGTGGGGACTCTTCGGATTCCTGGAATCGGTTAACACCAACCACAACTTGTTCGGCACTGGCGATTCGGCTCGTGCGTTGGGCCATCGATGCAACTAGCCGACCCTTGAGTTCTTCAACTGCAGCAAACGCTCCACCGAGTTCAAGAACTTCTTGTAATTCGGACCATGCAGCCTCTTTAAGTTCATTCGTCTTGGATTCAATTACCTCTGATCCATTGAAGATGTCTGCATATTCAAGCAAGTCAGTTTCATATGCCAGGACTTGTTGCATGCGTAGAGCCCACTGCTGATCCCATGGGCGTGGCAAACCGAGCGCTTCGTTCCAGGCGGGTAGTTGGATACTCCGCGCCCGTGCATCACGCGAAAGAGTTACAGCGAGCATCTCAAGAACAATGCGCTGAACATTGTTCTCAGGCTGCGCTTCTGTAAGCCCTAGTGAATTGACCTGAACTCCGTAGCGGAACCGGAGCGCCTTTTCATCGGTGATGCCGTAACGACTCCGACCAATTTCGGCCCAGAGTTCAGTGAATGCTCGAACTTTGCAGATTTCTTCAACAAAGCGGATGCCAGCATTGACAAAAAATGAGATCGCACCAAAGACACGGGCAAATTCATTCGCTGGGATGCGTCCACTGTCGCGAACTGCATCTAGGACATCAATCGCAGTCGCGAGCGAGAATGCGATTTCTTGAACGGGCGTCGCACCCGCCTCTTGCAAGTGATACGAACAAATGTTGGTGGGATTCCAACGTGGAGTGTTTTCATGACACCAGGTCACCATGTCGACAATCAAGCGTCGTGAAGGTGCCGGGGGGAAGATGTAAGTGCCACGTGAAAGGTATTCCTTCACGATGTCATTTTGCGTAGTTCCACGAAGTTCGGTGCGTGGCACATCTTGTTCATCTGCATTGGCAACGTACAAAGCCAACAACCATGCCGCAGTTGCGTTGATGGTCATTGAGGTGTTCATCTGCCCAGGCGGTATTGCCTCCAACAGAGTTCGCATGTGGCCAAGATGAACTACTGGCACACCTACTTTGCCGACTTCACCTGAAGCGAGCGTGTCGCCTGGGTCGTAACCCGTTTGTGTTGGAAGGTCAAAGGCAATTGATAGACCGGTTTGACCTTTGGCGAGATTGGTGCGGTAAAGCGTGTTCGAAGCTTTGGCGGTGGAGTGACCCGAGTACGTGCGCATCACCCATGGCTGTTCCTTCTTGCCGGAGTTTGAATCGCTCATCGTGACCATCCCAGATTTGGTGCTTCTAAAGCCTTGCTCAGTTTCTCCATATATTCCAACCTGCCGATGCGAATTACTCCGAGACT
>CAZXAX010000078.1:0-6522 GCA_964638795.1 uncultured Bifidobacterium sp. | reverse complement strand
GGTGGAGCTGGGGGGAATCGAACCCCCGTCCCTCAGGTACTAACTACTCGTGATACGACCGTTCCCGACTATGTCGCTAACGCAGCGGCGCCCGCGGGTGGGCTGATTACCGAAGTAATCCGCGGCTCAACTTTCTGAGCGGTCAGTGGTCTTTCCCACCGCCAGCTTTCTTTCTCGCCGTCATCCCTTGCTTCTGGTGCCGGGCTGCAATGGATTGGCCCCGTGCGGTCTCGCGACTCACGATGACTCTCTTAGGCCCTAATCAGGCTGCGAGAGCGAACTGCTCGTTGGCAATTCTGTTTGTGCCCCGTTTTTCGAGTCTGAGCAACTCGGGTCGCACGCGTAACCAGTGACTCTGACGTCGAAACCAGTCAGCCCCTTGTTATTTGTGTTGCTCACAAGTGTACGGCAGCGGGGTCACAAAGTAACTGCGCAATTCAGGAAGGCGTTGCAATGATTAACTGCGACGCAGGCGGGCGAGGAATCCCGCACGCTGAGCTTTTGCGGTCGCACCTTCGGTCCGACAATTGCATCGATCGCGTTGCGGCACGTCTCCTAGGACTTGTTCTACGTGGGCGCCGCAACCCGACCAGTCGGGCTTTCCACATTTGTTGCATGTTGTTCGTTTGCACATACCCCCTAGGGTATATATTCATGAGCGTGGATTCAAACAACTCAACTGTGAAGCGCGTAATAGTCGTCGGCGGGGTAGCTGGAGGAATGTCTACCGCTACGCGACTACGTCGGCTAGACGAGTCTGTCGAGATACTGGTTATCGAAAAGTCAGGCCACGTTTCGTATGCCAACTGTGGATTGCCTTATTACGTCGGTGGCGTGATTCAAGAAGAGAGCGATCTGTTATTGCAGACACCAGAGCGACTGCACGACCGGTTTCGTCTCGACGTCCGCGTGAACACAGAAGTCATCGGCATTGATGCAGTGGCTCATGAAGTAACAGTCCGCGACACAATTAGCGGTACAGATTCAAAGATCGGTTATGACAAGTTGGTGTTAAGTCCAGGGGCGCTCCCTGTGCGACCTCCGATTCCAGGGTTTGACCGTGTGCGAGTGTTACGCACGGTCGAAGATGCCGCTCGATTGCACGCCGATGTTGCAGCATCACCTGCCACCGCAGTTGTAATTGGTGCGGGTTTTATCGGCCTTGAGACGGCAGAGAATCTGTCGCATTCGGGAATCAAGGTCACCGTGGTTGAGGCTGCAGATCAAGTTCTCACTCCGTTGGATCCCGAGTTGGCAATTTTGGTTCGAGCCGAACTTGAGAAAAACCACATTGACGTTGAAACTGGGGTAGCGGTCACTGAAATCACTTCCGATGCGGTGTTGCTAGCCGACGGTCGCGCGATTCCGGCGGCCCTGGTTATTGGCTCAATCGGAGTGCGCCCAGATACGCGCCTCGCCGAGATGGCGTCGCTAGCAATCGGGCCCAACCGCGGCATCGCTGTGAACGAGTCTGGTCAAACAAGTGACCCAGACATCTACGCAGTCGGTGATGCAGTGGAAAAGATTGATTCCGTCAGTGGTGCGAGTTCATTGATCGCACTTGCGAATGTGGCAAACCGACAAGGTCGCAGAGTGGCCGACCACATCGCAGGACTCGATGTGCGACCTGCACCGTCTCTTGGTACCGCAATCGTAAAAGTGTTTTCTCTAACGGTGGCAATGACGGGCTGGAATGCGAAGCGTCTCACGGCTGTCGGGCGAGCATTCAAGAGCGTGCACTCTCATCCGATGAATCATGCGAGCTACTACCCAGGCGCAGAGCAGATGACTATCAAGATGCTTTTTGACCCGTACGACGGCACAATCCTTGGCGCTCAAGCAGTTGGTGGATCTGGAGTCGATAAGCGAATCGACATTCTTGCAACAGCGATGTCGGCTGGTGTGAAAGCGGTGGAGCTTGCCGATCTTGAACTCGCTTATGCGCCACCATTTTCATCAGCCAAAGATCCAGTGAACATGCTCGGGTACATGGCAGAGAATGTTCTCACTGGTGACTGTGACGTGATTGACCCTCTGGAAATCGATACCGCTCTGGGTCAAGGTTGGAAACTTCTCGATGTGCGCACCGAAACTGAACACATCGCCGGGCATATCCCTGGTGACATCAATGTGCCGCTAGATGAGCTACGCGAGCGACTTGATTCTCTCGGCCCTGGTCCGTTCGTGGTCTATTGCCAAGTTGGTCAACGCGGTCACACTGCTGCATCGCTGCTTCACGAGAGTGGAGTTAAAGCACGCAATGTGAATGGTGGCTACAAGACTTGGCTTGCAGCGATCAGTGCTGCGAATGGCGACACATCAAAATTGATTTAGATCTTGCCCTTTTCCTGGCGACCTAAGTTGCGCTGAATTTCTCGTTCCACGTCGCGCTTGGCGATGTCTTGGCGTTTATCCTCGCGACGTTTGCCGCGGGCAAGTGCCACTTCAACTTTTACGCGGCCATCTTTTAAGTAAATCGACAGCGGCACGATTGTTAAGCGTTCACGCGCTACGCGGTCAGAGAGATGCTGAAGTTCCGAAGCGTGAAGCAGTAGTTTGCGCGGTCGGTTTGGATCGTGAGCTCCCACACCGTGTGCGAATTGATATGGCGCCACGTGCACACCCTCTAGCCATAGTTCACCGTTGTGCATGCGAGCGTAGGAGTCCGCAAGCTGCACCTGGCCAGTGCGAAGACTCTTGACTTCGCTTCCAGACAGCACGATTCCAGCTTCAACCACCTCGAGGATGGTGAAGTCGTGACGTGCCTTGCGGTTGCTGGCCAAAGTGGAAGATTGCTTTTTCATGGTTATTCGGGCTTGCCAAGGCTACTTGTAGCCTTATCGGGTGATGATTGTGATTCCTGCCGACATAGTTGCTGCAATGGGCGAGCACGCTGTTGCCGGGTATCCGTTAGAGGTTTGTGGCCTGATGATCGGGGCGCCAGGTAGCGATCGAATCGACCGATTTGTGCCGTGCACGAATATCGCAGCGAGCGCCAAGGTCTACACGATTGATCCAAAGGAGCATCTGATAGCGGAAATTGCGGCGGAAAAGGACGGCCTTGAAGTCTTAGGAGTGATGCACAGTCACACGCATTCCGAGGCGTATCCGAGCGCCACGGACGTTGCTCAAGCGCCGGACCCTGGCTGGCACTATCTGATCGTCAGCTTGAAATCTGGCACTCCTGAGCCGAGATCATTTCGCATTGTCAATGGCGAGATAACCGAAGAGAAAATCAACGTCGCCTAGACCACATAAGGCTTTGCGAGGCTCAATCTGTAGGTGGCACAAGATCAAACGGTGCAAATCCAGGGCTAATCGCTAGAATCCTTATTGCTTTAGTCGGATTTAGCCCGACCCGCCCCCGAAAGACCAGCATGATCCCCAGCGAATCGATTCTTGACCTGATTGGCAACACGCCAATGGTGGACGTCTCGAATCTGTCACCGAACCCGAATGTTCGTCTGATCGCAAAGTTGGAGAATCAGAATCCGTTCGGCTCGGTGAAGGATCGCATCGCGAAATCGATGATCGAAGACGCTGAGAAAAATGGACGCTTGAAGCCGGGTCAGCGAATCTTGGAGCCATCGTCAGGCAACACCGGAATCGCATTGGCAGCAATTGCCAAGATCAAGGGCTATCCGATCACGATCATGATGCCAACCAGTGTGTCTATCGAACGTCGCCAGATGCTGGAAGTGTTTGGCGCCGAGATAATTCTCACGCCTGGCGAAGAAGGCAGCAACGGTGCAGTTGCGCGTGCCAAGGTGATGGCAGAAGAACACCCAGAGTGGTGCTTTCTCTACCAATACGCAAACGATGCCAATCCCACTGCTCACTACCAAACCACTGGTCCTGAAATCTGGCGCGACTGCCCAGAGATCACGCACTTTGTTGCTGGTCTTGGCACTAGTGGAACTTTGATGGGTACGGGTCGCTTCCTGAAGGAACAAAATCCAGAAATTCAAATTGTTGCTGTGGAACCTCCGCTGGGGGAGACCGTTGAAGGTCTGCGCAATCTTGATGATGGTTACATACCGCCGGTGTTTGAGAACTGGCACGGTTACGACATCCTGGATCGCAAGCGCGTCGTGCGCCCTCGTGAATCCATCGAATGGACACGGCGAATTGTGAACGAGTGCGGCATTTTTGCTGGCATCAGCACTGGTGCATCACTCGCTGGTGCAGCAAAGATGGCGGCAAGCATCGAGTCGGGAACAATTGTGTTCATCGTCTGTGACGGTGGGTGGAAGTACTTGTCAACAGGTGCATATACGGCCAATCTGGATGACGCCGAAGCTGCAGCCGAGAAGATCATTTATTTCTAAGTAATCTTGCTGCCATGGCGCATCGGCCGATTGGCATGTTTGACTCCGGCTTCGGTGGCCTCACCGTTGCGCGGGCGTTGATTGACCTAATGCCAAACGAGGATCTCGTTTATGTCGGCGACACCGGAAGGTATCCGTACGGCTCCAAGCCCGCGGACGAGGTTCGGGGATATGCAATTGAAATCGCATGGAGTCTGGTGCGCGACTTTGACGCAAAGGCGATTGTCGTTGCATGCAACACTGCATCGGCGGTTGCATATGACGCGCTGGTGAAAGAGATGCCAGTGCCAGTTCTCGAGGTAATTAATCCTGGCGCTCGGTCTTTAGTACAAGCGACCCGCAACAAGAACGTTGGAGTAATCGGCACCGTCGGCACGGTTTCATCTGGCGCCTACGTGCGAGCAGTGGCAGCCACTGGGGCTGACGTTGCGCTCACAAGTGCGGCGTGCCCAGGTTTTGTTGAGTTTGTTGAACGTGGACAAACAACTGGAGATGAAGTCATGGTGCTCGCCGAACGGCTGCTTGCGCCGGTACGCGCAGCGAACGTGGACGCCCTGCTACTTGGTTGCACCCATTACCCCTATCTGGCCCGAGTAATCAGTGAAGTCATGGGCCCAAATGTTGTGCTCGTTAGTTCTGCGGATGAAACAGCGTTTGCTGTGCGCAAGGCCCTTATGGATGCGGGTCTTGTTTCGAGTGAGACCAAGCGCGGCGAGCACACGTTTTTGTCTTCAGGTGATGTTTCTTGGTTCGCTGATCTTGGGCGACGACTTCTCGGACCGGAGTTGTCCGATGCGAAGTTGTGGGCACCTGGAAAATGATCAAGCGAGTAACTTTGAAATATGTCTAGACCCGATGGCCGTCAACCGAATCAATTGAGACCTTTAGAAATCCAACGCGATTTCACCGAAATGGCTGCGGGCTCGGTGCTGGTCAGCTTTGGCAAAACGCGGGTGTTGTGCACGGCAAGCGTGGATGAAGATGTGCCGCGATGGATGAAGGGCACCAATAAAGGCTGGGTCACTGCTGAGTATTCGATGTTGCCTGGGTCGTCTCCAGAGCGTGTTGATCGCGAGGCAGCCAAGGGCAAGCAGTCAGGGCGCACGGTGGAGATTCAGCGCCTGATCGGCCGTTCTTTGCGAGCCGCTTGCGACATGGTGGCTCTCGGTGAACGACAAGTGGTGGTGGACTGTGACGTACTTCAAGCCGATGGCGGCACCCGCACTGCGAGCATCGTTGGTGGCTATGTTGCTTTGCACGACGCACTGTCAAGAGTGCATCAAGAGGGCTTGATTTCGTCTCACCCATTGCATTCATTTTGTGGCGCTATCAGCGTCGGCATCCATAACGGAGTGCCGGTTCTTGATCTTCCCTACGTTGAAGACTCGTCAGCAGAAGTTGACATGAATGTGGTGATGTTGAAATCCAAAGCAAGTGGCGATGCAAAGTTTGTAGAGGTGCAAGGCACTGCAGAAGGTTTGGCGTTTAGTCGTGAGGAATTGGATTCGCTATTGGAGCTTGCATCCCATGGCCTGGGGCAGATCTTTGATCTGCAATCCAGCTTGCTCGCAAACGCTCCTGCACCGCGCCAACTTGGACGCTAGGAAACTGCGCGGAACTTCTCCATGTCACAGCAACTCGAGCTAGTTCTGGCATCAGCCAATTTGCATAAAGTTGCGGAAATTGAGGAGATATTCACTGTCTTGATGCCGGAATGCAAGCTGTTGCCGCGCCCAGGGCTCAATGAAGTCCCCGATGTTGATGAAAATGCCGACACATTGGTCGGGAACGCCAAGTTGAAAGCACTGGCGATAATGAACGCAACACAAAAGCCAGCTCTCGCTGACGACACGGGGCTGTTTGTTGTGGCCTTAAACGGTGCGCCCGGTGTGCACAGTGCTCGGTTCGCGGGGGATGAAATCCGTGCCGATGGAAGTAATCGCGACGCGGCCAATCGTGCGTTGCTGTTGCAACGTTTGCATGGCGAACTGAATCGGCGGGCAGAGTTTCGTTCTGTAATGGTGGTTGCGTGGCCCAATCCAAGCGGGGCGACCACATGGACAATCGCCGAAGGTGTGTTGCCGGGAGACATTGCTACCGCTGAACACGGATCGAATGGTTTTGGCTACGACCAACTATTTATCCCCGAAAACTCGACAGTCACTTACGCCGAGATGGACACTGACGCGAAGAA
>CAZXAX010000077.1:0-6653 GCA_964638795.1 uncultured Bifidobacterium sp. | reverse complement strand
CCACGACCCACCTCGTAGGTCCAGTCATCGGTGTTCAGACCAGGAACAGGCTCGCCATCACGGGTGCCGGCAATGTCAACAACAACAAAATCACCGTGTGCTGCTGCTCGCTCCACGTCGCTTAGTGAGCCATGGCGGCGCATCTCGTTTTTGATAGTTGTTTCGAGCTCTTCATCAGTTGGCTCAAGTGAGGTGAGCTCAACCTTTAATCCCTTGTATCCCCCGACTTGAATTTCGGGGCGAATTTCACATTCGGCATCAAAAGCAACCGGACCCTCTTCCTCGCCGGCAGTGATTTTGATGTCGGGTGGGGCAATCAGATCGACTGAGTGTTCCTTTACCGCTTTGGCAAGGAACTGAGGGATGCCGTCTTGCAGTGCCTGCGCACGGGCCACGGCCAAACCGACATGGGCTTCAAGAAGTTTGCGAGGGGCTTTACCGGGGCGAAACCCAGGCAGGCGAACCTCTTTGGCGATCTTTTTGAACGCGTCATCAATGCTTTGGTCAAATTCGGCGACATCAATCTCAATAGAAAGCTTGACCTTGTTGTCTTCGAGGGGTGCAACAGTGCTCTTCACAAGGGTGAGAGTCTACTTGTCGGGTACTTGAATGGTTACTTGAGAGACCATCACTTGGGGCAAGATGTAGGCATGCCGTTCTGGAAGCCGCACGCTCTCGCCAATCCCCATAAGGATCAAATCGATTTAACCATCGGAGATCGGGTCACAGCCACCGTCGAACTCGACGGTGTGCCTGAGGGCACCGAGGGCAAAGTCATACTCGCCAACGGTTTCAACTGGCAGCGCTACCGCGTCTTATTCGACAACGGCGTTGAGCTGGGCGACCTAGACCACCGCAATATTGCTGCCATTGGCCGCGCAGCAAAACGACTCGCCAAAGCCGCAAAGAGGTCGGGCAAGTAACCTTTAAGAAAACCGGGGAGTGGCGCAGCTTGGTAGCGCGCCTGCTTTGGGAGCAGGAGGCCGGGGGTTCAAGTCCCCCCTCCCCGACCATTTGAGATCAGACAGAGGCGCGTTCAGAGTTTGAATAGATCGCGTCGATAATTGCTGGCCATAACGGACGCGGAAGATCGTGTCCCATGCCATCAAGTATGAGTAAACGCGAATCTGGTGTCACTTCAGCCGTGCGCTCGCCACCGGACAATGTGATCAAAGTGTCATGACGACCATGTATTACCAACATTGGAACTTGCAGTTTGGCGAGATCTTCATTGCGCGGTGAAGCCGTCCGAATAGCAACGAACTGACGGCTTGGCCCTTCAGGATAAAAACAACGGTCATATTGACGCGCCGCACGATCGGCTTCTGCATCAGCATCAAAATGGTATTTGGTAGCCCAGATTCGCGTGTTCTCAACTGTGTGCTTGATGTATCCCTCGCGATCAGATGGCGGCATCGACATCAACCCTGCATTGGCTTCTTCAGTGCTGCGACCATATGCCGACTCTCCGGTGTGGCTCATGATTGAACACACAGACAACACGCGCTCTGGGAAATCAATCGCCATGCGCTGCACGATCATTCCACCCATGGACATTCCGGCGATGTGCGCCGCCTTAATTTCAAGTGCGTCAAGAACAGAAATGCCATCGCTGGCCATGTCGGTGAGTGTGTAAGGAATCATTCCCTCAAACGGCTTGCCTGCCTTGCGGGCGGCCAACACAGCGGAGATGTCTGCCTTAACTCCATCAAAGTGTGTGGATAGCCCGACGTCGCGATTGTCGTAAACGATTACAAAGAATCCACGATTCACGAGCGCCGCGATCAGTTCGGGATGCCAACTAACCAGTTGGTTACTGAATCCATTCACTAACAGCAACGGAGAATTTGATTTGTCACCGTGCGTTTCAAAATAAATGTCTACAGCACCACTGGTATTAGGCATGTTGAATCCTTCGAGATTTGTTGATCTGTATTGGCGGTTCTAGGAACGTGGTTCCCAGATGCTCATACCGATCGTAGAAAGATCGAGGGCGTCACTCATTGGCATTTTGTCGGTGCCTGCGCGCACGCCGAGTTCAGCAAACACCGCAGCGGGGTCACCATCAAGTTCGTATACAGCCAGGTACTTATGTGCGGGTGTCGCATTCGGATCAAGTTGAACGAGGTTGTAGCGACTTGCACCACTCACTCCAGGAATTGCACAAACATCAGCGAGATGCTGGTTGTCGTACCACGAGTTGTATTCGTCTTCCTTGCCAGGTGTCGGATTGGAAAAGACCAAGAATTTTTTGTTGTCACTCATATTGCCCCCTTGGTAGTTCACTCAACTTAGTGTGAAAAAGACGCCCGCGATTAAGGCTCAATCGAGATCAACAGAAGGCGCCGAGAACTGGGACTGATAGAGCCTGTGGTATGCACCCTGACGCTCTAGCAACTCCTCGTGTGAGCCCTGTTCGACAATGGTGCCGTTTTCCATCACAAGTATCACCGTGGCATCACGAATCGTTGAGAGCCTGTGCGCAATCACAAAACTTGTGCGGCCCTTGCGTAGTGCTCCCATTGCTTTTTGGATCAAGACTTCCGTACGGGTGTCCACTGAACTCGTTGCCTCATCAAGAATCAGAATTGCGGGGTCTGCGAGAAATGCACGGGCGATAGTTAATAATTGCTTCTCGCCAGTACTTACGGCCTCACCTTCACCAGCTAGGTGGGTGTTGTAACCATCGGGAAGCGAGTGAACGAAACGATCAACGTAAGTAGCTTTGGCGGCCGTAACTATTTGTTCTTCGGTTGCTGATGGATTTCCATATCCGATGTTTTCTTTGATTGTGCCGTTGAATAGCCAGGTGTCCTGCAACACCATTCCAATCTTGGAACGCAACTCACTGCGAGGAAGATCCGCAATATTGACTCCATCAAGGGTGATCGCACCACCATCGAGTTCATAGAACCGCATGATGAGATTCACCAACGTTGTCTTACCAGCGCCCGTAGGCCCGACGATCGCGATCGTTGAACCAGGTTCCGCCACAAAAGACAGGTTCTCGATCAGTTTGCGGTCATTGGTGTAAGAGAACGAAACGTTGTCAAAGACCACGCGACCTTGCACCTCACCTGCCAGGTGAGAGTCACCTTCTGGCTCTTGCTCTGGGGCATCGAGTAATTCGAAGACACGCTCCGCACTCGCCATCCCGGATTGTAAGACGTTTGCAGTGGAGGCTGCTTGGGTGAGCGGGTGCGTGAATTGGCGCGAGTACTGAATAAATGCCTGCACGTCACCAAGACTCATCGCCCCCGATGAAACTTTCAGGCCACCGATAACAGCGATCGCAACGTAGTTGAGGTTTCCGATGAACATCATCGAAGGCATGATCGAACCAGAGATGAATTGAGCGTCATTGCTGACATCAAAGAGCCTTTGATTGATTTTTTCGAAGCGGCTCTCAACCTGATCCTGCTGGTCAAACACCTTGACGATCGCATGCCCTGTAAACGTTTCCTCGATCAGGCCATTTAGCTCGCCGGTGTGTTTCCATTGGGCGATGAACTTCTGCTTTGATCGCCCCGCAATTTGCTTCATCAACAACATGGATGCTGGAACCACAAGCAATGCAATAAACGCCAGCAGAGGTGAAACCACAAACATCATCACCAGGACACCCGTGATGGTCAAGAACGCAGTTAGCAATTGGCTTAGGGACTGCTGAAGACTCTGGGCAATGTTGTCGATGTCATTGGTCACTCTGCTCAGAAGATCGCCGCGCGAGTGCCTATCGATGTAACTAAGAGGCAGCCGATGGATTTTGTCTTCAACATCTGAGCGCAACTTGTACATCGTGCGCTGCACGATTCCCGCAAGCATGAAGGTTTGCATGTAAGCGAGCACAAACGATGACAGGTAAAGAGCCACGGCGAACCAAAGGGTCTTATGCAGTGAGTCAAAATTGATTCCGTCACGACCGTTGCGCCCAAGTAGACCGTCAAAAAGAATGTCGGTCGCATGGCCCAGTACACGTGGTCCGAGGACCACGAGAATTACGCTGGCAATTCCAGTAATCAGCACAACACCAGCAATCCAGCGTTCATCGGCCATTCTTTGCATCAATCGCTTGGATGTGGCCTTGAAGTCCTTGGATTTCTCAGTCGGCACTCCAACGGTGTTCCAGCGCCCACTGCGCAACTCGCCTACTGAGGCGCCAATGTTCTCGTCGTGATCGGTCTCGTTCGTGCGCTTGGTATCGGACATCACTGAGCTCCCGCAACCATCGCTTGCGACAAGACAATTTCTTCATACGTCGAACACGTTGCCAAAAGTTCATCGTGTGTGCCGAGACCGACCACTACACCATCGTCTAAAACCATGATCTTTGTGGCTGAACGAATGCTGGAGACTCGCTGCCCAATAACAACCACGGCCGCATCGCGAGTGTGTGGTGCAAGTGCTGCACGCAGGTTCGCTTCGGTTGTTAGGTCAAGGGCCGAGAATGAATCATCAAAGATGTAAAACTCGGGTTTACGCACGAGCGCACGGGCGATTGCGAGCCGCTGACGCTGCCCGCCAGAGACGTTAACGCCACCCTGCACAATCCTTGCTTGCAAACCGCCTGGCATGGACCGAACGAAGTCTTCGGCTTGGGCAACACGTAATGCCTCCCACATTTCCTCTTCCGTTGCATCTTCTTTACCAAACTGAAGATTGCTCGCAATTGTTCCCGAAAACAGATACGGCTTCTGTGGAACAAAACCCACTCGAGACCAGAGTGCATGCGGATCGAGTTCTCGCACATCAACACCATCAAACTTCACAGAGCCTTGCGTGACATCAAACAAACGTGTCATCAAATTCACGAGAGTGGTCTTACCCGAGCCAGTGCTGCCGATGACCGCCAAGGTTTCACCGGCTTCAAGGGTGACATTCACATTGCTTAGAACTGGTTGCTCGGCACCCGGGTAAGCGAATCCGACATCAGTCATCTTGATCTGCGCGCGAGTATTGAGTTGCGTAACGGCATTTTCAGCGATGACCACAGAAGTATCGGTCATCAGCACTTCTTGAATTCGATCGGCACTTACTGCAGCGCGCGGAATCATCATGGCTATAAACGAGGCCATCATTACTGCCATCAATATCTGCACGAGATATGAGATGAACGCCACCATCGCACCTACCTGCATATCCCCCGCCGCGATGCGATTTGCACCGAACCAAACAACCGCAACTGTTGCAAGGTTCACAAGAACGTTGATCATTGGGAACATGAGAGCTTGCATGCGGCCGCTGTACAACGAAGTGGTGGTCAATGCTTCGTTGCCCTGGCGGAAACGTTCCACTTCTTCGGGCTCACGCACAAAGGCACGGACTACTCGAATTCCCGTAAGTTGCTCGCGCAAGATTTCATTTATGTGGTCTAGGTAGTCCTGAATTTTGCGGTACGTGGGAATCAGTTTCTGAATCAGGATCGCAAAGAGCACAGCTACTGCTGGCATTGCCACCACAAGAATCCACGACAGAGCAACGTCTTGGCGTAGTGCGAGGACAACACCACCAAGGGCCGTGAACGGCGCACTGAGCAAAAGTGTGCAGGTCATAATCACCAGCATCTGCACTTGCTGCACATCGTTAGTGATTCGAGTGATTAAAGACGGGGCGCCAAATTTCGCCACTTCGCGGGCAGAAAAATGGTTTACGTGGTGGAATAGGTCCGCGCGCACATCGCGACCAAAAGCCATTGCGACCTTTGATCCAACACGCACCGCAGAAACGGCAAAGATGAGTTGGGCGAATGAGACTGCAATCATCCAGCCACCGATGCGCCAGATGTAACCGGTATCGCCCGTTGCGACGCCCTTATCAATGATGTCGGCGTTAAGCGCCGGCAGATACAAGCCGGCAAATGCCTGCACGGCCTGAAACAGCAGAACCAACCCGAGCAAATCCCTGTACTTGGACAGTTTCGATCGCAGCAGACTTACAAGCATTCCGTTGGGCAACGGTAGTACCCATTGTGGTGATAACGGCTATTGATGCGTTTGACTCACAATTGACTCGTAGAGAGCCTCACTGGGCGCGCTCTGGCACTAGTCGGTATGATTCAAGGACACTTTCGCGGGTGTAGCTCAATGGTTAGAGTTCCAGCCTTCCAAGCTGGCTATGCGGGTTCGATTCCCGTCACCCGCTCCATCATGTTTTTGCAACACTGGGGTTCCACCGCCGACGAAATCGCCAGCACTGTTGCTGGGGACTCGATTTGTCCAAGTGCAACCCTCATTGCAACGCGTTCGATCACGATCGCAGCCCCGCCAGATGATGTATTTCCCTGGATCCGCCAGATGGGAATGGGTAAAGCCGGTTGGTACAGCTACGACTGGCTCGACAACTTTGGGCGCAAGAGCGCAACAGTGATCAAACCCGAGTGGCAAGAGGTAACCGCAGGGTCAAAGGTGCCAGGCGGCCCAGTGAAGTTTGAAGCAGCCATAGTTGAGCCACCACATGCGTTTGTTCTGCGAATCAACTTTAAGAGCAAGCTCGGAAAGCGACTATGTGGCACCCTCGCCTACGAACTGCGCGAAGACCCAGCAGGGACGCGGCTCGTGACACGCCTGCGCACACATATCAATATCCCCGGCGGGAAACTTGTTGAAAACCTCTTCCTTGGGCCAGGCGACGGAATCATGGTGCGAAAGCAATTA
>CAZXAX010000076.1:0-6655 GCA_964638795.1 uncultured Bifidobacterium sp. | reverse complement strand
GCAAACCGTCGTATTCGTTCGGTTGGTGAATTGATTCAGAACCAGGTTCGCATTGGTCTTTCACGTATGGAGCGTGTCGTGCGCGAGCGCATGACCACCCAAGACGTTGAAGCGATCACACCGCAGACCCTCATCAACATTCGTCCTGTTGTTGCGGCGATCAAGGAGTTCTTTGGTACTTCGCAGTTGTCGCAGTTCATGGACCAGGTGAACCCACTGTCGGGTCTTACCCACCGCCGTCGTTTGTCGGCACTCGGACCAGGCGGTCTCTCACGTGAGCGCGCCGGCTTCGAAGTGCGTGACGTTCACTTCTCGCACTACGGCCGTATGTGCCCGATTGAAACACCTGAGGGTCCGAACATCGGTCTTATCGGTGCGCTTTCCACCTACGCACGCGTGAACGAGTTTGGTTTCATCGAGACTCCTTACCGCAAGGTTGAAAACGGCAAGGTCACAAACAAGATCGTTTACATGGCCGCCGACGAAGAAGAGAACTACGTGGTTGCTCAGGCCAACACGCCGATCAACCCCGATGGCACCTTCAAAGACGAGCGCGTGCTCGTGCGTCGTTCGCCACAAGCAGCAAGCCTCGAGGATCTGCGCAAGATGCTCGAAGCAGAGTCATTCTTCGGTGCCACCACTGACATCGGTTTCGTGCCGCCGTCAGAAGTGGACTACATCGACGTTTCGCCAAAGCAGATTGTTTCTGTTGCAACCGCATTGATTCCGTTCCTTGAGCATGACGACGCAAACCGCGCGCTCATGGGTGCGAACATGCAGCGTCAGGCAGTGCCGTTGATTCGTGCAGAAGCTCCGTACATTGGAACTGGTATTGAGTCTCGTGCAGCGCGCGACGCCGCAGATCTTCTGCAGGCAATTGATACTGGTGAGGTCACCGAAGTTTCGGGCGACTCAATCACCGTGCAGTACTCAACTGCTGGCAAGAAGGTTTACCGCCTCGCGAAGTTCCGTCGTTCAAATCAAGACACCTGCATCAACCAGATCGTTCGCGTTCGTCAGGGACAAGTCGTTAAGAAGGGTGACATCCTCGCCGATGGCCCGAGCACCGATCAGGGTGAACTCGCACTCGGTAAGAACCTCCTCGTGGCACTCATGCCTTGGGAGGGTTATAACTTCGAAGACGCAATCATCTTGTCTGAGCGTCTCGTGAAGGACGATGTGCTTACATCGATCCACATTCATGAGCATGAAGTTGATGCTCGTGACACGAAGCTTGGTCCAGAAGAAATCTCGCGTGACATCCCGAACCTTTCCGATGACATCATCCGTGACCTTGACGATCGCGGCATCATCCGCGTTGGTGCAGAAGTTGGTCCTGGCGACGTTCTTGTTGGCAAGGTCACACCTAAGGGTGAAACCGAGCTCACACCAGAAGAGCGCCTGTTGCGCGCAATTTTCGGTGAGAAGGCACGTGAAGTTCGTGACACATCGCTCAAGGTTCCCCACGGTGAATCCGGCAAGGTCATTGACGTCAAGGTGTTCTCGCGCGAAGACGGCGACGAACTCCCACCCGGAGTTAATCAACTCGTGCGCGTGTACGTTGCGCAAAAGCGCAAGATCCAAGTTGGTGACAAGCTCGCTGGTCGTCACGGCAACAAGGGTGTTATCTCCAAGATCCTTCCGATCGAAGACATGCCATACCTTGCCGACGGCACACCAGTTGACATCATCTTGAACCCACTTGGTGTTCCATCACGAATGAACGTCGGCCAGGTGCTCGAAGCGCATCTTGGTTACTGCGCGCGTTGGGGTTGGAACGATGTGAAGAACGGCAAGCAGGTCGGTGAGGTAGTGGTGCGTGGCACCGAGACCAAGACCCGTCCGAACACGCCGCCAGCCACTTTCATTGCAACACCCGTTTTCGACGGTGCACATTGGGATGAAGAAGAGACCGCTGGTAAGCATCCAACGATCAAGAACATTCTTGAGAACCTGAACCCTGAGGGTGTTGATGGTCAGCGTCTCATCGAGACCACTGGTAAGACCACGCTTTACAACGGTCGCACCGGTGAGGTGTACGACAACCCGATCACGGTTGGCTACATGTACATCCTGAAGCTTGCTCACCTTGTCGATGACAAGATCCACGCTCGCTCGACGGGTCCATACTCGATGATCACTCAGCAGCCACTCGGTGGTAAGGCACAATTCGGTGGCCAGCGCTTTGGTGAAATGGAAGTGTGGGCGCTCGAGGCTTACGGTGCGGCGTACTGCTTGCAGGAACTCCTCACCATCAAGTCCGACGACGTGCTCGGCCGCGTGAAGGTGTACGAAGCAATCGTCAAGGGCGAGAACATTCCAGAGCCAGGCATTCCAGAGAGCTTCAAGGTTCTCATGAAGGAAATGCAAGCACTGTGCCTCGATGTTGAGGTGCTCGCTGCCGATGGTCAGGAAATCGAAATGCGTGACATGGACGACGAGATCTATCGCACGACCGATGAACTTGGTATCGACATCAGCCGCCCAGAGCGCGGATCTGATGACGACGACCGTGAGCGTGAGCGCCGCAAGGCCGAGCGCGCATTCTGAGATCAGCTGGGACTAGAGGAAAGAGACACAAATGCTCGACGTGAATATGTTTGACCAGCTGCGGATTGGTTTGGCTACTGCTGACCAGATTCGTTCATGGTCTGCAGGCGAAGTTAAGAAGCCTGAAACCATCAACTACCGCACACTGCGCCCTGAGCGCGACGGTTTGTTCTGCGAAAAGATTTTCGGACCAACCCGTGACTGGGAGTGCTACTGCGGCAAGTACAAGCGCGTGCGCTTCAAGGGAATCATCTGCGAGAAGTGTGGTGTTGAAGTCACACGCTCGAAGGTGCGCCGTGATCGCATGGGCCATATTGAACTCGCCGCTCCGGTAGTTCACATTTGGTATCTCCGCGGCACGCGCTCATGGCTTGCATACCTCCTCGGCGGTATCGAAGCGCGTGAAGAACTCAAGGCCAAGCAGCTTGAGAAGGTCATCTACTTCTCGGCCTGGATGGTCACTGAAGTTGATGCCGACAAGCGCCACACCGAGCTCAAGAATCTCGAGAACGAATTCCTCGAAGAGCGCGATGCAATTGTGAAGGAAGCTCAGCTCACCCTTGACAAGCGCATGAAGGAAACCGAAAAGGAAATCGCACAGCTCGAGAAGCAGGGTGCGAAGGATTCCGAAATCAAGGCGCGTCAGAAGCAGATTGATGCCGAGCTTGCTGGCATCCGTGAGCGTTACGACCAGGAGAAGGATCTCCTGCAGCGTGCGTGGGATGAATTCAAGTCACTCCATAGCCGCAAGATCATCGAAGACGAAGTGCTGTGGCGCGAACTCGAGTACCGCTACTCCGAGTACTTCAAGGGTGGCACTGGCGCGAATGCGATCAAGGCACTCATCGAGTCGATGGACTTCATCAGCGAAGAGGCAAAGCTTCGCGACGCAATTGAAAACGGTCTGAACGGCAAGCCACTTTCGGCACAGCGCAAGCAGAAGGCGATCAAGCGCCTGAAGATTGTTGCGTCGTTCAACCAGCGTGATGAAGACGGTCGCTTGGTCAATGACCCGAGGGCAATGATTCTCGATGTGATCCCCGTGATCCCACCGGAACTTCGCCCAATGGTTCAGCTCGATGGTGGCCGCTTTGCTACCTCGGACTTGAATGACCTTTACCGTCGCGTGATCAACCGCAACAACCGCCTCAATCGCTTGCTCGATCTTGGTGCTCCTGAGATCATCGTGAACAACGAAAAGCGCATGATGCAAGAAGCAGTTGACGCGTTGTTCGACAATGGTCGTCGTGGCCGTCCAGTTACTGGCCCAGGCAACCGTCCACTCAAGTCACTGTCTGACATGTTGAAGGGTAAGCAGGGTCGTTTCCGCCAGAACCTTCTCGGTAAGCGCGTGGACTACTCGGGTCGTTCGGTCATCGTGGCCGGCCCAACCCTCAAGTTGCACCAGTGCGGTCTGCCGAAGTTGATGGCACTTGAACTCTTCAAGCCTTTCGTAATGAAGCGCCTTGTTGATCTCGAGCTTGCTCAAAACATCAAGAGTGCAAAGCGCATGGTTGAGCGTCGTCGCCCACAAGTGTGGGACGTTCTCGAAGACGTAATTAAGGAACACCCGGTTCTTTTGAACCGCGCACCTACCTTGCACCGTCTTGGTATCCAGGCATTCGAGCCAGTGCTTGTTGAAGGCAAGGCAATCAACCTGCACCCACTCGTGTGTACCGCGTTTAACGCTGACTTCGACGGTGACCAGATGGCAGTCCACCTGCCGCTGTCTGCTGAAGCTCAGGCTGAAGCACGCGTGTTGATGCTTTCTGCGAACAACATCTTGTCGCCAGCGTCGGGTCGTCCGATCGTTACTCCTACCCAGGACCTCGTGATCGGTGGTTACTACCTGACCGAACTCGTAGATGATGCCAAGGGCGCCGGACGCACGTTCCGTCACTCGTGGGAAGCAATTCGCGCTTACGACGAAGGCTCAGTTGCGTTGCACGCACCGATCAACATGCTCACTCCTTCACAAGGTGAGGTCAAGGGAACAACGCGCAAGACCACCGTTGGTCGACTCCTCTTTGAAGAGGCGTTGCCGGAGGATTACACCTCGCGCTTTGGTCACATTGAGTTCCTCGTGAAGAAGCGCGAGATGGGCCTCATCGTGGAGCGTTTGTCCGATAACTACGGCAAAGCAGTTATCGCTTCGTCGCTCGACGCGATCAAGAACGTCTGCTACCGCTACGCGGCACAGTCGGGTCTTACCGTTTCGATCGAAGACGTCCGCACACCTGGTGACAAGCGTGCGATTCTCGACAAGCACGAGAAAGACGCCGAGAAGGTTGAGAACCAGTTCAAGCGCGGCATCATCACCGACGGCGAGCGTCGTCTGCAGGAAGTGCGTATCTGGAACGATGCAACTGCTGAAGTGCAGAAGTCAATGGAGCGCGAATTCAAGGCACAGCGTTTCAACCCAATCGACATGATGGTTGGATCCGGTGCTCGTGGAAACATGACCCAGATGCGTCAGATCGCAGGTATGCGTGGCCTCGTGGCTAACCCACGTGGTGACATGATTCCTCGTCCGATCAAGTCGAACTTCCGTGAAGGTCTCGAAACCCTTGAGTACTTCATTGCAACCCCGGGTGCCCGTAAGGGTCTCGTGGACACCGCACTTCGTACCGCTGACTCGGGTTACCTCACGCGTCGTCTTGTTGACGTCGCCCAGGAACTCATTGTCCGTGAAGATGATTGTGGCTCCACACTCGGCGTTTGGGTGGAAAACGTTAAGGCTGACACTGCCAATATGCGTGCCCATCTCGACACCAAGTTGTTTGGTCGTGCGTTGTTGAATGACATCACACTTACCGATGGCACTGTGATCGAGAAGAACACAATTTTGAACGACGTCCAAGTGGCAGCACTGCGCGACGACGCATCGGTTGACCGTGTGCGAGTGCGTTCGGTCCTCACATGTGATGCTGAGCTCGGTATTTGTGCACTTTGCTACGGCCGTTCACTGGCAACTGGTAAGTCAATTGAACTCGGTGAAGCCGTTGGCGTTATCGCTGCACAATCAATTGGTGAGCCGGGTACCCAGCTGACCATGCGTACCTTCCACACCGGTGGTGTTGCAGGTAAGGACATCGCCGGCGGTTTGCCGCGCGTTGTTGAGCTCTTTGAAGCACGCACCCCACGTGGTTCAGCGCGTCTTGCAAAGGCAAGTGGCGTTGTTCGCATCCTTGCCGATGAAGGCAAGGGCATTCCGGTAAACATCGTTGACGACAAGGGTGAAGAGCATTTGATTCTTCTCCCAACGGGTTCACGCCCAATCGTTAAAGATGGTCAGGAGATCAAGGCTGGCGATCCAGTTACCGATGGTCCGTTTGATCCGAAAGAGATCATGGAGATCAAGGGCATTCGCGAAACCCAGTTGTACCTCGTGGAAGAAGTGCAGAAGGTTTACCGCGATCAAGGTGTGTCGATTCACGACAAGCACATTGAGTTGATCGTGCGCCAGATGACCCGTCGCGTTGGTGTGCAGGAGCCCGGTGACACCGGCTTCCTCCCCGGCGAGCGTGCGGATGCAAAGGTGTTCCGCGATACCAACCGTTCGATGGTGGAGCAGAGTCTGCGTCCCGCCGAAGGTCGTCCGGAAATCATGGGTATCACCAAGGCATCGCTTGCAACCGAGTCATGGTTGTCAGCGGCATCGTTCCAAGAGACCACGCGCGTACTCACCGAAGCAGCAATTGACGGCCGCTCGGATCACCTGCTTGGTTTGAAGGAAAACATCATCATCGGCAAACTCATCCCGGCTGGTTCGGGCATGATGCGTTACCGCGAGTTTGATGTTGATGCTCCGGACTACGAGCCGATGGCGTTCTACTCAAGTGATTCCACCGAGGATCCCGCTGCGTACCTTGCAGGTTTGCAAGGCACATACGTCGCCGAAGAGGCATCCGAGTAATACCGATTGCGGTACTACGCCAAAGGCTGAGATGCAGATCAAGAAATCTCTCTTAGCTTTCGGTGTAGTTGCCATTGCAGTTGCTGGCCTGCGGGTTGCTTCGGCTGTATCAACTACTTCTGAAGCACCGTTGATTCTTTGCGCCAACAAAAAGACTGGCGCATTGCGTCTGATACCTCGTGGCAACTG
>CAZXAX010000075.1:0-6767 GCA_964638795.1 uncultured Bifidobacterium sp. | reverse complement strand
GCCGATGCGGGCCTAATAGTGCCGAACTGGCCCACTCCGTGGGGGCGGGGCGCCGGAGCTGTTGAGCAAGTTGTAATTGATGAGGAACTGCGCCGAGTAAGGGTGCGCGCCCCACACCTACAAGTTGGAGCTTGGGCTGCACCAACGATTGCCGCACACGGAACGCCTAGCCAACAAGAACGCTGGGTGCGACCCACACTGACGGGTGAGATCAATTGGTGCCAATTATTTAGCGAACCTGAGGCAGGTTCAGATCTGGCATCACTATCGACCAAAGCAACACCCACCAAGGGTGGATGGCTCCTGAATGGCCAAAAGGTCTGGACCAGCATGGCTAAAGAGGCCGACTGGGGCATCTGCCTTGCCCGCACAAACACGAACGTCGCAAAACACTTAGGCATCACCTATTTCATTGTCGACATGAAATCACCAGGTCTCGACATTCGACCACTACGAGAACTAACTGGCATGGAGATGTTCAACGAAGTTTTCTTCAATGATGTGTTTGTTCCTGACGACTGCGTGATTGGTGAAGTAGACGGCGGTTGGCCACTGGCTCGCACAACTCTTGCTAATGAAAGAGTTTCCATGGGCAGCGGCTCATCATTTGGTGGCGGCATTGAAGCACTGATTGCTCTGGTTGCTGAGCGTGCTCTATCTCAATCAAGTGCCACTGAGCAGGTTCTCACAAAGGATGCTCTAGGTGCATTGGTGGCTGAGGCGCATGCGCTTTCGGTAATTGGTCTTCGTGTAGCCGCACGCTCACTCTCTGGAGCGCAACCCGGACCCGAAGCAAGTGTGCGCAAGCTGCTCGGCGTGGAACACGATCAGCGCACGCAGGAGATGGGCCTTTCTCTGCTCGGAGCAGAAGGTGCAACAGTCGAGCAAGGACCCGCAAGCCAGTGGAGTTTTGGTTTCCTCGCAAACCGTTGCCTGACAATTGCAGGCGGCACCAGCGAAATCCAGCGCAATGTAATCGCCGAGCGACTACTCGGATTGCCACGTGACCCCGAACCAACTTCTTGACACGAAGGTGAGCAAATAATCATGTCGAATCTTCTGCCCGACCAACTTCGCTTGATGGCTGAAAGTTTTCCAAACGAAACCGCATTCTTGAATGTTGCAAATGATTTCTCAATGACCTTTGCTGAGTGGGATCAGGCTTCAAACCGCATGGCTCGATGGCTAGTAGCCCAGGGATTACAAAAGAGTGACCGCGTTGCAATTCACGTACCACCAGAAGAACCCGATCGCTTTCTAGTTACCTACACCGCAATTCATAAAGCGGGATTAGCAGCAGTTCCAATCAGCACGCGTTTGGTGGCCCGTGAACTGGGCTATGTGTTGGAACACTCCGGAGCAACCATCGCATTTAGCGGGACCTCAACACTTCCGGTAATTGTTGAGGCGGCAAATAGTGCCCCAGAATTGCGCACAATTGTGACTACGGCAACGACAGAGTCCCCACTGGCGGTTAGCTGGGAAACTGCCACGGACCCCGATGATTCCCCATTTCAAATTCCAGTCGGAAACACTGACCTCGCTGATGTCATGTACACCTCCGGCACCACTGGCCGACCCAAGGGAGTCGTAGTCAGGCACGGCAATGTGGCAATGATGCCCAACGGTGTACCTAATTGGTCTGGGAAGGGATGGTTCCATTCCTCGCCAATGTTCACTTTTGCTGGCATTGCTTCCAACTACAACCCGATGAAACTCGGCTTGACTCTGATGTACCTTCCTAAGTTTGATGTCGACAAGTGGTACGACACCGTTGAACAACTCAAACCATCAGCAGTGTTTTTAGTACCAGCAATGGCTGAACTTTTGATCGCCAGCCCACGATTTGATTCGGCAGATCTGACCTCAATCATGATGTGCTCTCTTGGCAGCGCACCCCTGGCACCTGCAACGTTTGACCGACTGCGCAATCGACTCCCCAAGGCGATTGTTTCCAATTCATGGGGCATGACCGAAGCCGGGCCCGCGTACTGTCATATGCCCACAGAGGAGCACGCCAAGCGAGTTGGGTCGGTGGGTCGCCCAGTGCCCCCTACCGAAGTTCGAATTATTGATGAAGAAGGCAATGTGCTTCCCCCGCGGACCATCGGGCAATTGACCGTGCGCAATCCGGGCCGTGAGCGTGAGTACTTCCGTGATCCAGAAGCAACGGCGAATTCATGGAAAGACGGCTGGTTGCACACCGGTGACATGGCGGAAGTTGATGAGGACGGATACCTGTACCTTCGCGGCCGCATGAAAGACATGATCATCCGCGGGGGAAACAACGTCTACTCCTCAGATGTTGAGTCTGTCCTCTATGAGCATCCCGCTATTCGTGAGGCTGCAGTGGCTGGCGTGGCACACAAAGTGCTCGGTGAGGACATCGGTGCGTGGATTGTTTTGAAAGATGGCGCCACGGCCACCGTTGAAGAACTCACGGCGTTCTGCGCAGAGCGACTTAGCGATTACAAGGTTCCGCGTGCATGGCAGTTTGTTTCAGAACTGCCCCGCAACCCAACCGGCAAGGTTGTCAAAGCAGACCTGCCGGGCCGCAGCTGATCGCATCAGCTGCGCACAGCGAATATCACAAGGTTCCAGGAGCGAGGATCTCGATTACCTGGCCATCGGGATCGCGAATCATCAGTGCTTTGCCCCACATATCGGTATCTTCCAAAACTTCGCCACCATATTGAAGAACCAGTTTGCAGGTTTCGGCAATGTCGTCAACGGTTAGCGAGATATGGGTAAGCCCCGGCTCAGTGAATGGTCTGATTCGCGCTGCCTCATTCCCTTCGCGTTCAAAATGGAGCAACTCAAGAATTGCCCCACCGAGTGTGAGATAAACAGCGGTAAGACCTACTGGCTCCTTCACACGAAGCAGCTTTGCCGAGCCAGCATCCGGCACTGCAAGACGGTTCCGAACCGTGAACCCAAAAACATTCACATAAAACGTGATTGAACGTTCGAGGTCGGCCACGTGATGACCTATGTGATTCCAAACTGGCATGAAAATGATTCTAGGGTGTTCGCATGCAGGGTGATTTGAATCTGGTCGATCTGTTGAACATGGTCGTTGAGACTGCCGGTGACCGCGTAACGGTTGGCAGTAAGGCTGATGGGTATACGAACAACGATCTGAAGTTACGTGCAGAGCAAGGTGCATCAATGCTTAGCGAGCATGGCGCCAAAGTGGTTATCTACCTGGCGATGATGCATCAGTGCTTTCCTGTGGCGATCTTTGCCTCGGCTGCTGCGGGTGTTCCATTCATCCCACTCAATTACAGATTGTCCGACGACCAATTGGGTGCCCTGCTCGCCAAACATCCAGACCCACTCGTAATCACTGACGATTCTCAGCGCCTAATCGCTCTCGGTGTTGACCGAGCCAACATCTACGGGCCTGATGAGTGGCTACTCGCATGCACCGAGTCCGCACAAAAGCCACTACCCCGTGTCGGACCTGAAAGCATTGCCGTGTTGCTCTACACCTCGGGAACCACCTCGGAACCCAAAGCGGTCGTACTGCGGCATAAGCACCTAGTTGCTTATATACAGTCATCAATACCATTCGCCTCAGCAAACGAAGACTCAGCCGCACTGATCTCGGTACCGCCGTATCACATAGCTGGAGTGGCCAACTCAATCACCAGCATCTACTCCACTCGTCGTGTTGTTTACCTGCCGGTCTTTGACCCGAACATCTGGCTTGGTTTGATTCGTAGCGAGAACATTACACACGCATTTCTTGTCCCTACGATGCTGGCCAGAGTGGTAGATGTACTCGGTGAGAGCTCAGCAGAGTGCCCTAGTTTGCAAGTGCTTTCCTACGGCGGTGCACGCATGCCAATCACGGTTCTCGAGCGTGCGTTGCGAGCATTCCCTGATGCGGGATTTGCTAACGCTTACGGACTCACGGAAACGAGTTCAACTCTTGCCATGCTGACCCCTGATGATCACCGTGCCGCGTTGACTGGCGACCCAAAAGCAAGGGCACGTCTCGGATCGGCCGGGAAAATTGTGCCGGGAGTCGAAGTTGAAATCCGTGATGGCGAAATATGGGCACGCGGCAAGCAAGTGTCAGGTGAATACTTGGGTCAAACCCGTGGCCTGGAATCAGGTGAGTGGTTCTACACCCGTGATCGTGGCTGGATTGACGAAGATGGATATCTATTCATTGAGGGTCGCACCGATGACACGATTATCCGTGGCGGTGAAAACATCGCACCAGCGGAGATTGAGGATGCATTGTTGCGCCACCCTGATGTTGTCGACGCAGCAGTTGTTGGCGTTCCAGACGACGAATGGGGCCAGCGTATTGAAGCTGCCGTCGTGCTGGTTCCCGATGCACGAACTGACGGTGAGCAGCTTCGCAATCACTGCCGCGACCTGTTGCGGTCTTCTAAGACACCAGATCGCATCGTGATTCGTGAATCACTGCCCCACACTGACACAGGCAAGCTGCTGCGCCGTCAGGTGCTAGCTGACCTGATGTCTGCCGACTAGGACTCGCTGAAACGCTCAGCGAGCATCGCGGTGACCTGTCTGCGGTCCAACTTGCCCGAGTCCAGCCAAGGCAACTGATTCTGATCGGCAAATACTGCAATGTGGCGAGGCACTTTGTAGTTGGCAAGCTGTTCCTTCACCTTGGCCCGGGCGGTCTCCTCATCAAGCGATTGGCCAGGCCTCAGCGCCACTAGAGCAACAACATCTTGTCCCCGCACAGGATGATCGATACCAGCAACAAATGCGAGCACCACCTCTGGTATGGCTTCCAACACTTCTTCAACTTCTCGTGGTGTCACGTTCATTCCTGATGTTTTAATCAGGTCACCCATGCGTCCCGTGAAATAAAAGTGATCATCTTCATCAAAGCGGCCAGCATCACCAGTGCGATACCAGCCGTCGGGAGTAAAAGTATCTGCACGCTCACGCTTGTGGAAGCCCAACATCAGTGAGTAGCCGCGAAGCCACACCTCACCCACCGAGCCAGTTGGCATTTCCTCGCCAGTGATCGGGTCAACAATTTTGTGCTCCACGCCAGGCACTGAATAACCAAAGCTCCCAAGTTTTTCTGGTGGTAGAGGTTGCCTTGAATCAAAAGTGTGAGGCCCAAGTGTTTCGGTCATCCCAAGCGATGTCGCTTTTGGAATCTCAGCCTCGGCCTGCAGATCAGGGGGCAATAGCGCTGTGAAATTACCTGCCCGAATGCACGAAAGGTCACGCGTCTTGAAATCGGGGTGGTCCACCAGCGCCTTACCGATGTGCGGCCAACCCAGGACTTGAGTTACTCGCTCACGTTCAATCAACTCAAGAGTTGCACCAGGTTCAAATTGTTCTTCAAAAACGACAGCCGAGCCTGCGTACATGCAGGCAATGAGTGTGTAACTAAAGCCACCCACCCAAAACAGTGGCATCGGCGTGTAGAGGACATCATCGTCCTGTAGGTCACGCATCTGCCACAAGTTGTGGGCGTGCCGCACGGTTGCACCATGTGAGTGAATTGCCGCTTTTGGATCAGAGGTGGAGCCAGATGAGTAAACAAACACCATGGGATCAGCCGGGTGCACTTCACTTTCGACTTCTGCGAGGAATTCGTCGCTTATTTTTTCTCCTCGCTTAACCAGCTCAGACATTGATCCGCACCAGCTTCGAGGCTCCGCATTCCAGGTCCACACTGAGCGCAGAAATGGATGGCTACTGATCATCAGGTCTTCGTTCTTCTGACCAACAATTCCAGGTGCAGCTTGCTCTATACGGTCTAGGTAATCATTTGAGAGGTGATGACCAACGGTCAATAACGCAAATTGATCACTGTGGCGCAATGTGCGATTGAGTTCTGGCACTTTGTTGTAGGTGTTCAACAAGACCGCAACCGCTCCAATTCGAGTGATCGCAAAAAGCCCTACCACCCAATCAGGGCCATTCGGCGCAAGGAGACCAACCTTGGCCCCCTTCGTTACCCCAATTGCCAGCAAGCCCTTGGCCATCACAGCTGAACGCGCCTCTAGGTCGGCAAAACTCAGTCGCTCATCGTTAAGCACCACCAAGGTCTTGTTTGCGTATCGACGTGCCGATTCACGAACCAAATTTGCGCTGGTCGGCACGAATGCTGGAAAGCTCGTTTCCCTCTTCACGGCTAGTGGTCGCTCCCCCTGGATAACGCAGTTTTAACCGCGCCAACTTATGATTAGGTTCTTCAGAGTAACCGAAAACGGTTCACTTGTTTGCCAACTGGGGAGGCCACTGTTGTCCACGTTCAATGCATTTTGGTTGTCAAAAGATGAAGACGGTTCACAGTCTCTGACATGGCGTGAATCGACTACCGATGAACTCATGGATGGCGATGTCACAATCGCAGTAAGCCATAGCACGATCAACTACAAAGATGGTCTCGCACTCACAGGATCATCGCCAGTGGTACGCAGATGGCCGATGATTCCTGGAATTGACTTCGCAGGCAGTGTCACAACAAGCAGCGATCCATCATTCACTGTTGGTCAGCAGGTCATCCTGAATGGTTGGGGTGTAGGCGAAACCCATCTCGGTGGCTATTCACAATTGGCTCGTGTGCCCGGTGGGTGGCTGGTTGCGTTGCCCCAAGTATTCACGCCAGCTCAGTCGATGGCAATTGGCACCGCTGGCTACACCGCGATGCTTTGCGTGATGGCCTTAGAGGATCGAGGTGTCAATCCAGGCGATGGAGCAATTCTTGTCACTGGTGCTTCTGGTGGCGTAGGCAGTGTCGCAGTGTCGCTCTTGTCGAG
>CAZXAX010000074.1:0-7092 GCA_964638795.1 uncultured Bifidobacterium sp. | reverse complement strand
TTGCACAGCAGGCAAAGCCCACTACCTATTCAATGCATCAGCGGATGATTCGAATCGCCGTCTTCTTTGAGATCGTCCGCGACCCAGGTTTCTTGTAGGACCAGTTGACAACGCAGAAGCCCGTCTTATTCGCAGCGGCCTTAATTGCGCTGAATTGTTGAGTGCAGAGACCTCGGCTTGACATCTTGCCAAAGCTAAACGAGCTGAGAGTGAAACCTTGGGGAACAGTGATGAAGTTGGTGCGCGAAGATGCCGTACCAGCTTTCAAGGTCTTGATCGCCTTGAACTTGATCTTTGGGTTGGGCTTTGAATAATGCTCAAGATTGAGATCGACCCTTATGCCGAACTGCTCTGCATCAACATCAAAGTTTCTAACCGCTTCCCCTTCAACTTCGGCAGTCATTGCATCCCCTGTGATGTACGCCTTCACGATGTCAATAGGCATGTTCAATAGTGCTGCAATAGTTTTGAATGGCATATACGTCACGTAGTGAGCAGGGGTGAGACACTTTCCGGTGTCATCGGTTTCCAATCCTTCGGCTACACAATCTTCTGCGTAATCCGTCGGCAAGTAATGAGGGCCAACTGCAACGGCAGAGACCGATCGATCTGCAACGTTGAACTGTGGAAATTGGAATCCAACGGCATTTGTGGCAATCCACATGCCACGAGCTTCAGTGGTGTCCAACCCTTGATCGATGGTGACAAAAGCACCACTGATATATCTCTTGGTTGCCATTCCAGCTGTCTCACATTCCGTGGGCCAGTTACCGAATCGTCCACTACAAACATCCACAAGCGATGGGCCAGCACCCGCCCAAACTTTGGGGCTGATTGTGATGTCCGCGGTCCAATAACCGTCATCTCCACGAGTGATCTCGTAATCGTCAACAAGGCCTGAGGAGATAAATACGGTGGGATCAAAGTCCGCTATGCGAACCACGAATCGATAAGTACCGTCATCAAGGCCGTCATTGGTTCCCACACCCATCGAGCCATTTGTTGGATTTTGGATAACAAAGCCAAGCATCGGCAAGGTGCCAAATCCCATACCTCGCTGGTCGAAGAACCGCACATATGGATGGCTGAACTGCTGCGTATTTCCTGGATCATCAATTGACTGGGTCTCGCCACCTGGCGGCGTGAAGTCGAGACTCTCCACGCAATACTCTTCGGCCGATGACCCACAAGTTGGCCATGCCTCCATAAAGGGATAAGGCTCGGGGGCAGCGCTTACACCCGGTGCGGCTGCAACAAAAACAGTCGAACTAACAGCTACCGCAACAGCTAACAACATTCGCTTGGTTTTCATTAATCCCCCATTTTTGAGCTTTGACGACCCCGTTTATCCAGCCTTTTTGGAAACCCTGACCGAACCAGAGTTACCCATCGGGTTCGATACAAAAACCGTACAGGAGTAGGTCCTGCCTGAGACCAGATTCTTGTGCAAGTGTGTGACTTTGGAGCTCTTGACAGTCGTTGAGCGGCGCCCCGGAGTCGAACACCTTGAGGTGTAGATGAGTGTGCCAGGGCCCTTTGTTATCGGCGCTGTGAACAAAAGCGTGATCGTGCGATTGCCTGCTACTGCTGCGAGCCCTCGTGGTGCCGATGGCTTTGGACCCCAGTAAACCTTGGATCTAAGAGATCCTGAGTTCCCAACGCCGATCACTCGCACGTTTCGTGCACCGGTTAGGTCCCTCACATGCAACCCAGATTCCGGCTCAAGATCTACATCTGGTTCAAGATCAAGCACGTTGTCCTCTAGATCATCATCAAGTGAGTTGCTCACGCTGGTCACATCCCATGAACAACCACCATCCGGTGAGCGGAACACATTTGGCAATGATCCTCCAGTGTGATCAAAGTAAACAGCCCAAAGAGCACCCGAGATATCGAACTCACCCGATTCAACTGGTCCAATCGGCGTCGAGACATCACCGCAAGTTTTCAATGACCAAGTTGCCCCATTATCGGATGAAACGAATGGCGCCAGACTCGATAACGCCAACAGTGAGCCATCGGGCTGAACTAAGAGTGACCCTGGTTTGAATTGCGAACTAGTGGTAACCGATACAAATGACCACGATTCTCCACCGTTGACTGAACGGCAATATCCATATCCCCCAGCACCATTTTTGGCTGGAAGCATCAACGTGTCACCATCCACATGCGGTTCGCCATTGTGAGCCAAACATCCAGCGATTTCCGTTTGGGCATCCCATGTCGTGCCCCCATCGTCTGATGTTGTCACGAAGTAGACGCCGAAAATATCGGCGGTTACCACCACAAGGTGTGGGCTAGGTGATACATCCACAATGAGTCGAACGTACTGTCCTGCATATCCTGACTGTTCAAAAGTGATGTCATCATTGTTGAGCGGTTCCCAATTGATTCCGCCGTTTACGCTTCGATAGATCTTGGGTCCGTAGCGGATGCCTTCAAGATCAGTTCCTTCATATGAGCCGTATGCAACACTCGCACTCTGCATGCGCATGTACGTGAAAGCTTGATACATCGGCACATCCAAAACGCGGGTGAAATTGACTCCCCCATCTGATGAGCGAAACAATGCACTCTCTTCTTCGGAAATTCCACCTGCAAGATGAGTGTTGCCAAAACTGGTGTGCAGGAGCCGAAGTCTTGGGTGCACAGGAATACCGTCTGATTGGGCTTTCCACGCAGCACCGTTCAACGACATGAATACACCGCCAAAAGTCGCCGCAATTCGTAGGGAACCAACCTCTAGGTAATCCCAAAGGTCACCCAAATAGCCGAGTGTTCCAGGGTTCTCTGCTTCAATCTCTTCAATGGTTGGATCTGGGGTCGCGTCTTCGGCGGCAAGGGTGGATCGCATGGGTGACTCGGTTTGTGTCCATGTATTCCCATAGTCATTGCTCACAAATTCATATGGGATGTTGTTCTTGTCATAGGCAAGGGCCGTAATTGATTCAGGTGGCTCAAGCCCATCAGTAATTATCGATTGGACAAAAATGTTGTCGGCAACATGAACCGTTGACCATTCGTTGTTCATGGCTCCGTCGGTGCTCGTCATAATGGCGATATCACCGTTTAAACCGAGTGGTTCAATGACAACGAACTCACCTCCAGAGATCGGAAATGAAATCGGCTCACCCCATGCAAGGTTTATCGGGTCTTCGTAACATCGAACAACACGTCGTGAACATTCCTCACTGACCGTGTATTTAGCTTCAACTAAGAGTTTCCAGCCTGCGGCCGCAGTCCACTTGTATAAGCCTCGATCATCTGCTCCGAGTACATCACCTGCCGGTGTTGAGAGCAGACGAAACAAAGTGCCAGTTAGCCCACTGTCGTTTCGAAGACGCAGAATTTCCCCATGCGCAGGCGCAGACGAGAGTTGCACTGCAGGCAGTACCAGCAATAAGACCGATACCAAGTTCGCGAAACGTCTTTTGAAACTCGGCATGATGGTCAAATTAGTGCAAATTTCGCGGTTTATTTTCTGGCTTGCACCAACTTTTGCAAAAGTTCACCTGCACTCGCAGCCACAATTGTCCGCCGTGAGTCATAATCGGCGTGCATCGGACCCCTTCCGAATACCTCGTCCACGGCTCCGCCTGCTTCTTGCACTATGAGCATTCCCGCCGCGTAATCCCACATACCGTGCGAACCGAAATCTACCCATGCGTCTAGAGCTCCGGAGGCAACCAAACAAAGATCGAGTGCAGCTGAACCCAGAGCGCGGAATTGCCACCATCCGATTTCTTTATCTGGCATTGCGGAGACTCCAACCACTGACTGGGCCAGAGCGCGCGGTTCCGCCACGCGAATTGGTATTCCGTTACGTGAAGCACCTTCACCGCGCGAAGCTACGTAGACATCGCCATTAGCTTGATTTTTTACAACACCGATTCGAAGTCCAACGGCATCAATGAGTGCAATAGAAGTTGAATACCAGGGGATTCCGCGGTCGGCATTAGTTGATCCGTCTAGTGGATCGACAACTGCGACCAGAGCATCACCCGACAACGGCCATACGACTTCATCGAACCCGCTCTCTTCAGAAAACACTGCCACCCCTGCCGAAGTGAACACTTCACGGATCGCGTTATCCGTTGCCACATCAATTGAGTACTGACCCTCACGAACACCCGTCATGACATTTTTTTGCGCGCCCAAGGTTGCTAAAAGTTGAGATGCTGCATCGGTTGCGCCCATCACAAGATCAAGCAATTCTGCGTTTGAAGAACTGGCATTAAAAGAACGCACACCCAAAAGGTAGTGTGAATTCGTGGCAGTGATGGATGTTGCAGGCTATGTGTCTGAAATTAAGAGTGATGCCATAGATCACGGATTCCATGTCCACGACGAACGCCACTTTGTGGAGACCTATTCCTTGCGTCAGCTGTGGGAAGTCGATCTCCACCCAAACGAGGCCTGTCACGGCCCGATTGACATGCACCTATCGCTTGAAGTTGACCCTCGCGAACTTCTGGGTTTTGAAGATGCTGTGCTCGCAATGGATGATCCCGAAGCTGACCCTCCTGAGGGTTTTTCTTTTCCATTGCAATTCACTTGGACTCTCCCCCCGCTCAAGAATCCCCCGGACCTATTGGTGTTGGCCACTGAGATCGCTGGGATTGGTGGAGTCGATTTGCCAATTGAGGTGTCCGCAATTGACTCGTACGCTTCCGTAACCGATGCACCCGAACGCAGCCTCAGCTTGGTCGCCAAACTGCGCGTGCCATTGGCAGATATGTACAGGAACGACACCGAGTCGTTCTGCAATATTCTCGATCGCTGCCTTGAAGTGAGCAAGTCATTACTTGCTTCTGCTCCGAACTGGCTCGAGTAATCAGCTCGCTTCGATCGGCAGAGTGAGTACCGCGCAAAGCCCGCGTGGCTCATTGGCCTTCAGTTCGCAATGAGCGCCAATGGCATCAGCCAGCTGTTGAACAATCGCGAGCCCAAGACCCGTGCCTTCGGGCCGACTGCTCGCCTCGGCACCTCGCCAGAAACGGTCAAAAGCTCGCCCTCGTGCAGATTCTGACATTCCAAGTCCCGTATCACGAACAGTGATCACCGCCTTGTTGCCCTCGCGCTGAAGACTCACTGTTATTGCGGTCCCCGTTGGCGTGTATTCAATTGCATTGTCAATGAAGTTGTCGACAATTTGTTCAATGGCTTCTGCAACCGTGTCAGTCACAACACCAGATGCGATATCAGCGACAAGAGAATCACCACGCTCTTCGGCGAGGGCGGTCCAGGCTTCGACCCGCTCGCGCACCAACTCGCTGACGTCAACTCTTGCCAACGGCAACTGCATCCCATCCGATCGTGCGAGTTGCAACAATTGCTCAATCAGGCGACGCAGACGATCTGCTTCCCCCATGGCAGCATCGATGTTCGCCGTTGCCGAATCAGGATCTTTACCAATTTCCGCGCCGGCTTGTTCGAGCCGCAACCGCAGTGCGGTGAGAGGTGTTCGAAGTTGATGAGACGCATCACCGGCAAATGCTTTTTGCTGTTGAATGAACGCTCCGAGTCGGTCTGCCATCTCATTGAAGGACTCTGCGAGTTCACGAATCTCAGGCGGGCCAATTGCTTCGGCCCGAACTGACAAATCCCCTTCGGCGAGTTCCTGAGTGCGTTTTTCAAGCCGCTTAATGGGACGCGCGATGGCTGAAGCGGATACAAACGCAGCAACAGTCGCAGCGACAATTGTCATTAATGCAGCAATGGCGATTCCAATCACCCGCGATCGCACGCGATTGTCGACAATTGATTCAGCGAGTGTCAAACGCACTACCCCGCGTACGTTTGCACCACTGAGCACGGGTACAGCGACATAGACAATGTGACCACCCAAGGTTTCCGATACACGCGCACCAGAAGTCGGATTCCCCAACAATGAGTCAGCAATTTCAGGACGGTTCGTAAAGTCAGAGCCGATTGTGTCGTTTGGATCGCTGCTCGCAGCGAGATATCCACTGCCATCAACGATCACAACTTTGGCTTCACCCGCAACCAAGTAGGAATCAATCGCCCAACGCATCAACGCATCAGACTGTGGAGTGCCCAAAGCTGCTGGCGTCAGGGCGTCTGTAACTTTCCCAGCAATGGTGAATGCATCGCGTTCGGTGGCTGTATAGATACGGTCGCGTTCAACCCGAGCCAAATGGAAGCCAAGTGGTACATCATGAACCACGAGGAACACCAAAGTCAGCCCCAGAAACACCGCGAGTAGGCGAAGCTTCAACTTTGAACTTCCAATCGGAATCCAACACCACGTACCGCCTGAATCCACTCAGGGTTGCCGAGCTTCTTGCGTAACGCCGCAATGTGTGCATCGAGAGTTTTCGTCGGGCCATACCAGTTCACATCCCATACGTGTTCCAGGATGTCGGTGCGTCGGTGCACTACCCCAGGTTCGGCGGCCAAGTAGACCAGCAGGTCAAACTCTTTTGTTGTGAGCTGCAGTTCCTCTCCGTTCAAGAGCGCCCGTCGGGTGCGTTCATCAATTGACAATGCACCGAGAACTGTTGGCCCACTTGCTACGGGTTCTGCCATGCCTGCTCTACGTGTAACGGCACGGATACGAGCAACTAATTCACGGAAGCCAAACGGCTTAGTTACATAGTCATCTGCTCCGAGTTCTAAGCCCACCACACGGTCCAGTTCTTCGCTGCGTGCAGTCAACAGGATTATCGGCACCATTGATGATTTACGTATCTGCCGACACACATCAAACCCGTCCATATCGGGCAGGCCAATGTCCAAGAGCACAACATCAACTGCCGGTGCAGCCAGCGCTCCAGCTCCGGTACTCACATGGGTGACCGTGAAACCGTTGGCTTGCAGGCCCTCCACCAGTGATGCAGCAATGGATGGATCGTCTTCGACCAGGAGAACCTTCACCTCAACAGTCTTGCCGACCCCATGATTTCTTGGATATTTCTTTGACAAACTCCGAACCAGCCTTGGATAAGCGTTTTATAGGTTGGACTTCATGAAATCTTCCATCGCAACCGCACTATCGGTCACCGGCATCATTGCTGCTGGTGCCGTAGCACTCGCAGCCAACACCAACCTCCTCGACGGAGGTGTCTCCAC
>CAZXAX010000073.1:0-7192 GCA_964638795.1 uncultured Bifidobacterium sp. | reverse complement strand
GCGGATTCGATGTTGTTGCGATAGATGCTGTTCACAACAGATCCAATCAGTGCGATTCCAATCGCACCACCAACTTCACGAGTTGTGTCATTAACAGCGGAACCCACACCAGCTTTGTTGAGCGGAACACTTTGCACAATTCCACTACTCAAGTTCGGCATTGCGACACCAACACCGCTGGCCATGATTACTAGAAATAGTCCAACTTGCCAATAATCCGTTGTACGGCTTGTGGTGCTCATCAACAAAAGTCCCACTGCCATAACTAAGAAACCACCACTGACAACTCGCTTTGCACCAAATCGGTGAACCAACTTTGGGCCACGCGGTGACAGAGCAACCAATGTCAGCGCAAACGGTACGCCACGAATGCCGGCTGCTAGTGGTGAATAACCGTTCACATATTGCAGATACTGCGTCAGCATGAAGAACATTGAGAACATCGCTAGGAAGTTCACTGAAATTCCGAGACTGCCGATAGCAAATCGTGGATTACTAAAGAAGCTCATATCCAGAAGCGGGTTTTCTTTCCGCTTCGCAGTTGCGACGAAGGTATAGAGAAGTGTTGCCGCAATTACAAAGCCGGCAAGCACAAATGGATCAGTCCATCCACGCTCAGGCCCTTCGATGATCGCAGCCAGAAGTGCAGCGAATCCAACAGCGGAAAGTAATGCACCTGTCTTGTCAAGCTTCGTCGCAGTGTCCTCGCGTGATCGTGGAGCCAGAACAGCCGATGAGATAAAGCCAATCATTCCGATCGGTGCCGCAACCAGAAAGACTGATCCATACCAATAGTGCTCCATCAGAACACCACCGATAAGTGGCCCAATGGCTCCACCTGCTCCTGCAAAGCCCGCCCAGATCGCAATTGCTTTGCCGCGTTCACGGCGCGGGAATGAAGACTGCAACAAGCTCAGTGTTGAAGGCATGATCAATGCCGCGCCGATTCCCATGATTGCACGACAGAAAATCAGAGCATTCGCTGAAGTCATGAAGGCACAAGTGATGGAAGCAGTGATGAAGATGCCAAGACCAATTAGCAGAGCTCCCTTGCGGCCAAAACGATCACCAAGTGCACCTGCAGGCAATAACAATGCCGCGAAGACAAGCGCATAGGCATCAATGATCCAAAGAATCTGAGTATCTGTGGGGCTTAGTTCTGAGGCCGCGAGGTGGGGGATGGCCACATTGACTGAACTGACGGTGGCCACTATGAGAACGAGACTCAAGCACAAGACTCCGAGGATTGCGTAACGGCGTGCATAGGTACGGGGATCGACCCCATCAAGGTCGTCGTCAAGCAAAGTGGATGTGGACACGGTAAGCCTTTCGTTTAGAAGTAATCAGCCGAAAATCTGATTACCAAGCGGCAAGACAATCAATAAAGTCCCGATTATCAAAGGGAAAAAGAGCAAAGGGTTCCGTTCTTTCACTCGAGTGAGTGTGAGATACGAAAGTGCTACTGCAGCTGCCGCAAATGGGAATGCCAGAAGATAGCTACCAACAAACATTCCGAGAACTATGCCAATTAGTGAAGCAGCCAATGCAACGCGCCCGGCTGGTGTGGTTGGGAGCCAATCACGTGGAGTTGTCTCAGGGCCATAGGTATTTCGCATGACGGTGTTGTATACGAATGCACCCACGGCTAGGACAACTGGTACAAGAAAAATCATTGTTCTAACTCTAGGTGTCCTGCGTCAACGAAAAGAGCACGACTGAAAGTGGTCATTTACAAGCCCTAGAGACTGCATAGCTGCATACATAGTTGTTGGACCAACAAATTTGAAACCCCTCTTGGCTAGGTCTTTTGAGAGTGATACTGACTCCGGGGTGACGGCAACATGGTCTCCGACTGACCGAGGCACCCTTGGGGGCCTTGTTGGCGCATGAGACCAAAAGATCTCGCTGAGTGAAAGATTTGACTCAATCAATGCGAGCATTACTTTGGCATTACCGATTGCAGCTTCGATTTTCTGCCGGTTACGAATGATCCCCTCATTTTGCATGAGGCGCTCAATATCACGTGCGCCATATCGGACCATTTTTTGCGGATCAAAATTGTCAAAAGCCAGTCGAAATGTCGGGCGCTTGCGAAGAATGGTGATCCAAGACAACCCCGCTTGAAATCCTTCAAGGCAAATTTTTTCAAAGATCTTCTGATCATCATGCTCGGGTCTACCCCATTCGCGATCGTGGTAATCCATGTAGACCGGATCGCTCACACACCAAAAGCAGCGTCGTTTGCCATCGGTACCGAGAACAGTTGGCTTCGCATCTTTTGTCATCGAAATTAAAACTACGCTGTTACGCCGTGAGCGCTTTCTTCCTCAGTTTTGGTGTGATCTTTGTGGCCGAACTGGGAGACAAAAGCCAGTTAATGGCGATGACCTTTGCTGCTCGTTACAGGGCGATGCCGGTACTGATTGGGATCACCATCGCAACAGCATTTACTCATGCAATCTCAGTTGCCATTGGTGCCGTGCTAGGTGCGAATATCCCGACGGAGACGATTGCCCTTCTGGCAGGCGTCGCTTTTCTCGGGTTTGCTGCCTGGACCCTAAAAGGTGACGAACTTACTGACGAGGAAGCCCAAAAAGCAGATCGATCCAATCGCACGGCAATCATTGCTGCGAGCGTGGCCTTTTTCCTTGCCGAACTTGGGGACAAAACCATGCTGGCGACTATCACTTTGGCCACAAAGGAAGGGGTAGTGGGGACCTGGGCAGGAAGCACTTTGGGTATGGTCGCGGCCGATGCATTGGCGATTTTGGTGGGGTATCACCTGAAATCAAGGCTCCCAGAGAAAGCAATTCGCATTGGCGCGGCGGTAGCATTTGCAGTGTTCGGCATTCTTCTGATCGCCGAAGCTATTAGTAGGTGATTTCAAATGAACATCTTGGTGATAGGTGCCGGCGGAGTCGGAGCCTCGATCGCCTCGATTGCTGAGACCAGGCAGTTTTTCTCGCACTGCTACATCGCGGACATCTCGCTGGACCGCGTCAAAAATGCAATCGAAGCCCTTGACGATCCGAGTCGCTTTAGCGCAAAGGTTGTTGATGCCCGAAGCACCAAAGACCTCGTTTCACTGATTGAGGAAACCAAGGCAGACATCATTGTCAATGCCTGCGACCCTCGACTCAACGAACCAATTTTCCGAGCCGCATTCCAGAGTGGCATTTCATACATGGATATGGCGATGAATTTGTCAACGCCACATCCGGAGAATCCGTATGAGGTTGTTGGCAAGGAACTCGGCCACGATCAGATTGCCGAAGACGAGCTTTGGCGTGAAAAGGGAATCCTTGCGTTGATTGGAATGGGTGTTGAGCCCGGGCTCAGTGATGTGTTTGCGCGTTATGCAAGTGATCATTTGTTTGACACGATCGATGAGATCGGTGTGCGCGATGGGTCAAATCTCTCAATTGATGGCCTCGATTTTGCCCCGACCTTCTCTATCTGGACAACGATCGAAGAATGCTTGAACCCACCAGTGGTGTGGGAAAAGAAGCGCGGGTTGTTCACTACGGACTGCTTTAGTGAACCCGAGATCTTCCACTTTCCAGCGGGGATCGGACCCATTGAATGCGTGAATGTGGAACACGAAGAGGTCATCTTGATCCCGCGCGAAATTGACTGCCAGCGCGTCACATTCAAATACGGTTTGGGCGCAGAGTTCATTGACTGGTTGAAAACTTTTGCGTATCTGGGCCTTGACTCAACAGAGAAGATCAAAGTTGGTGACGTAACCGTTGCCCCGCGGGATGTGCTTGCAGCGGTGTTGCCGGATCCATCACGACTTGGACACTTGATGCACGGCAAGACCTGTGCTGGCACATGGGTCAAAGGCACTTACGACGGTGAGCCGCGCGAGGTTTATCTGTATCACGTCGCTGACAATGAGATCACGATGCGTGAATGGGGATCGCAGGCTGTTCTGTGGCAGACCGCTGTGTGCCCTGTTGTTGCACTTGAGTTGTTGTCGACAGGCGGCTGGAAAGGCACTGGCGTGAAGGGCCCTGAGGCGTTTGATGCAATGCCATTCTTAAATCTGCTCGGCGAATACGGAACCCATCACGGCATGGTTGAGATGGGTAAGGGACTATGGCCACACCCAAGATCTACTGGTCAGCCTGGTTGGGATCGCCCAGTGCGCCGCGCGATCAAGCCCGCAACCGTTTAGCGCCGCAAGTCCTCTGCGGATTGGCGCACTTGCCAGTCCTTATCGGTCAATGCTTTATCAATTGCGGCCTCAACTTCGATGCCATCAAATGGTGCAAGAGCGAGCACAGCTCTGCGTCTGATTGCAGGTTTGTCATTGCACCCAGCAAGGATCACAGGTAAAGCACGGTCATCACCAAGTGCGCCAAGTGCGGCAATTGAAGCTTCACGCACAAGAGGGTGAGTGTGCTCAACGCCGAGATTTAGTAAGCGGGCAAATACATCTTCTGATACGGATTCATGCTCCCCGCATGCCCAAGCCCCCATTTCAACTACGAGATACTCAGAATCATTAAGTGCAATTGTCAGGTCAGCAGAATATTTAGCGGAGAGTTCCGCTGCGGCGAGGCGCACATCCATTTCGGCGTCCCGTAAGCATGTTTCAATCTGTGCAGCATTGAGCACGCCGAGCCGATCAAGTGCGAATAGCGCTGCCACCCGCACCCGCGAGTCGGGCGAATCCAATCCGCGTTGGGCTACATCGTGATCACCACTATGACCAGCGACGATTACGTCCACTTCGGATGGCGTAGTCATGTGATCTGTCATTTCAAAAAATCTGTAACGGATGTAATAACCACAGCCACAAATATCGCCAAGATGAAGGCAAGTATTGCCCCAGTGACAACAGCTCCCCCTATCAATTTTCCACCGGTTTTGACACGATCAGGCCGTTCTAAAGGTGACTCATATTCAGTAGGGAGCTGACTAACTCGAGTGGCAGTGGTCTTTGGCGGATTGCTGAAGGTGTTTCGTCGGCCAAACAGAATTACGATCGCAATACCGAGTGCAGCAACAAGGATTGTGCGGATGGACACTTCAAGCGATGACACAGCAGTTGAAAGCGTACTCCCACCACCTGTCGATGTTGGGCGCGTACACCGCCGTCTTTGGTGGGCGCTTCCAATGCTCACCGTTGGAGCATCGATTCTTCTGGCCATTTCATTTGCTGGCTCAAAGATGATTGACCAATGGGAAACTGCACCTGGACAGGCCGAAGCAGTTGCCGATCGCATTGAAATCTCAGAAGCAACTCGATATCGCGCCGAGAACAAGGTGATGTTCGTCTCTGCTTTTGGATCACGTTTGACAGCACTTGAATCATTCATTGGCTGGCTCGACCCCGATGTTGATGTGCAAGGAAAAAACGAGCGCTTTGGATCAATTTCGCCAGCAGATCAGAGGCGTCTTGGATTCCAAGATATGGCCACTGCGAAACAGATCGCCGAATATGTCGCACTCGAGAAGCTCGGTTACGAAGTGAGCATCACTGAAGGCGCTGTCATTGTTTCTGATCTTGTTTGTGAAGCGACACCAACACCTGACAGCGCGTGTGAGGTTTTGGAAATCGGCGACATGATCACAAGCGTGGACGGGAAAGAGACTAAGACTCTCTCGTCTTTGGTCGATGTACTCGAGGGCCGAGTAATTGGTGACGTGCTTGAAGTTGAGATACTGCCGTACGGCAAGGTCAATACCGAGACACGGGATGTACGCATGATCGCCAGTCCAAACGACCCCACCCGACCCATTGTTGGATTTGTGCCTGCCGACACTCGGAAAGTTGAAGTTCCTTTTGAAGTTGAGATCAAAACCGCAGCAATCGGAGGCCCGTCGGCTGGACTCGCGTTCACACTGGCGATTCTTGATGAACTCACCCCCGGCGAACTGCTTGGGCACACGAAAGTTGCCGTAACGGGCACGATCAACGATGACGGTACGGTCGGTGCGATTGGTGCGCTCCAACAAAAGGCTGTTGCTGTTAAACGTGCCGGGGCAAAAATCTTCTTAGTGCCTGCTTCGCAGTCAGACGATGAGATCAATGAGGCGCAAGATGCCGTGGGCGAGGGCCTCAAGATTGTGCGCGTTGCCACCTTGGATGAAGCGCTTCTCGTGCTATCGGAGATGGGTGGTGACCCGCTAAATAAGGTAAATGCCACAAACTGAGGCACAAATGCACTTAGCATTTAAGGGCAATGTCTATTTCCTTCTCCCGTCCAGACCCTTCTTCGCCCGCAGCTGTGGGTGCTGCGGCGTTCTCGGTCGGGCGTAGAGGGTTCGACCAAAACGAGGTCAAAGAGTTCCTGCGCATGGTGGCCGCCGAATTGGCGCGCCTACAGGAGCGCGAGAAATTCCTCGAACGCGAGTTGCGCTCAGCCCAAACCCGGGCAATTTCTGAGCCCGGTGCGCTCACCGAGGAAATGGTCACCGAACTATTAGGTGAGGAAACTGCAAGGATTATCTCCGCCGCTCGCGAAGCAGCGCTCCAGATTCGCGAGCGCGCCGAGGAGACAGCAGGCCGGTTGATCCGTGAGGCGAGTGATGATGCGTCACGAATCCGCAAGGAAGCCGACATCGATTCACAAAGGATGCGCGGTGATGCAGCCAGTGATGCACAGGCTGAAATTGAAATGGCTCGACAGCAGGGCACCGAGATGGTCAATGAGGCGCGCCAATATCGCGAGCGCGTCTTAAACGAGCTCGCGAAGCGCCGAGAGCTCGCACGCGAGCAGATTGAACAGTTTGAGCATGGCCGTGATCGACTCCTCAACTCATTTGAACGTGCACGCCAAACCACAGAAGAAGTGTTGTCGGAGCTGGCTGCTGGCCAGGATGAAGACGCAGAGTTGATTGATCTAACGAATTCGACTGGACCCATACCAGTAACCCAAACTGCTGCTCCAACTGGGGAAATCTTTGATGTTGAAGCAGAAGAGATGGCTGAAATCATGCCGTTGGAATCTGCAGAACAAGAGCCTGTGGCTGATACGGGTGATATTGCAGAAGTCGAAGCCCACGAAGTGGAGCCAGAATCAACCGAACCAAGCAATGTCACCTCAGCGGTATTTGGTGAAGTTCCAGCAGCGGGTGCTGCAAGCAATCCCACTTCCACTGCTCCCTTAGCGACTGAATCTGAACACGTTGCTCCTGTGGTTTCACTGTTCCCGAAGTCAGAAGTACGAACTGCTGATGT
>CAZXAX010000072.1:0-7477 GCA_964638795.1 uncultured Bifidobacterium sp. | reverse complement strand
CCGTGGATGTAATTCTCATTATTGGTCGAGTGCTGTTTGCGCTCATGTTTGTAGTCGGTGGTCTCAACCACTTCACCAAAGCAGAAGCGATGACGGGCTACGCGACTTTCAAGAAGGTCCCATTTCCAAAAATTGCGAACCTGTTGTCGGGTGTTCTGTTGCTTGCAGGTGGGCTCTCGGTAATTCTTGGTGTGTATGCCGACCTTGGTGCGCTTGTTCTGGCCGCGGTGCTTCTGGCAATGGCAGTAATGATGCACAACTTCTGGGCTGCTGATGAGCAGACCAAGCCGATGGAAATGATCTCATTCATGAAGAATGTTTCTATGGCCGGAGCCGCGCTCATCTTGTTCGCCGCGCTTGCGAGCGTTGAAAAGACTGCTGAAGTGATTGGCCCGATGATCACCGACAGCCTTTTCGGCAAGTGATGTTAAGTGTGCGGGGCGATTAATTGCTCCGCACACTTATCGCCGACTATTTGTCGTCGTAAAGCCAGATTGATCCTGCGTAGTTTGCAACCCATACGCGGCGCAATTCAGGATCGTAAGTAATTCCAACCGGTCGTGTACCTGTGTCTAGTGTTTGCAGCACAGTCATGTCTGAAGTGCGAATCTTCTGCAGGGTGCCACTCACGTAATTGACCACGTAAAGCGCGGTGCCGTCGTCTGAAATCACCATTGAGCGTGACTCCGTACCTGTGCGTACCGTGCCAATGATTGTTCTTGTGGCCGTATCAGTGGCAATGACGGTGTTGTACTTATTGGTGGTTGCGTAGAGAACGCGATCATCAGGTGACAACACAAGGTGCCGTGGCGTTTGCCCTGCATTTGGAATCTCAAGGGTGGAGAAGTCCTGCAAATCGATTTCAACAGTTTGTGCGGTGCCCATCACTGCGATGTACGCGGTCTTGGAGTCTTGTGTGATGGCGATCCCTCGTGGATGAGTGCCCACCTGAATGCGCTTGATTTCCTTGTGCGATTTCAAGTCAACAATCGAGACATCCATTGAACAGAAGTTCGAGACAATCAACCGCTTTCCATTAGGGGTTACAGCAAGAAACTTAGGTACTGCACCGACAAGAATCGCTTGATCAATCTTTTTGGTTTTTACATTGATGCGGTACACATACGCAGGATCCCAGTTGCGCCCCTGGCAGTCATCATCGGCAACCGGGTTCCATCCGTCGCCATACATTTCGTAGTTAGATACGTAAGCGAATTTTCCATTGGGGGAGAAGGCAGCTTCCACTGGGGACCCCTTCACCTTTGTGGCGCGGCCAGGAATCCCTTCGCCAAAATCGGCGAGGTCAACCGAGTCTGAGATTTCGGTAACCAGATTGCCGTAACGATCAAAAACGCTGACGTTGTGGCGATACATCATGTTCTGAGCAAATACGAGGCCAGTATCGCCTGAGTAGACAACGCTCTTTGGCTGCAAGTAATCACCAGAAATTTTCTGTACCAGTGAAAGCGTGCGCTGATCGGAGGTCTTGCCATCGGGTGGCAGCAATGTTGTGGTGGTAGTGGTCGGAGGAAGTGTGGTTGTGCTTGCCGTAGTTGTGGTCGATTTAACTGTGGTATCGGCGGCTTCATCCGCGGAGTCCCCACAAGCTGCTAGCAAGCAAGTGGCTAAGAGTAGGGAGCGAATGCGCAACGTCAGTCCTTTGGTGGTTTCCAGCTCGAGAGGAAATTGCCGAGTCGCGCGATGGCTTCGGTGAGATCCTTCGCCCAAGGGAGAGTCACAATTCGAAGGTGATCTGGTTTGGGCCAGTTAAATCCTGTGCCTTGTACAACTAACACTTTCTCAGCGCGCAGAAAATCGAGAACAAAACGTCGATCATCTGCGATTGGGTACATCTCAGGATCAAGGCGCGGGAAAACGTAAAGCGCACCTCGTGGTTTCACACATGAAACTCCTGGAATCTTGTTTAGTGCCTCGACCGCAGCATCACGCTGTGCGAGGAGGCGACCACCGGGAAGGATTAACTCACGAATGCTCTGGCGCCCACCGAGTGCGGTTTGAATCGCGTACTGTGCGGGATGATTGGCACACAAGCGCATGTTGGTGAGCATGTTGATGCCCTCGATGTAGCTTTCCGCGTTGTCACGTGGGCCAGTCATCATCATCCAGCCGCTGCGGAACCCTGCGAGTCGGTAGGCCTTGGAGAGGCCATTGAAAGTCACCACGAAAACATCTGGTGCGAGTTCAGCGAAAGTGTGGTGCTCAGCTTCGTCATAGAGAATCTTGTCGTAAATTTCGTCGGCGAACACAATGAGGTTGTGTTCTACGGCAATGTCGGCAATTTGGCGCAAGGTCTCACGTGAGTAAACGGCACCTGTTGGGTTATTCGGATTGATAACCACAATTGCTTTCGTTCTGTTAGTGATCTTGGCGCGGATGTCTTCAACGTCAGGATTCCAATCATTGGATTCATCGCAGAGATAGTGAATTGGAGTTCCACCAGCAAGGCTTGTTGATGCAGTCCAAAGGGGATAGTCGGGCGCAGGAATCAGCACCTCGTCTCCCTCGTTAAGCAGGGCATTGAGCGAGAGTTGGATCAACTCGCTGACTCCGTTGCCGAGCCAGATCTGGTCTGGGTCGGTGATGTCAATGCCGCGCTCTTGGTAATGCTGAACCACAGCAGTACGCGCCGAGCGAATTCCCTGTGAGTCGGAATAGCCCTGTGCGTTATGAAGATGGCGGATCACATCAACGATGATCTCTTCAGGCGCTTCGAACCCAAATGGGTGTGGATTGCCGATATTGAGTTTCATTATCCGATGACCCTGCTCCTCAAGGCGCTTGGCCTCAACCAGCACAGGGCCACGAATGTCATAAAGGACATTCGCCAACTTTTCGGACTGGTGGATTTCGTTGGGGGTTACCGGATTCACCCTTTAGAAGTTATCCGCTGGGGTCAATGAGACCCTTTCCTATTTGTTAGGGCGTGCTAATCAGGCGCGAGCAGAGCCCGGCACCTGCAGCAATGAGCCTGCATCCACACGGATGTGGTGTCCCGTGATGTAGCGCGACTCATCCGATGCGAGGAACAATACGAGATTCGACATGTCAATTGGTTCGATGTAGGGAATTGGCATTGCTTGGAAGCTCATGAAGGCCGGCATTGCGTCATCGACGGTTGGATTCTCAAGATCAGGACGGAAAATCCGATAGAGGTCAGGATGATGCAAGAGATGAGTGTTGCAGTTGGTTGGGTGAATGCAGTTCACGCGCACAAAACGAGATGCCAATTGAAGAGCAAGCTTCTCGGTGAAGGGAAGGAGAGCCTTCTTGGCGTCGCCATATCCAACGCCACCACCACCCATGGCGGGGTTGTCAAGAGTTTGGGGCAGCAACGCAGCGGTGGAGCCAGTGATGATGATGGAACCTCCGTCAGGAATGATGTTCATCGTTGCTTGCACAGTGTTAAAGACTCCGATGAAGTCAACTGCGAATGCATCCATATAGGCCTGAGCACCTTTGCCGGCACCCATCGGCAAAATGCCGGCGTTGGCGCAAACGATGTCAATCTTGCCCAAGCGGTCAATGCCTTCTTTCACCGCGGCGTTCAGTTGTGAAAGATCTCGTACATCGGCCTTCACGCTCACACATGAGCGCCCCTCTTTTTCCACGAGTCTCGCAGTCTCAGCGAGATCCTCAGGCGATGACAGTGGGTAAGGATTTGATTCGATCTGTTCGCAGATATCGATGGCCACGATGTTTGCGCCCTCACTTGCGAGGCGCACTGCGTGTGAACGACCCTGTCCGCGGCCAGCACCTGTAATGAGTGCGACCTTTCCTTCGACGCGTCCAGCCACTTTTCCCCCTTTATACGGTGCAAATTAATTCGCACACTATTTTCGCTTCTCGCCCAAGATAGTGGCTTCACGGGCCGTGTCAATATGGGCGTACTATGGCAAGTGTGAGGGGAAAGTTCTTAAAGAGGGGGGCTGCTAAAGAGGCAGTTGACCCCACCCAGGTCGTGGGTTTGTCCCCGTTCCAATTGGGCATCGCACGACTCCGCCGGGACCGTGTCGCGGTAATTGGGTTCTGGGTGATCGCCGCATTCGTTTTTGTGGCGGTTTTTGCCCCGATCATCGTCAAGATCTTTGGCCTCGATCCATACAAACTCGACCGGAGCGCAATCAACGACTACGGCCTACCGAAGGGTCCATTCGGCGGCATCTCATGGGATCACCCGTTGGGAGTTGAGCCTGGCACGGGCCGCGACATTCTTGGTCGCCTTATTTATGGCGCCAGAATTTCTTTGCTCGTTGGCACAATCGGCACGATTCTCACTACATCGGTTGGTTTGGTGCTCGGAATGATTGCGGGACTCCGCCGCGGAATCGTTGATGCAATCATCAGTCGCCTAGGTGATGTCACTTTGGCGTTTCCGTCACTGCTGTTGCTGATCGCATTGAACCAGCCCTTCACGCAGCGACTCGTTGACCTTGGTGTCCCACGAGGAAACACCGCGCGACTCACCTACATCTTGTTGGTGCTCATGATTTTTGGTTGGGTGTATGTGGCGCGCCTGGTAAGGGGACAGGTTTTATCCCTTCGTGAACGTGAATTCATCGAAGCCGCGCGCTCATTTGGCGCGCCAAATCGGCACATCATCTTTAAGGAACTCTTGCCCAACCTGTGGCCACAGATCATCGTGCTTGTGTCGCTCAGCTTGCCCGGGTATGTGTCAATTGAGGCCACGCTGTCGTTCCTTGGTCTTGGGCTATACGCCCCAACCGCTTCTTGGGGCCTCATGCTTGGTGATTCCGTCGGTTATTACCGCTCGGACCCCACATATCTCGTGATTCCTGGCTTGACCCTCATGATTTTGGTCTTGGCGTTCAACCTCTTTGGGGACGGTCTACGCGACGCCTTCGACCCCCGCTCAGACCGCCAGCAGCTTTAATCTGCGGTCATTCTGCCCTCCTACCAATTAGGAGTTTGGCCTCTGTTCTAGACACTTGGTGAATACAAGTAGTGTTGGCTCACCAACCTACCCAGCAGTACTGCTGGGTATCACAAGGGGGAGATATGAGAAAGCGCAGAGCATTCGCTGCACTCCTCGTTGCTTCGGGCCTCGCAATTGCGGCCTGTGGCGGCGGAGATGGCGGCGGCACCACGGGCGAAGAGTCCGGCGGTAAATCAGCAAGTTCAGATGGCATCGTCGACGGTGGCACACTCCACATTCTCGACAGTTCCGAAGGTGCAACGAACCTTGACCCACAGCGCATCTACACAGGTGCAGACCTCGGGTTCCTCGGTTCGACAATTCAGCGCACACTGACCAGTTACAAGTACGCCGCTGGCGTTGAGGGAAGCGAACTCGTTGCTGACCTCGCCACCGACACTGGTACTGCTTCAAATGATGCCAAGACATGGGAGTTCACACTTCGTGACGGAGTCACATTCGAAGACGGTTCGCCGATCGAATGTAAGGACATCCGCTATGGCGTGTCACGCACATGGGCAAGCGATGTAACCGGTGACGAAGGACCACTCTTTGCACTGTCGTTCATCGATGCACCAGAGGATTACCCGGGTCCGTTCACTGCCACTGAAGAGCAGCAGGCCGGATTCAACGAGGCAATCGAGTGCTCCGAAGATGGCAAGACCATCACCTTCAACCTGCGTGAGTCAGTCGGTGACTTCAACTTCACCGTTGCACTCCTCGCATTCGGACCCGTTCCGGAAGATCAAGACACCGGCGATCAGTACACACTGAAGCCCGTTTCATCTGGACCTTTCAAGATCGAGTCTTATGAGCAGGGTAAAGAACTGGTCATGGTGCGCAATGAGAACTGGAACAAGGATTCCGACCCCGTTCGTGAGCCACACCTTGACAAGATCATCTGGCACTTCGGTCTCGATGAGACCGTTATCGACGAGCGGATGATCGCCGACGAAGGCGACGACCAGGCAGCAATTGTTTACGGTGGCATTCAGCCTCAGAACCTTCAGACCATCTTTGGTGACGACCAGTACAAGGACCGTCGTACCGACGGCTTTGACGGCTTTGTTTCCTACACGATGGTGAATATGCAGACCGTCAACTGCGCAGAAATTCGCCGCGCGATTTGGCTCGCACTCGACCGTGACGCTCTGCGTACGGCAGGTGGCGGACCATTCACCGGTGAGTATGCAAGTGGATTCATTAACCCGCGCCTCGGCCCGGACTATGAAGAAGCTGATCTGCCTGAGGGTCTGAATGAAGATGGCACGCCAAACGTTGAAGCCGCGCAGGCTGAAATGGACAAGGCCAAGGAAAACCCAGACTGTGCGGATGCGTACAAGCGGGCTACCGAGACTGGTCTTACCCGTGATCACGCTGACACCGAAATTTGGCAGAAGTTGATCGCAATCTGGATTGACTCCATGGACAAGATCGGTATCAAGATCATTGACAACCCGATTGAGCCCAGCAAGTACTACGCAACAATCAACGAAACCCCTGGCGACTTGATGAGCGCAGGTTGGGCAGCTGACTGGAACAATGCTTCCACCGTTATCCCGCCACTGTTCATTAAAGACGGTGGTTTTGCTTACAACTACACCTGGGAAGACCCTGAGTATGACGCGTTCAAGGCATTGGTCGATGAGGCCAAGGTCGAGACCGACCGTGAAAAGCAGGGTGACATGTGGAAGGAACTCAACCAGTGGTTGGTCGACCGCGTGTGGAACATTCCTGGCTTGTACACCAAGACCCAAAACATCGTCGGTTCTCGCGTTCGTAACGCCTACCAGTGGTACCAGTTCGGCTGGTACAACGTGGGCGCAATCGGACTCACCGAATAACCGAAGTGTCTCTGACGGGTGGTCGGCGGTGCAAGCCGCTGGCCACCCGTTTGGGCTAGATAAGCAATGATTTATTTCGTCATTCGTCGGCTGCTTTTCGCAGTCGTATTGCTGTTTGTGGTGAGTTTCTTCACCTATGTGTTGTTCACAGCTCTACCGACGAATCCGGCCGCACTGACCTGCGGCAAGAACTGCACACCTGAGGTAATCGCGCGCAACGAAGTGCGCCTCGGGTACGACCAGCCGATTCATGTGCAGTACGGAAGATTCCTGAAGGGCATCTTTGCTGGTCGCACCTATGGGCCAGAGGGCGCATCCGTGCATTGCCCGGCCCCTGCACTTGGTTACTCATTTGAATATCACCAGTGCGTTACTGATCTCATCACACGCACATTCCCCGTGACTTTCTCAGTGGCCATCGGCGCATTCGTTCTCTGGATGGGGATCGGAGTTGGCCTTGGCACGCTTGCTGCGTTGCGTCGTGGCCGTTGGCAGGACCGATTCGCCACAACCTTCTCCGTGATTGGCATCAGCCTGCCGACATTTTTCTTTGCCTTGTTGGCGATTCTTGTAATTGTGATTTGGGGTGGACTGCTGGATTTCCCGAAGTACACAGGTTTCACCGAAAATCCGATCAAATGGTTCAGCGGATTGTTGCTTCCATGGGCAACTCTCGCGA
>CAZXAX010000071.1:0-7639 GCA_964638795.1 uncultured Bifidobacterium sp. | reverse complement strand
GCCGATCTAGACGCAGATCTCGATCGATATCGCGTAATGCTTGAACCCGAATTGATGGCCGCGGCATTGAGAGGCGCAAGTTCCGTCTCGGATGCATCGGCGGCAACCCTTCGTCGAGACCTCAAATCGGGTGATGTACTCGGTGAGGTCCACACTTATGTGGGAGACAAAGTTGTTGAGCCGATTCGCAAATCGGTGCAAAAGTGCCTGAAGAGTGTCGATGGCGATACCGATCAAGCAATAACGGCCCTACGAGGCGTGTACCGGCAGTGGCGCAGCGACAAGGCTGACGCCCTAGCTGAAGATTTGTGCCGCATGGCATTTGGGCGTGGAGCCCAAAACACCGCCAAGTAGGACTAGATTCGCGCAGGTGCGTAACCCCTCAGATCTTCCCCCCCGCGGAACCCGCGGCCCACGGCGTCCCCAGTTCAAAGTAGGGCGCCCCGGCAAGGGCCGGATCGTCCTGATTGGAATTGTCCTCGCTCTGTTGCTGCTGTTGGTATTCGCCAAGAGCTTGTCTGGCTGGTACATGAACTTGCTCTGGCACGATTCACAGGGTCGGGGCGATGTGTTTTGGTCGGTACTACGCACCAAGGTGATGTTGGTGGCGGTGTCGGCACTCTTCTTTATGGTGTTCACGTATGTGAATCTCATGGTTGCTGACAAGTTGGCTCCCACGATGCTGGGGGACTCACCTCAGGATCGCGCAATTGCGCCAATTCGCGCGGTGCAAGGGAAAGCACGTGTGCTGGTGCGTCTGTTGGTTGCATTCATCTTCGGGCTCTTTGTTGGTTTGCCAGCTGCATCTCAGTGGTCCAACTGGATGTTGTTCCGACACCAACAGAGTTTTGGGATCAAGGACCCGCAATTCAATACCGACATCGGTTTTTATGTTTTCCGATTGCCGTTCCTGCAGTACCTCGTCGGCTGGTTGTTCGGAGCAGTGGTGCTGGCAACAATTCTCACGGCAGTTGCCCACCTTTTGAACGGCGGAATCCGACCCCAAGCAGTGGGCAATCGACTCAGCACTCAGGCGAAAGTTCATCTGTCGGTGCTGTTGGCGATCATGGCGCTGTTGCGGGCTGCATCGTATTGGTTGACCCGCTTTGATCTCACGCGTTCTACTCGCGGAGTTGTCCAGGGTGCCACATACACCGATGTCAAAGCGCAACTACCAGCAACAAACTTGATGATCCTCGTAAGCATCGCGGTTGCGCTATTGCTGCTTTGGAATGTGCGTCAACGTGGATGGCGCTTACCCGTAATGGCTCTTGGTCTATGGGTAGTGGTTGCCTTGATTGCTGGCACTGTGTATCCAGCCATCATTCAGCGCATCGTTGTGCAGCCAAACGTGAGCACACGTGAATTGCCATATATCCAGCGCAATATTGATGCCACCCGGGCCGCACTCGGGCTCGACAAGGTTGAAGTTGAGGAAATCTCTTTCTCGTCTATAACAACAAGTGATGTTGTGGCCAATGATGCTGCGTTGCGTGATGTGCGCCAGCTTGAGCCAACTCAGATGCGTGACCGATTTGCGTTGGACCAAGGCAAGTCATCCTTCTTCGCGGTACGGGATCTTGATGTGGATCGCTATTCCATTGATGGTCGAGTGCAACAAGTCCTGCTTGCTACGCGTGAATTGAATCCTGAAGGTGTTCCGAATAACACGTGGGTGTCCCGTAACTTGTCTTACACACATGGCTGTGGAGTTGTTGCGGCGCCTATGAGCGTTGTAACCGCTGACGGGCGCCCGGAATACATTGATCTTGGCGTGGAGCGCCCAGAGATCTATTTCGGTGACGGGCTCGGTGGGTATTCGGTCGTTAAGACTGAGCAGCAAGAGCAAGCATGCGATACGGATGCAGAGCCTCAGCCATATCAAGGCGAGCTAGGTATCAAGCTTGATTCACCATTGCGCCGAATCGCGGCGGCTATCAATTTTGGTGAGTACAACTTGTTTGGTTCACGTTTGATCACCGAAGATTCGCAACTCCTCTGGGTTCGCGACATTAAGTCGCGCGTGAGCAAGCTTGCACCGTTTCTTGAGATTGACACTGATCCATACCCGGTAGTTCTCGATGGCAAGATTTTCTGGGTTGTTGATCTGTTTACAACCACAAACCGCTATCCGTACGCGCAGCGTGCCAATACCGATCAGTTGAGTTCGGCAAGTGGTCTGAATAAGGACTTCAACTACGCCCGGAACAGTGTTAAGGCAGTTGTTGACGCTTACACAGGTGAGGTCAGCTTCTACGTCAGTGATTCCACTGATCCGATTGCTCGCGCATGGGCCGCGGCGTTTCCCAAACTTTTCAAAGAAATTGAAGAGGCACCCGAAGGTCTGGAAGACCATGTTCGTTATCCAGAGGACCTCTTCCGCGTGCAGTCAAACATGTGGGGCAAGTATCAGTTTGATGATGCCACCATGTTCTTTAATCGCGACAAGGCATGGAGTGTGGCACAGGCACCACCGATTGAGCCAGAAGGTGTTGCTACCGCAATTGGCTCACCGACCACTTCAATTGTGAACGCCGATACAGCTGACGTTGCCGAAGCCAACGTCGAACGTTTTGAGCCTTACTACACAATTTTCCACGCGCCAGGTGGTGCTCGCGCCAATGACATCGGGGTGTTCTCGATGCTGCGCCCATTCGTTCCTTTCAGCGCAAATGACAGCCGCAAAGAATTACGTGGGTTCATGGTGGTCTCCAGTGATCCCGACAACTTTGGTCAGATTGTTGTGTACAGCATCACTGATCCACTTCCACCTGGCCCTGCTTCAGCTGCTGCGGAATTTGAATCCGACCCAACGATTTCACAAGAGATAACACCGCTGGACTTGCGCGGGTCACGTGTGATCTTTGGTGACTTGCAGCTGGTCCCGGTTGGGAAAGGCATTGTTTACATCCGCCCGGTCTTTGTGCAACCCGATGACACCGCCTCACAGCAGATCTTCGTGCGCAAGATTCTTGCGTCCTACAACAACAGGCCGGTAATGGCGGACTCAGTAAGTGAAGCCATCGCCAGACTGTTCCCCGGTTTTGATGTCGATTTGGGTGATCGGATTGGGTCAACTCCAACAACCACAATCCCTGGTACGGAACCGAATGAGAGTGACACCCCTGCAGAACTGCTGGCCAAAGCTGATCAGTTGTTTGCTGAGGCTGATTTAGCTCTCCAAGAATCGCCACCAGACTTCGCCACCTTCCAAGCCAAGCAAGCTGAAGCTAGGGAATACATCGAGCGGGCGCTTGAATTGCTGAATAGTTGAGTTAGTAGATCAGTTGCGACGGCGAGCAAGGTCTGCAATCTGAGCAAGATCTTGCCTAAATGCAATTTCGTAGCGCGCTTGCTCATTGGCGAGTCGCTGTTGATTTGCAGCTAACTGCTCAAAAGATTCTTCGGCAATGGCTTCGGCCGATTCAATCTTTTTCACCATGCCAGCAATCTCATTACCGAGTTCATGTATCTGGTTGCCAACTTCAGTGCCAACACGAGACACTTTGGACTCGAGCACACCGAGAAGATTTGAAATTGAGTCGAGTCGAGCTTCGGCAGCGGCCAGCGATGCAGCTTGGGCATCCACTGTTGCGCGAAGTGACTCAACAATTATTCGAAGCTCGTCGACGGATGCCGCGGATGCTTTTTGTTCGCGGTTGAAGATGCCCATACCGACATCTAGTTCACCACATCAATGCGTGCCGAGTACGGAAGCCAAGAATTTTTTCGTGCGGTCAACACTCGGATTTCCAAGCACATCCGCAGGTTTGCCCTGTTCCATGATCACGCCTTCATCCATGAAGATGACACGGTCAGCGACATTGCGGGCAAAACCCATCTCATGGGTAACCACAAGCATGGTCATTCCCTCCTCGGCCAGAGAACGCATGACTGCAAGGACATCTCCAACGAGTTCTGGGTCAAGGGCGCTGGTGGCCTCATCAAACAACATGACCGAAGGGCCCATGGCCAAGGCGCGGGCTATTGCCACACGCTGTTGCTGGCCACCAGATAGTTGTGCGGGGTATGACAGTGCCTTCTCTGACAATCCCACGCGGGCGAGTTGCTCGCCGGCAATTCGTTCAGCCTCGGAGCGCGAGTGCTTGAGCACCTTGCGCAGGGCAACGGTGACGTTTTCCATGGCGGTCATATGTGGGAACAAGTTGAACTGCTGGAAAACCATGCCCAGCGAGGTTCGTGCAGCATCGAGATCACAATCGGGATCGGTGAGCTCAATACCTCCAACGGCGACAGTCCCCGATGTAGGGGTTTCAAGCATGTTTACACAGCGCAGCAAGGTGCTTTTTCCGCTCCCTGATGGACCGATGATACAAACAACTTCACCGCGTTTTACTTCAAGATTGATACCCCGAAGAACTTCGTTAGCACCAAATGATTTGCGAAGTCCTGTTAGTTGTACGACAACTTCACTCATCGGCGAACCCTCTTCGCTTTGCGCTCCATATAAGCGACCAATTGGGTTAAAGGAAGCGTCAGAATCAAGTACACAAAGCCAGCGACCACAAGGGGCGTTGCATTCGCAAATTTGCCGACACCATCACGGCCAAATTGCGCAAGGTCACGCGTACCTGCGGTGACGCCAAGAACTGAAATGAGCGAGGTGTCCTTAATCAATAAAACAAACTCATTGGTGAGTGGCGGAAGGATGATTCGAAAAGCTTGCGGAATAATTACGGTGATCATCGCTCGTGAGTAGCTCATGCCGAGCGAGCGCGCTGCTTCCATCTGTCCGCGTGGTACTGCTTCAATACCAGCTCGAATTGTTTCGGCAATATACGCAGCAGCAACGAGTGCAAGTGGTGCGGCACCCTGGACGTACATGTTTGGCCAAGTCCATCCGGTGGCAATCGGGACACCAAAGCCGAGAATCAGCAGTGTTACAAGCAGTGGGATGCCGCGTAAAACCTCAATGTATGTGGCTGCGAACCATCGATATGGCCGCACCTTTGACAATCTCATCAAGGCAAGGATTAAGCCCAGGCCAAGACCACCAATGAATCCAAAGAATGTGAAGATCAGCGTGTTGCGCGCGGCCTTGGTCAGAATGTCAGGAAACTGGTCTTTTATTATTTGCCACTTGAACATGGCGTTGGAGAGCTTTGACCAATCGACAATGAGAATAAGCAACGCCAGCGCGATCAACGTAGCCGCATATACGAAATAGCGGAGTAGGTTGGCGCGCTGGCGCTTGCTCAAACTCATGATTCAGTTTTCAGCTGAGAATCACTCAGGATCAACACCGAAGTACTTCTTGTAGATCTCTGCATAATCGCCACCAGACTTAGCGGCTGCGAGACCTGCATTGACTGCTTCGATGAGGGCAGTGTTGTCCTTCGCTACAGCAAATCCGTACTGCTCACCTGTGGTGAAAGTTGCCGAGATTGCGAGTTCGGTGTTCTTCATCGCACGGTCAGCATTAACCGGTAGGTCCTGGAGTGCTGCGTCAACCTGGCCTGATTCCAAAGCAAGGAACATCGCTGTTGCATCAGCAAAGGATTTGATTGTTGAGTCCGTGAAGTTCTCGTTGGCATAGGTTTCACCAGTGGTATTGCTCTGAACAGCAATGGTCTTTCCAGCAAGTGATGCAGCGTCAACGAGAGTTTCGGCTTGATCTGCGCTAACAAGCAGTGACTGGTCGGCGTTGAAGTAAGGATCAGAGAACAACGCTGCTTCTTGGCGCTCTTCGGTGATGGTCATTGCCGAACCCACAATGTCGCACTTGTTGGCGGCTGGAGCCAACCAGATACCTTCAAATGGCTGATCAATCACTTCAAGAGTGAGTCCACCCATCTCATCGGCGACTGCTGTGAGAAGGTCAATGTCAAAACCGGTCCAATTGCCGTCGTCGTCTTGCCATTCAAATGGTTCGTACGGCGAGTCGGTGCAAACGGTCAACTTGCCATCAGAAATAGTTTCAAACGTCGCTTCGGCGGCGGTGGTTTCGGTGTCGCCACCATCGTCGTCTGAACAAGCAGACAGAACGAGTGCTACGGCCGCAAAGGTTGCGGCAACGGTACGGAAACGCTTCATTATTTCTCCCCGGATGCAGTAATTGGTACGAACATACGTACCAGTTGGTAGGAGAGAGGTTACCGCACGAGCAGGAAGAGCCCCGAAACCACAAATGTGGTCAGGCCAAGATCTTCTGGGTGAACTTAAGGACGTCTTCGGCGTAAGCAGCAGGTGCTTCCATGGCCGCAAAGTGTCCACCCTTTTCCATCACCGACCAGTGGACAATGTCGAAAATTCGCTCCGCCCACACACGGGCCGTTGGATAAATCTCACCAGGGAATTGGGCATGCCCAGTGGGTACGTTGATCTTTTCCATCGGAAAGATGGGCACACCGCGCCCCATAGCCTCGTGGTACAGGCGCATTGATGAATTGATGGTGCCCGTGAACCAGTAGAGGCTGATGTTCTCGAGAAGACGCTGTTTGGTGAATACTTCGCGAATTTCACCGTGGCTCCATTCTTTGAACTTCTCAAGAATCCAGCCAGCAAGACCCGCCGGCGAGTCGGTGAGTCCATAGGCAATTGACTGTGGCTTTGTTGATTGAATCGCTTGGTATCCAGTGCCGGTGAGTCGGAACAGTGCCGCACCCTCGACAAGTTTTGCTTCGTGTGCTGTTACACCGTCCATCGCATTTTCTGCTGGTGGGAACACTGGCAACATGGTCGAGTGGTGACCAAGAATTGATAGTGGGTGCCGATTACATATTTGACCCGCGATGATCGCTCCCCAGTCACCGCCAGCAATAAAAAACCGCTCGTGCCCTAACGATTTCATCAACGCCACATACGTGTCTGCTACTTCGAAGATGCCAACTCCGTACTTCGTTGTTGGACCCGACAATCCGTATCCAGGTATCGACGGAATCACAAGATGATGTTTTGTGCGAAGTGGTTCGATTACGTCAAACATCTCAGCGACTGATCCGGGCCACCCATGCATCAGCATGAGGGGAGTGGCATCTGGATTTGTTGATTCAACCAGCATCGCGTGGACACGAATGCCATCAACCTCTGTAACTACGTTGCGGTGAGCATTGATTTTTTGCTCGAGCAAAGCGAAGTCAAACTCGTGCTGCCAAAAGTCGCACACTTCTTGTACAAATGAGACGTCTGCGCCAAGAACCCACGCCATGTCGGGAAGTTGATCTGGCCAGCGAGTGTTTGCAAGACGGGAGCGTAGGTCCTCAATCATCTCGAGCCTGATTTCAAATGGCTGCATGTCGCAAAGTGGCATGGTTTCTTTCTAGTTGGTAGAGTGCTACCCCTACGACGCGGGGTGGAGCAGTCCGGTAGCTCGTCGGGCTCATAACCCGAAGGTCGCAGGTTCAAATCCTGCCCCCGCCACCAAAAAGGCCCTGGTAATTCGAAAGAGTTACCAGGGCCTTTATCGTTCCTCAATGAATTCCAGAAATGTGACCGTTAGTATCTCTCGATGCACATGCAGATTGATTCGTTGCGACCCAAGCGATTGGGGCGTCAAGGTTTGTGGTTACTAGCAACAGTTTCAATCTTGGTTTCTTGCAGTAATGCCAATGATGGGCAGTCAGTATCAACCACATCGGTTGCTTCAACAACTTCGGTTATGACCACGACAACCATGCCG
>CAZXAX010000070.1:0-7809 GCA_964638795.1 uncultured Bifidobacterium sp. | reverse complement strand
TCACGTTGTAGGGGCATATATATGGAATGCCCATCGTGAGAATGTCGGTCTGGCCCTGAACTTCAACAATCTGCTGTTTGTAGACATTTTCGGTGGTGATTTTGTGAACCGCCTCAACTTCCCCGGCTTGGATCGAGGTCATCTGGTGGGGTGCCTCAATTGAGTGAAAGATCTTGCGCGCAATTGAGGAGGGAGTTCGATTTAAGGCTTTGCTTGAAGCCACAAATGTTGCACGGTCGCGAGCAGTCCATTCCCATTCACGCTTGCCAAGAAACCCAAATGGTTCGGGGAACGAATCGTTATTGAGAGTGGTCTCGATCTGAAAAATCTTGGGGCCGTTATCGCGCATGATTTTTCCCATACGCCAGTTGGATTTGTGCAGCTCACTTCGATGCTGATCCATCAGCGAATTCGAGTGGAGCAAAGTTTGTGGATTGTGGTGATGGCGCAATGATCGGTAGCTCGCAAGCCCGGTGGCCGTGCTTTTCCAGCCACCATCCATCGCAACAAGGTTGATGTTGACATAAACGAGCAGGTCACTATCGGCGGCGCGCTTGTTGATTTCGACTTCTTCTCCCTCGGGAGTTGCGCCAAGAAACGCAAGATTGTCGGGGTCTTCTGCATCGTGTTGGTACAGGGTTCCGCGTGGGGCAAAAGCGTCATAGACACGATCCCCGAGTGCGTGGCGTAACTCGTCTTCGGTCATCCGGCGATGCAAGGCAAGTGCGGCAATTATGTGGACATCGTCCACGCCGGCATCAGCAGCTAGATCAAGTACGGCCTCAATCACGCGCTGACGGATGTCGGGACGTGTCATCTTGGGTAGTGGAAGGCTCACATCGTCAAAGGCGATCGTCAGTTTCATGCCAGGAAAGAGAAGTTCTGGCAACGGATCAGAATCAATCGGATTCAGCAAGGCATGACGTATTGCACCATCAATGTCTTTGATCGGATCATGAGGCTCGGGCGCATAGATCACCCGGCTTCGGTCAGCTGGCAATTTCTCAAGCGAGAAGTTCTCACCGCGCCAAAAAAGCTGTGGTGGAGTGGAGCGGTCAACTTCTTGTACGAACCCTGGACGTGGCATCAGTGGCTCTCCTTATTTTTGGGTCGAAGGTCAAATGCGATCTTGAAGTCACCCCGTGCACCAGAGGCACCAGCGTGCGCAAGCGCATCGGCATATTCGTGCAGTCGGTAGGTGGCGCTTAACAAGCGTTCAGCGCCAATTTCGGCGGCAAGTTCAATTGCAAGATCAAAAGTCCTTGCTGAACGGCCATCGGGAAGAATTTCGGTTCCATATGTGTAGGACCCCGCAAGTTTTGTTTCGCGATGCCAGAGTCCCGTCATGTCCACTGAAACATTCGCTGGCATCCCCATCAGCACCACTGTTGATCTCGGTCGCGTGAGTCTGATGCATTGGTCAACACTTGCTGAGTTGCCAACGGCATCGATGGTTGCATGCGCGCCAGAAGATAAGTAATCGCCAACCATGTGGCACCCCGTGTGTCTACGCACTGCACGGGCTAGATCGTCGGGCGAGACAACTTCGGTTGCTCCCAGTGCGGATGCGAAACGGTGTTGGACCGGATACCGCGCACCAACGATGATCTTCGCTGATGGAGCAAACTTGCGTAGGCCCGCAATCGCAGCAAGGCCCATAGTTCCCGCGCCTAGTACCGCGATGACAGGTTCGGTTGTTTGTGCTGCGTGTTCGTTCTGGGTGATCGACCTAATTGCCATCAACGCGGCGTGGATACCGCCGGCAAGTGGCTCAATCAGAACCGCTGCCTCATCTGCCAATGAGTCTGGGATCCGGTGCACCTGAGATTCATGAACCCATAGCTGTTCTGACCAGCCTCCACCAGTGGAGCAACAGAACCCCGTTTGAATTCCTGGTTTGAGTGGTGGAAGTGCAAGGTGTGCGTAGTCGTCACCGTCTCCTGGAGCAGCGTCGGGGTGCGGTGGTTTGTGACCGCGTGCAGTGTGTCCGAGTACGGGTTCAACTACAACACGAGTTCCGTCATCGAGTAAACCAACGATCTCATGCCCAGGTACGAACGGAAAGCTGACCCAATCTTCGAAGTAAGGAGAGGCATGCCCTTCGACCAACGCGAGATCACTGCCACAAATGCCTGTAAGTAATGGACGCAGGGTCATCCATCCATCGCCTGGGCGTTCGGGTAGGTCCATTGTGACGTGCTCCAACGAAGAGATCTTTGCTGCACGCGCGGTACTTACCGAAGCCGCAATTCGCGAGAATGCAAAACGTGAAACCGATCGATCAATTCTGAGAGCTCTCATCGCTGGCCCCTGCGTCCGGCAACAGGCATGTACTTCTTTCGTTCGCGCTCAGACAGCATGGTGCCGATTGGTAACAACGGCTTGGACATTCCAGGAGCGGTGTTCCAGTTTTCAACCAGCCAGCCGCGCTTGCGAGCGATCGCTGCGAGCCGGGTCTCTGGGTTGACAGCAACTGGGTGCCCAACTGCTTCTAGCAACGGTAAATCTGAAGTTGAATCGGCGTAAGCGACACACTCATCCAAATTGAAACCTTCGGCCTCGCAGTAGTCGGCGAGAACTTGAGCACGGGTCTCACCCGTTGGTGGAACGCGTTTCATCTCGCCCGAGTATGTGCCATCGGGGCGAATCGACATCTCCGCTGCGACTATCTCATCAAACAGTGGTTTGAGTCCTGCAACTGCAAAATCAAGCGCACCAGTTATCAGCACTGTTCGGTGGCCAAGTGCGCGGTGCTCTCGGACGCGTCTGAGTCCGTCGGGAAACGACTTGGTGATGATTAATTGAGTCATCATGTCGCGAACGTCTTCGTCAATCTGTTCAACAGGCGCGTCCTCGTAGCGCCGGTAGAAATAGCGCAGGAAATCTCCACGGTCTTTGCGGTCCATTGCAAGAAGTTGTGGACTTTCCTTAAGTGTCTGGAGTACGTATCGAATTCGTTCGGGAGTATTTAGTCGTCGTGTTGCTAGCCATGAGTAACTCTCAACGACATTTGACGCAATGAGGGTATTTTCAAGGTCAAATGCGGCAACGTGGCGTTCGCGCGAGAGCACATTGGCACGCAAACGACTGGCACGATCGGTGCGGGTCTTTCCTGGTTGAGTCTTAACGCGAGCGTGTTGAACGATGGAAGGCAGGTGAATGTTATGGATGTATTCGGGCCAGTCAACTGCCCGTGGGTCGAAGCAAAAGCCATCCCGATCTTTGGCATCGAGGGTGTCCCAAATGCTCATGAGGTTGTCCACTTGATAAATGGCTTCACACTCTGTGTAAAGCCCGTAGAGCTCGACATATTCAAGAGCGCGCTCAATATCGCCTTTGCGTTCTTCTAACTTCGCTGACCACTTTGCTTGGGTGCCCCTCAATGGCAGAGATTGAAGAGTCTTTTCAGCGCGGTTTGTCAACGATTGGGCGCGTTTGAGTTGGGTTTGCACGCGACCGCGTCCGGGGAAGTTCCAGTCAGGAACAATGATCGGCTGACCCTCTGAGTCATATATCGGATGTTGCGTAAACCAGTCACGCACGTTGTCAACCAGAGTCCTGTAGCTGAGAGGGTTGATTCCGCCAGAGGCAACTTGAGTGATATCGGGAGCCCGATCGGGGCCAAGTGCAGCAACTGCGATGATTGCAGCAACGACAATGTCAACTGGAATGACATCGATTGTTCCTTCTGGAACACCTGGAAACTCTTTCAACATTCCGCGTGCGTACGAGAGGATCACGGGTTCTGCCATACGGAATCCGCGAATCCATCCTGGCTTGGGTTCAGCGAGAGCAGACTCAATGATCGATGGCCGAACGATGCTCACTGGAATGTTTCGCTTTTCGTCGGTCAGTGCTTGTTCACCGAGCGCCTTCGTAAAAGCGTATGCATCGGGCCAGCCGACACTTGCTGCGCGCGAGCGACCCGCAAGAACCAACTGATCTTTAACCCAATCAGTGCGCAATTGTTCCGTTTTGGCCGCAAGTGCAGGCGCACCTGCTGCACCAAGTTCTCGCCGTGCTTCTTTTCTGAACGACTCCAACTGTGTCGGTATTCGGCTTGCCGCTTCAGCATCACTGCGAAGTCGGCGCGCGGCTTGAACTTCATTACGCCAGCTCAGCCCAAGGTCAAATGGGCCTTCGGAAACGAGTTTTTCCGGTGCATTACCGCGGCGGTTTCCAGCAACGTAACAGGTGCTAACAGCGACCAAGTGTGGTGAAACGCCCAAAGCTTGTAGTGCATGAGCAATTCGTGTTGGACCCAAAAGGTTGATCTCGACAGCGGAGTCAAGCGGTGAGTCAAATGACACTGCGGCTGCTGAGTGAATGACTACGTCACATGAGGCGAGGATTTGTGCGTCTTCAGGCGAGAGCCCGAGTCCATCAGTTGCAACATCGCCTGCAATAGTGACGACTCGCCGAGCACACATGGAGTCAAAATCTTCGGCGGAGTCCTTAAAGTTCTTGCGCAACAAATCAAATGCGTCGTTCTTGAGTAACTCTTTGCGTACTCGCTCTGCAGCACTTGACCGACGACCGGGGCGAACCAGCAACACCAGTTCGCAATCAGGCACAGCACGAATCAGGCGTTCAACAAGCGCAGTGCCAACAAATCCGGTTGCCCCGGTGATGGCTATGCGCTTTCCGGCGAGTGACTCCGCAATCACATGGAGAGTTCTAGCACCTTTCTCTACCAAATGGTAGAGGAGAGAGCGAATTCCTGATATACATGGGTTTTATGGCCCAGAGCGCCCCAACAGCGGACCGTATTTTGACAGTCGCCACCGACCTCTTTGGGCGGCGGGGAATTGCTGGCACGTCATTGGATGACATTGCGGGCACGGTGGGCGTGGCCAAGCAGACGCTTCTCTATTGGTATCCCTCAAAGGATGCGTTGATTGGCAAAGTGTTGACCGCAACCGCATCTGAACTCTTGCACGCCATTGATAAACCTGTGCGCGGTGCTGGTGATGGCTTTGCACGCGTGGAAGCAACGATCAATTCTGTTTTTGCTGCAGCGGTGCGTCGACCTGCTCTGCTCAGTCTTGTACGCGAACTCAATCGACTGGATACGAACACCTCGGACCAACTTCTTGACTCCATCAGCAGTCATATTGATACCGCCGTTGTGTGGTTGGAAGGCGAGATGCAAGCCGGCCGACTGCGTAAAGCTGACCCGCGGATTCTGTTGTCGTTGGTCTATGCAACGGTCGTTGGCGTTGCAACCGAAACGGAGGCACTACGTGCTGTTGGTTGGCAACCCACAGTAGGCAACTTGCGAAAGCTGCGTCGCGAGATGATCGAATTTCTGCGTGCTGCGTTATTACCTTGACGTTTTGTTCCGCTTGCGGGCGTGACGTGCGAGTGCGAGATCCACAAGCCGATCAATTAAGTCTGCATACGCGAGACCACTGGCTTCCCACATTTTCGGATACATGGAAATCGGCGTGAATCCTGGAATGGTGTTCACTTCATTACACAAAAATCCGCGCCCGTCTTTTTCGTAGAAGAAATCGACTCGCGCCATTCCTTCCACGCGCAACGCGAGGTAAATCCTGATAGCCAAAGCCTGAAGTTGGGCGATTTCCTCTATTTCGAGATGTGCGGGCACAACGAGTTTGGCGGAGTCATGAATGTATTTGTCTTCGTAATCATAAAACTCACCGCCCGGAATGATCTCACCAGGGAGAGATGCTTCAGGCTGAAGATCACCAAGGATTGAAATTTCAATTTCCCGCCCACTTGATGCTTCTTCAACCACAATCCACTCGTCGTAGGTAAGGGCGTGGTCGGTTGCGCGGTGTAATTCATCAAGTGTTTTCGCTTTGGAGACTCCGATGGAAGATCCCATGTTCGCGGGTTTTACAAAAACAGGGAGCCCCAAAGTTGCGACCACCATCTCGTACCAGTCGTCACTTATTAGGTCGGCGCGTCCAATTTGGTATTTCACTTGGGGTATCCCATTCACGCGAAGGATGTCCTTGGTAATGGTTTTGTCCATGCACATCGCCGACGAAAGCACGCCGCTACCCACATATGGCAGGTTCAATAACTCGAGCAAACCTTGCACTGTGCCGTCTTCACCCAATGGCCCATGCAGTAGTGGCATCACCACATTGCGCCCTGCGCCAAGGTTGGCAAGAGCTCCGACTCCAGTTACGCGACCCGTTGGACTCAGTGGGGCAGGAACATTGCCCCTTCCCAAATTGCTCGGGGTGGATTCATGCCAAATCCCATCACGATCGATGCCTATAGCTGTGACCGAATAGCGGTCGTGATTAAGGGCATTCATGATGTGGGCTGCGGTTATGCAACTCACGTCGTGTTCGGCGGACTGGCCTCCAAAGAGAATCACCAAGTGAATCGGGGAGTCAGGAGCGACTGTCATCATGAGAACGGTAGTTCTCGGTAAGGTCTTGGCGATGCGATTCTCGGCCCAATGGGCAGCTGAAATGTGCGCAGGCTCACTAATTGGCGCCGATACCAACATTGAAGGCGCCTCTTTTGACTCGCGCGAAATCAGGCCCGGAGAGATGTTTGTTGCGGTCAAGGGAGAGCGCGACGGCCATGAATTTGTGGCTCAGGCGAGTCAGTCGGGAGCCGCTGCGTGTCTGGTGAGCGCATCGTGGGCTGAAAGCGCAAGCGGGTCAGTAGTGGTCCCAATAATTGCCGTTGATGACACCATCACCGCGTTGGGTTTGATCGCTGCCAATGCCCGTATGAATTTTGCCGGACCTGTAATTGGAATTACAGGATCTGTCGGTAAAACCACAACGAAGGAATTGGTTCGAATCGCTGTTGGCTCTTCGCTGCTGGTTCATGCGAGTGAAGCGTCGTTCAATAATGACCTTGGGGTGCCCGTCTCAATCCTTCGCACACCAGCAGATGCAAATGTGATGGTGCTTGAGATGGGAATGCGTGGCTTTGGTGAAATCGCCAGGCTTTGCCGTATTGCGAGGCCCACGATTGGCGTTGTAACTGCTGTTGCGTCTGCACACAGCGAGCGAGTCGGGGGCATCGAAGGTGTAGCAAGAGCCAAGGGTGAATTGATCGAATCGTTGGGGGCGGACAGCTTGGCAGTGCTTAACGCAGATGATGAACGCGTACTCGCGATGACACGCCTGGCTGCCGGCAGCGTTCTTACATTTGGCACGTCACCAAGCGCAGATGTGTACCTCGAAGCGATGGACATCGGGCCCACGGGCTGCGTATCTGCAACAGTCAGGACCCCCTGGGGTGCGGGAGCACTGTCCATGCGGGTGCCGGGCGTGCACATTGCCGTTGATGCCGCGGCCGCGATAGCAGTATCGGGATCGCTTGGGTGTGACGTATCCAAAGCCGCCGCTCAACTCGGTGAATTTGCAGCCGTAAAAGGCCGGATGGAGGTTCATCATCTTGACAACGGCTGCACGCTGTTGGATGACACGTACAACGCAAATCCATCGTCGATGATCGCAGCGATTCGAACACTTGCAAATGTTTCGGCGCAGAATCGCATCGCAGTTCTGGGAACAATGGCTGAAATTTCGGATTCAGAGCGCGAGCACAGAGAAGTAGCCAATGAGTGTGCCGAGCTTGGAATCACAGTATTGGCACTCGAAGATGCGCCTTATCCATGTGAATCTGTGAACATTGCTGCAGCCGTAGCGGCGGTTCGTTCTCGCGGTGCAGGTACAGCGGTTTTAGTCAAGGGATCACGAGCTGCAAGAACAGAGCGAGTAGTTCAAGCGTTGTTGGAGCGTGACTAGTTCTCGGGGAGTTCCATTCCCTTTGGAAACTTCTCGTCAACTTTCACGAGGTTGCACCACC
>CAZXAX010000069.1:0-7819 GCA_964638795.1 uncultured Bifidobacterium sp. | reverse complement strand
GCCTTGGTCACCATCTTGGCTTCGATGGCTTCATCGTCTGGCAAGGCACGACCCATCACCCATGACAATGCACCCGTTGCGAACAACCGCATGAGTTCATCATCAAGGCTCAGATAAAAACGGCTCTCCCCTGGGTCGCCTTGGCGACCCGCGCGACCGCGAAGCTGGTTGTCAATACGACGGCTCTCATGACGCTCTGTACCAAGCACGTAGAGCCCGCCGACTGCACGAACTTCTTCGCCTTCGGCTTTGCATTGCTCCGTGAACTTCGCAAGATGGTGTTCGTATCGCTTCTTGGCCTCGGTGCGTTCGGTGCGGTACTCCTCCGGCATTTGATCAAGGGGTAACGGGAGCACAAACTCATCTTCAAGTGCGAGAGCACTGAAGCCCTCGGAGAGCACCGCTTGGCGGGCAAGACCTTCAGGATTTCCACCAAGCAGAATGTCAACACCGCGACCTGCCATATTCGTAGCAACTGTGACAGAGCCCAAGCGACCAGCTTGGGTGACGATTAGCGCTTCACGCGAATGTTGTTTTGCGTTCAAAACCTCGTGCGGTATGCCCAACTTTTCTAATTGGCGCGAGAGGTACTCGCTCTTTTCCACGCTGATAGTGCCGACGAGAACTGGCTGGCCCTTCTCATGCCTTTCAGCGATGTCTTGAACCACGGCATTGAATTTGGGAACCTCACCCTTATAGATGAGGTCAGCGTTGTCGACACGCACAGTTGGGCGATTTGTTGGAATCGGCACGACTTGCAGACCGTATGTATTAACTAACTCTGCAGCTTCAGTCTGCGCGGTACCGGTCATACCTGCCAATTTGTCGTACATGCGGAAGTAGTTCTGCAAAGTGATGGTGGCAAGAGTTTGATTCTCTTCGCGAATCTTCACACCCTCTTTTGCTTCTACCGCCTGGTGAAGACCTTCACTCCACCGCCGTCCCTCAAGGATGCGGCCTGTGAATTCATCCACAATTTTCACATCGCCACCTTGGACGATGTAGTCCTTGTCACGCTTATAGAGCTCCTTGGCTTTCAATGCTGCCTGCAGCTGATGCACGAGATTTTGCTGCACTGCGTCGTAGAGATTCTCGATTCCGAGAGCTTGCTCCACCTTTTCAATACCGGCTTCGGTCGGAACGACTGTGCGCTTGTCTTCTTCCACCTCGTAATCGGTGTCGCGCTGCAGTGAGCGCACAATGGATGCGAATCGGTAGTACAACTTCGCCGCATCAGCTAACCGACCAGAGATGATAAGCGGTGTACGAGCTTCGTCAATCAGGATCGAGTCGACTTCGTCAACGATCGCAAAGTTGTGACCACGCTGAACCTTTTCAATTAGCGATCCGGCCATGTTGTCGCGGAGATAGTCAAAACCAAATTCATTGTTCGTGCCATATGTGATGTCACATGCGTACTCAGCGCGCTTCTCGGCTGCGGACTCTTTCATTCCCGGCACAACAAGGCCGACACTGAGGCCAAGCCAGCGGTGAACGCGGCCCATCCATTCGGCGTCGCGACGCGCGAGATAGTCGTTCACCGTGACGAGATGGACTCCTTTGCCCGTGAGCCCGTTCAAATATGCAGGGAGGGTTGAGACGAGGGTTTTTCCTTCGCCGGTCTTCATTTCCGCAACCCACCCAAAGTGCAGAGCTGCGCCACCCATCAACTGCACGTCGTAGTGCCGCTGCCCCAACACCCGCGTAGCTGCTTCGCGAACAACAGCAAAAGCCTCCACTAGAAGATCGTCAACGTCTTCCCCACGCTCGATCCGTGACCTGAATTCCTGAGTCTTGGCTCGCAGCGCATCATCGGAGAGTCCAACCAAGGGCGCGCCGGCAGCACCGATCTCCGGCACGAGGGCCGTGAGCGCTTTTACTTTCTTGCCATCACCGGCTCTGAGGACACGATCAAGGATTGACATGCGAACGACAAGCCTACCTTTGGGCGCCGCTCAGGACCTTGCGCGGGCCGTTTCCTACCTATTTATTGGGTAAATATTCATCTTTTGCGTCGCTAGCGATTAAAGAATGAGTCTGCGCCACCGCTACTAGCCGCACGTCACTGGCACCCGCCTGCAGCAATGCAGATTCACATGCAAAGAGAGTTGCTCCTGTTGTGACCACATCGTCGACCACAACCACGCACTTTGCAAACACCCGCGGTCTTGCAACCATCTTCGGCGCACGTATGCGTTCGGCACGACTACGGCCATGCTGGGCAATTGCATCTTCGCGCCGTAATAACGGCAACGTTCGGACACCTAAATTCTTTCCGACTGCACGCGCGATCAACTCCGCATGGTCAAAGCCACGAGATCGCCGACGTTCATGTGTGGTCGGTGCCCAGGTGATGTAATCAACCGACCAATTAGCAACCAAGGGCACGAGCGTCTGCCCCAACTTGATTGCGACGCGGCGATCATTCGCATTTTTGAGTCGCAATACATCTGATCTCAATTCACCGGCATACGCCCCAGCGGTAAATACCCTGACCATCTTCATGAGGTGCACGGCTCAGAGGCAGGAACGGAAACCAAGCCCTAGCCCTGAATAGCAAAACTTTCTACAATTGAGACACGGCCCAACACTTGGAGGCGATCATGCGACGTTCCGTTTTGCGAGTTCTGTTGACACTATTGACTGCTGCAGTTGTGGTGGCGCCGGCAAGCTCTGTTGCTGCGGGCCCTAATGGGTCGGTTGGCACAGGAGATACCGCTCGATACCAAGGTTCGCTCGCACTTGGCGCGTACCACGGATGCGTAGTCGTTGCCGAGGGAACAGTGCGGTGTTGGGGACGTGACAACGCCGGACAGGTGGGTGACGGCTCGTCAATTCCTGGGTCTGGTTATTACACCGCGGCGCAGACCGTTACTGGACTAGTCAATGTTGAGTCCGTATATGCATTTGCCGATACCTCATGTGCGTTAACCACTGATGGCAACGTTTGGTGCTGGGGCGACGCGTCGCGGGGCACTTTTGGGATCGCGCCTGATGACTATGGGTCCTACACGACAAACTGCCAGCACGACACACTCCTGCCAGCACTTTGGTGCCACACACCGGTGCAGATTGCAGGCCTCACCGATGTAACTTCGCTCTCAATTGGCTTCAATCACTCTTGTGCTGTCACCGCAGGAACACTGAAGTGCTGGGGCTTCAATGGCAACGGGGAACTCGGGACTGGCATTGCCGACGATGGGCTGTCACCGGCTGTGACACCAACATCGGCATCAGTTTTGGGTTCAACGGTTCCAGTGGAGGTAGCTGTTGGTGTTGATTCAACATGCATTCTCGACACCACATCAAATGTCTATTGCTGGGGTGCAGATTCTTATGGGCAGTTGGGCAATGGTCCGGGCAATGATCCAAGTCTGAACATGTTTCAGATCAAATCAGGAATTGCATCAATTTCGTTCCCGATGGGAAGTGGAAATTTTTGTGCGATCGAAAATGGTGATGGTGAACTCTGGTGTTGGGGTCAGAATTACGGAGGAAGCACTGGAACGAATACCGACAGTGGCACCAATGTGCAATCGCCAACCAGCACTGGTTTATCGGGAGTGGTGGCTGTTCACGGCGGTTATGGGCACACTTGTGCGGTCCTTGCCGATGCAAGTGCAAAGTGTTGGGGTCTTGACACTTACGGCCAAGTGGGCGTTGGCGCAATCGACGAAACACCATCAGGGCGAAAGACACCGCAAAGCATCTCTGTCCTGCCTGCGGGTACTGATGTGCTTGCGATCACGGGTGGCGACTTTTTCACCTGTGCGATCACTGGTGACTTCAACCTTTTCTGTTGGGGCGATGGACTTTTCGGACAGCTTGGGCTGGAACCACAAAGTGAAGACGGCTGCATCTATCAAGTAGCTGCGAATTTTTATTGCTATGCCCAGGCATTCGACATTGACGAAGTCGCTGGAATTTCGGGCTTAGCCCCGCCACCAGCACCGATTGCTGATCTCGGACGCGCTAACTGCTTTGGAAACGTCGCGTGGGGTCGCCCACCAAACAGTGACACTGTCGGTGATATAACCGCGCAGCAACCAATGCCCGCTAATGGGTGCACTGCGATGAAAATCGGCAAAGAGCTGATTCTCATATGGGCCCAGGATGCAGAGGGTCGAATCTCCATTACGCCCCACATGCGTATGAAGCGCTTCATCGGCCAAGTGACGTACTCAATCACAATCTCCGGTGGAAACTACTCCTGCACAGGGAAAAAGTTCGGCACAACCAAGAAACAATCGGGTACCAACTGGAAAACATTCACACCGCAACCAGCGCAGCAATGCACCAAGATCGCCTACGCAAAGGCCAATTCTGTTTATCGCGGTGAGCAAACGATGACGATCGTGCTTAACCATGCTCGCCGCAGTCGTGGCAATGGCAAGCCCGCCACTTCACGGACCACCACCGTGAATATTGGTGCGGGCCTTGAGAATATCTAGTAGCGGTAGTGCTCGGGTTTGAACGGACCACTCGGGCTAATTCCGAGATATTCAGCTTGCTCGTCCGATAGCGGAGTGAGTTTCACACCGAGTGCTTCAAGGTGAAGTGCGGCGACTTTCTCATCCAAGTGCTTGGGGAGAATGTGCACGCCAAGTTCATAGCTCTTCACGTTGTTAAACATCTCAATCTGAGCAATGACCTGATTAGAGAACGAACACGACATCACAAAACTCGGGTGACCGGTTGCACAACCAAGATTCACTAGACGCCCTTCTGCAAGGATGATCACAGCGTGACCGTCAGGGAAAGTCCAAAGGTCGGTACCAGGCTTTAGTTCGTCACGAGTGGCGCCACTTCTTGCGAGACCGGCCATGTCAATCTCGTTGTCAAAGTGGCCGATGTTGCAAACGATTGCATTGTGCTTCATCTTTGCCATGTGCTCCACGGTGATGATTGCCTCATTGCCGGTTGCCGTTACGAAGATGTCGGCTTCACCAAGGACTGACTCTGTGGTGTCAACCTGGTAGCCCTCCATCGCGGCCTGCAACGCGTTAATGGGATCTATCTCAGTAACGATTACCCGCGCACCTTGACCGCGCAAGCTCTGCGCACAGCCCTTACCAACATCACCGTAACCACAGACAACTGCAAGCTTGCCAGCGATCATTACATCCGTTGCGCGGTTGATTGCATCGATGAGCGAGTGGCGACATCCGTAGAGGTTGTCGAACTTGCTCTTTGTAACCGAATCATTCACATTGATTGCCGGGAAGAGCAGTTCCCCTTTCTCAGCCATCTTGTAAAGACGCTTCACCCCAGTAGTGGTCTCTTCGGTGACGCCACGAATACCTGCCGCCATGCGAGTCCATTTTGTTGGATCCGCCTTCAGTGACCGCTGCAAGAGTCCGAGCACGATTGCCAACTCGGCATTCGTTGCGCTTGTTGGATCGGGAACCGCACCCGCTTTTTCGTATTCAACACCCTTGTGCACGAGCAATGTGGCATCGCCACCGTCGTCCAAGATCATGTTGGGGCCGTCACCATCGGGCCAGGTCATCATCTGGTCAGTGCACCACCAATATTCCTCAAGTGTCTCGCCTTTCCAAGCAAACACTGGGACCCCTTGGGGGTTTTCTTGGGTTCCATTTGGACCAACTACTACTGCGGCGGCGGCATGATCTTGGGTGGAAAAGATGTTGCACGATGCCCAACGCACTTCTGCGCCGAGCTCGGTGAGAGTTTCAATTAAGACTGCGGTCTGAATGGTCATGTGAAGCGAACCAGAGATGCGCGCACCTTTAAGTGGCTTTAGTGGGCCATATTCCTTGCGCAGTGCTCGCAGACCCGGCATCTCGTGCTCCGCAAGATGAATTTCCTTGCGTCCAAACGGTGCGAGTCCGAGGTCGGCCACGCGATAGTCGCGACGCTCGCCAATAGAAGATGCCATTTCAGTGCCTTTCAGAGTCTCTTGACGCTAGCCGAATGTCGGTTTGATGCCTTGGCTATTCACCTTGTTCTGCACACGAGTGTTCTCGGCATCATCAAGATTCATCGCCTCGTCTATGAGCATTACTGGAATGTCGTCCTTGACGCAGTAGCAACGCTTAAGCCGCGGGTTGTACAGGCAGTTCTCGTCTTCGAGGTAATAGAGCGGACCTTTGTCCTGTGGGTCAGCCAGGATCGCCAGCAATTTTGGATCAAGAGCCATAAGCGAAGGCTAGCCGCCGGTGATTAATGACAAGAGACGCGACACGTGCATATCGCACGAACTTCTGTCTGCGGCTTCGAGATTCAGGCGTAACAGCGGCTCAGTATTGGACGGGCGCAGGTTGAACCACCATTCACCACAGTCAACGGTAAGGCCATCAAGCCGGTCTTGCGGAAATTCTGCAAACTCCTCAGCCACGAGTTCGATAACTGACAGCGGGTCATTAACACTCGTGTTGATCTCGCCACTTGCGGCGTAACGGTCAAACGGTTTACGTAACTCGGACAACGGTTTGCCCGACCGCGCAATCTCAGCGAGCACGATCATTGCTGCGATGAGTCCGCTATCGGCTCGGAAATTATCGAGGAAGTAATAGTGCGCTGAGTGCTCGCCACCGAACACCGCACCTGTATCCACCATCACTTGCTTGATGTATGAATGCCCAACCTTGGTGCGTACGGGCACTCCACCGTTTTCACGGATGACCTCGGAGACCGCACGCGAGCAGATGAGATTATGGAGAATCGTCGCCCCTGGATTATTCCGCAAGACCGCAGCAGCAAGAATCGCCGTGGTGGTGCTGCCAGAGAGACCTTCACCTTTTTCATCGACAACAAAAACTCGGTCAGCGTCGCCGTCAAAGGCCAGTCCAACATCGAACCCGCCCGCAACCACTCGTGCACGTAAATCTTTTTGGTTCTCCGGTTGAATCGGATCGGCAGGATGGTTCGGGAATGTTCCGTCCAGTTCTGGATACATCACCTCAAGCTCAACTCCGGGTATTAAGCGGAATACTTCTGGAACTACGAGGCCACCCATTCCATTTGCGGTATCGGCTACCACTCGCATCGTTCCAAGATCTATGCCACCAAGGAACGACACAACATGGTTTGCAAAATCTTCAACCATGTCCCGTGATTCGATAGTTCCCTCGAGCGCACTTGCCCGTGGTGCTTGTCCTGCGAGCACCTTTGCGGCAATGGCTTTGATCTCGGCCAGGCCCGTATCGGCGCCGATCGGCTTTGCCCCAGCGAGGCACATCTTGATGCCGTTGTACTCACCTGGGTTGTGCGACGCAGTGAACATTGCACCCGGCGCATTCAATGTGCCCGCAGCAAAGTAGAGAAGATCCGTGCTGGCAAGACCAAGGTCAATGACATTCACACCTTGGCGGCGAACACCATCAGCAAATGCGCGACACAAGAGGTCGCCCGAAGTCCGCATGTCGCGCGCGATTAGTACCGTTTTCGAATCAGCGAAGTTGGCGAATGCAATCCCGAGCGCATTCGCAATCTGAGCATTGAACTGCGACGGAACAAGACCACGAATGTCGTAGGCCTTCACGATGACATCAAGTGCCTCCACATCTGAATTTTCAGTCAGGTCGCTGGCACCAGAACTCGGACCATAAAGTCCCACCCCGTAATGGATACGACTTCCCCGACGCCACCACAAGATCAAAATGCCAATCCCCGCAAGTGTCATCAGAATTCCGAGATACTCAATTCCCGATGTTCCATACGTCAGCACAACCTGTGATTCGGTTGGCACAACCACCATGTAGTTCGGAGCTGCACGGTAGACAGCATCCGCTCCCTTCACTTGCCAATTTGGGAAGTAACTGACACGAATCAGAACCGGTTCACCTACTCGGTCCAC
>CAZXAX010000068.1:2268-7938 GCA_964638795.1 uncultured Bifidobacterium sp. | reverse complement strand
TATTCACGTCGTTATCAGTGGCTCTCGGGGCAGTAACTGCGGTCAACCACAAGATCGATTCTGTCAATGTTGTGCCAGAGCTCGCCACGGCGCTTTCGCCATCAACGGCTGGAATTGTCAATTATCTGATGGTGGGCTCGGACTCGCGCAGTGGGTTTGCGAGTCCAGCCGATGATCCGTTTGCAGTCGGATCAGAGGACCTTGGATTGGGGCAGCGTAGCGACACGATGATTGTCTTGCGGTACGACTCCGGATCTGGATCGATTGCATTGCTCTCGATCCCACGCGATTTGTATGTGCCGATTTCGGGAGCCGGCAAGGACGACCGAATCAACTCTGCCTTCTCCCGCGGGCCAGACGTGCTCGTAAAGACTGTGCAGACCGCGCTCGGCATACCAATTCATCACTATCTCGAAGTCAGTTTGCTTGGCTTCAAGCAAGTCGTAGATGCAATCAAAGGTGTGGAGATCTGTGTGCCCCATTCTGCACGCGACCAGAAGATCGGACTCATACTTCTCTATCCCGGCTGTTATCGGATGGATGGGGCACTGGCACTTGCTTACTCACGCAGTCGCTATTACGAAGAGAAGATTGATGGCGAGTGGGTAATCGATGGCACCTCAGACATCGGTCGCTCCACGCGCCAACGTGCATTCATAGTGGCAATGATCAAACAGACCGCCAAATATGCAGCAGCGCATCCATTTGAGACCAGTGACCTGATTAGCAGTCTTGCTGAAGCCGTGCGAGTGGATCCGAACCTTGACCTAATGACGTTCGCGCGCCGCATGCGCAAAGTTGCCGATGGTGTGTCCGAGTCATTTCAGTTGCCGGTTGAAAACGCGCGGATCGACGGCCAGTCAGTGTTGATTCTGATGCAGGACTCAGCGGCACCGATTATTCAGTACTTCGCCGGTAACGGACCTAAGCCCGTCGACGGTCAAACTCCCGTGCCCTGAGGGCTGATTCAAAATCGGCGACCGCAGTTGGCACCCCGACGCGGTGCCCTTGCATGTAATCACAGCCAAGCAGTCGCAATCGCTGCACCTGTTCTTCGGTGGTCACCCACTCCGCAACAACGGCCATATGCAAAGAGTGAGCGAGGAGAATGATCGAGCGCACCACTGGATCATCACCTCCGTGTTGACCAATGTCGCGCACAAGTGAAGCATCCAACTTGAGGTGGTCAGCAGTGACGGTTCGCAAATTGGTGAGCGATGAATAGCCCGTGCCGAAATCATCGAATGCGATTCTGAATCCAGCACGCTGCAGTGACTGCAGCGATCGCATTACAGACGGATTCTCGTCCATCAGGGTTGTCTCAGTGATGTCGAGAACGAATTGTGGGGCATCAAGGCCGTGGCGCTTAACCGTTGCCAGCATGCGCTCTGGCAGAGAGGTGTCTGCGAGCTGTCGCGACGAGATGTTCACACTCATTGTGAACGAGCGCTCGACGGTGTTTGCATCCAACAGGCGTCGCAATAACGCACTTGTTTGATCAACCACCCAATCACCAATTGGGCCAATCAGACCTGATTCATCGGCTAGTTCCAAAAATGCAGTCGGTGTGAGCTGTCCGCGCTCGGGATGGTTCCAGCGCAGAAGTGCTTCAGCCCCTGAAATTCGGCCGGTGTGCGTGGAGACAATCGGCATCATCATCAGAGCAAACTCGTTGTTGGCCAGCGCGCGTTCAAGACTTGATGCCAGCATCAGCCGCTCGCGGGCGATCGTGCGCATCTGCTCGGTAAACATCTCACAGCGGCCACGGCCGCGCTGCTTTGCTCGGTACATCGCAGTGTCGGCATTGCTGAGCAGTGTTGCTGCGGCATCTTGGGGAGTTTGAGACTCAAGTAATTCAGTGCTTGCCATCGCAATTCCAATGCTGGCACTCGTGTACACATCCATGCCTTGGAGAACGAGCTGACCAGTAACGGACTGACGAATTCGCTCAGCCACTTCCATTGCGACGTGCTCATCGTTGATTCCCTCACAAAGAATCACGAACTCATCACCACCGATTCGTGCCACGAGATCAGATGGGCGGGTCGCATTAACGAGTCTCTTGGCAACGTTGGTGAGCAAGTGGTCACCGATTGCGTGACCAATCGAATCATTCACATGCTTTAAGTTGTCGAAGTCCACGAACATGACTGCAACACCGCGCCGGTTCGTGCGGTCGTGGTCGAGCGCCTCGGCGAGTTTGCGCAAGAACAAAACGCGATTGGGTAAGCCTGTTAGGGCGTCGTGCGTGGCTTGACGTGTGAGTTCATCTTGCAACTGACGGGTTTCTGTAATGTCGCGTGCGATTACAGCAAGGTGGGAGATGGTTCCGTCATCGTTGCGGTGCACCTGCACCGCCGCTGAGAGCGTACGCACGATGCCGTCAATGCCTCGAAAACCAACCTCACCTTCCCAGGGTTCGCCACTCAAGCCCGAGAGAACTTCACGTGGAACTTGGTCGCGCACGGTTTGGATGAATCGATCAGCTAGATCTTCATCTTCACCAAAAAGTGCGCGCGCACCATTGTTCGAAAACATCAGCCGACCTTGTGGCGTGAAAACCAAAACAGCGTCGGAACTCGCGTCAAGAAGATTGACCAACTGATCAGCCAGGGTGTGTTGAGTTGCTACTGCTGAAGAGTTCTGCGCACTACCCACATATCCGATGATCTCGCCGTTGGCGTTCTTCACAGGTTGAGTGGAAATCTGTACCCACACTTCGCGATCGCCAACCGCCAGCAGACGAAAAGTGTGAACAAAGTCGTGTCCCGTATCAATGGCACGCCGCCAGGCAACTTCAGCTGCAGTGCGCTCACTTGGGGCGGCATTCACCCAGGGCGCAGAACCAGGTACCAGCGGGCCGTTGTCGAGCACCAGTTGGCGGTAAGCGTCGTTGGCGGCCGTGACCCGGCAATCCGGATCGGCCTCGAAAATGCCTATTGGCAACGATGCAACCGAGCGTTCGATGGTTTTCATTGTTTCACGCACCAGCATCACTTTCGGCGATTCCATGAACGCCTAGAGCGGTCACATGGCGTGCTCACGCCACTATGGGTCACTCTGGCGCGGAGTAACTGCCCGAGACCGTGAACTCGTCAATTGCGGCGTCAATGATCGCTGCACGCATGTCGTTGCCGGACATTCCAGAAGTGATCGCGGCCGCATCCCGCATCGCAAAGACGGTGAAATCAATGCGGTGGGTTTTTCCTGCAGGCGGGCACGGGGCAACCCAACCGATCCCGCCCGTCGAGTTCAACCCTTGTACTGCTTGGTCGGGCGTTCCACCTTCGGGAATGCCGGCAATGGAGTCAGCCAAAGGGATTGTTGCTACCCACAAGATGTACTCCGAACCGTCAGCGAGTAGGTCAGTGCTGTCGGTGACCACGATCCCGATCGCGGTTGCGTTCGCTGGCACATTGCCCCAGGTGACCGATGGAGAAAGCCCTTCGCCGTCGCAGGAGTTCTGTATGGGCACGACTCCACCATCAGGCCACGCAGTTGTGGCAAAGAAGTCTGTGTAATCAGTCGATTGAACACCAACAGTGGTGGTTGTGGGGATCGTTGTGACGAATGCAGTTGTCAGGGTCGGTTCACGCAGAGTGCGCCCATCGTCGTTACATGCCTGGAAAGTGGTGAACGACAGGAGAAGTAAGGCCAAGGCAGATTTACTGCGAATTTGGGCACGGACGAGTGTCATCACAGAGGGTCAGGCTAGGTCACGCATTAGCGTCATAATCGCAATGATGAACAACCACACCGCAGACTCACTCTGTGTGCTCACCGTTCATGCCCATCCAGATGATGAGGCGTCCAAAGGTGCGCCGACCTTGGCGATGTACGCAAGCCGAGGGGTCCGCACTGTTTTGGTTTGTTGTACGGGGGGTGAAGAAGGCGACATGAACAACCCGAAACTTCGTGAGCCGGGCCAGCCTTTCCATGAACTCACTCCGGCGCAAGAGAAAGCACTTCTGGCGCAATTGCGTCCAATTGAACTCGAAGCTTCGGCACGAGTAATTGGTTTCAGCGATGTGGTCATGCTCGGCTATCGAGATTCAGGAATGCTTGACTCGCCGTCTAATTCAAATCCTGAGTGTTTCCACATGGCAGATCTTGACGACGCCACAGGCAGGCTTGTGGCAGAGATCCGTCGTACGCGGCCGCAGGTGATCATCACCTATAGCGATGACCAACGCGGATACCCGCACCCCGACCACGTCAAAGTTCACGACATTTCAGTTCTGGCCTTCGAACGCGCCGGAGATCCGATGTGGTATCCGGAGGCGGGAGAGCCTTGGCAGCCGTTGAAGTTGTATTACACGTTGTGGTCGCGCGCGCGAATCATGGCGATGCACGAAGCGATGCTGAAGCTTCGTGGCTCATCCCCGTTTGATGCAAAGTGGTTGGAGCGACCCAGTCAAGATGAGCGCATTACGACCAAACTGCATGTGGGGCAGTGGCTCTACGCCCGCACAGGTGCTTTGAAAGCCCACGCCACGCAGATCGATCCAGACGAGCCCTGGTGGTTTGGTCTTTCAGACGACGAAATGGCCGAGGTGTATCCGTATGAGGATTGGGTTCTTGCAAAGTCTGCCGTCGGTGGACCACCTCCAGGAGAATTTGAATCCGATTTGTTCGCCGGAATTGTCGATGTAGCTGTTGCGAATACCAATGCAGTGACACCGCGATGAGCACAGTGCAGTACCGACTTCAGCTCGGCAAGAAACAAGAACTCGTTGAAGGACCCGATGGTGCCGATGTTGTTGTTTTGATTGAAGCCAAAGATGCAGATCTTGATCCATCAGTGGCATACATGCTTGGCAAGTTGAAAGCCGAGGGCAGCACTGGTGCGCTTATTGATGAATTGCGCTCGGGGCGAGCTGCAGCAGCGATAGCCAAATTGCGCAAAAACGCTTAGGCGCGCATTGCGTTGCGTAATTCTCGGTAACCGATCACCACGGCCCCTGATTCTTTGATCGCATTTCCAAGTTCGGGACTCTTTGTGATGAATGCGTGATCGTCAATCCAGCCTTGGGCAACGGCCCCAAGTGCACGAACTTCAGGGGTATCAATAGCTGGTTGGATGTGGACTTCGGTTACGCCTGGTTGCAGTTTTGCGATCGACTCGAGAACGCGTTCCGCACTTCCGGATCGCCAGTCGTGATCAAAATGGTCGGGGAACATCACATTCTCGTCGCGGGCCAACTGCCGAAACGGAAATCCCGCTTGTTCGGCCGTGATGGTCGATGGCAATCGGATTGGAAGACGAAACTCCACTGCGAGTTCCAGATAGACATCAAAAAATTCTGGCCGCAGAGTTATTGCCGAGAGATGTGGCGCAAGATGCGTGACATCAATTCCCCAAACAATCGCTCGTTCGATCTGGGCGCGACACTCGCGTAAAACTTCACTCACATCGGCGTGTTCCCACAGATCATCAATTGATTCGGGGAATCCGCCATCACCTGACAGCAGCGATGGTGCATGGGTGAGTGGACCCCACCGATAGAGGGGATGTTCGGCGTTCAAAGTGAGGTGCACACCGATGTCCTCTCCGCCATACATTGAAGCTGCGTGTCGCGCCCACGGAGCGGGCATCATGATCGACGCACAAGTAGCTAAGCCATTACGCATGGCGTCATAAACACCGAGGTTTGCGCCATGACACGAGCC
>CAZXAX010000068.1:0-2168 GCA_964638795.1 uncultured Bifidobacterium sp. | reverse complement strand
GCCCGGTTGAGAAATACTTCGTCGGTCCCGACATACACATAGGCGAGGAGTCGCCCATACTTGTCGCGTGCCTCGATGTCACGGGCGAGACGCACACGTGAACCTTCTCGAAGCATCGACTTGGTGAAGTCACTCGCTTCAGGGCCAAAACACTCAACAGGTGCTCCTGGCTTCACCGTCTCGGGCGTGTCTACTCCGATGAGCCTTATCTGGACATCTCGGTTACCGATCCGTGCAATGAAGGTGTCTCCGTCTACTACACGTTTGACCACACCAGACGAGGGATCAGAAGTTGTTGAACGTCGGGTAGCGAGAATCGCACCCACCGAACTAACAGTGATTAGAAGGGAAGCAGCTACAACGCCGCTTCGTTTCACAGGCGTTCGATAATCGTGCCAGTGCCGAGTCCGCCACCGCAACACATTGAGACGAGACCGTATCGACCGCCAGTGCGCTCGAGTTCGTAAAGCGCCTTGGTCATGAGGAAGCCACCGGTTGCGCCAAGTGGGTGACCAAGTGCGATCGCACCACCATTGGGATTGGTCTTTTCAAGGTCAGCGCCGACTTCTTTTGCCCACGCCAGCACAACTGAGGCGAATGCTTCGTTGATCTCGAATGTGTCAATGTCACCAATCTTCAGACCGTTGCGCTTCAGCAGATGCTGTGTGGCATCGATTGGGCCGGTGAGCATGAGCACGGGATCAACACCTACGAGGCAAGTATCAACAACACGTGCTCGTGGTGTGAGACCTAACTGCTCGGCCTTCTTGGCAGACATCATGAGAACCGCTGAGGCACCGTCAGAAATTTGAGACGAGTTTCCTGCAGTGTGAACGCCATTTTCACGGGCCACTGGCTTCAGGTTGCGTAGCGACTCCAATGAAGTGTCACGGAGTCCTTCATCACGAGTCACTGTGTGAGTTGTTTCAAGTGGATTGCGGTCGGCATCAAGATCCGGCGCGGTTATTGGCATCCACTGGCCAGCAAATCGGTCTTCGGCCCATGCCCGTGCGGCACGCTGTTGGCTCTGGAGGCCGAACTGGTCGGTGTCCTCGCGCGTAACGCCCCACTTGTCTGCGATGCGCTCTGCACCTTCAAATTGTGAAGTGAACTCATACTGACCGAAGTAGGTCTTTGGGATCGGAACGCCAAGACCGAGGTTCTTGTTTGAGTTGCTACCGATTGGAACACGACTCATCACTTCAACACCGCAGGCGAGGGCTACATCAACTACGCCCGCAGCAATGAGTGAAGTCGCAAGGTTGGTTGCTTGTTGTGAAGATCCACACTGGGTATCCACGGTTGTTGCAGCAGTTCCGAGTGGGAGCCCAGCGGAGAGCCACGCTGTGCGGGTCACGTTGAAACTCTGCTCGCCAATCTGGCTTACGCAACCTCCTACAACCTGTCCGACTTCGTTGGGGTCGATCCCAACTCGGTCGAGAATGCCCTTTTGGACATTGGCCAGCAACTCAGCTGGGTGAAGGGAAGCCAGACCACCATTACGGCGGCCGACGGGGGAACGGAGGGCATCAACGATTACAACATCTGTCATGGAGTGATCTTAGGCGGGTCAACTAATCTCTCGGCATGGTGAGTCGAAGAACTGCTCCGATCTTTTTGGCTCTGACGATGGCTGTGGCCATGAGTCTGGGGCTTTTTTCGGCGCAAGCAAGCGCGGAAACCAAGAATTCCCCAGTTGAACCATCAACGGCTCTGCGACCAGCATCGGGCCCGCTTGTGGGTTCAATCACCGTTTCTCGAGGGTCTTTTGTCTATATCAGATCAAACATTTTCCTTGGCGTAGACACCAAGACATTGAAGCGAGGCGTTGGATATTGGCCCGGTACCGGGCGCCCTGGAAGCCTCGGCAACCCGACATTTGCTGGTCATCGCACAGCAGCAACCAAGCCGTTCAATCTTTTAGTGAATGTTCGCAACGGCGATCGTGTTCAGATTTACTACGGCGGGGTGAAGTACGAATACCAAGTATTCGATCACTTCAATGTGAAGCCAACCGATGTTTGGATCAAGAACGGAAAGTCCTTTTCTGTTTTTGGTACGCGATTGCCAACCCTCACTTTGTTCACCTGCAATAACGGCACCCAATTGCGTTATGCGGTGTTTGCATTCAAAATCAACAACGGACCCACAAAGCCCAAGGTTCCGTT
>CAZXAX010000067.1:6170-8204 GCA_964638795.1 uncultured Bifidobacterium sp. | reverse complement strand
TATTTGGCGATCACCACAGACGAAGAATGGCCTCGAGCTGTTGTGATGCGAGGGACCAAACGCAAAGGCGTTAAGTATTTTGGCCCCTTTGCGCACGCATGGGCGATACGTGAAACTCTCGATTTGGTTCTTCGGTCTTTCCCGATTCGAACTTGTTCGCCTGGCAAGTTCGTACAGCACCAACGTCTAGGACGACCATGCCTGCTTTTTCATATCGAAAAATGCAGTGGTCCCTGTGTCGGTGAGGTTGAGCGCGAAATCTACGACTCCCATGTAAAGGAGCTGAGTGATTTTCTAGGCGGCGATACTCGCAATGTCGTTAGTCGTTTGACGGAGGAGATGAAGAATGCCTCTGCGTCGCAGGAATTCGAGTCGGCCGCCAGATTTCGGGATCGGCTCGGGGCCATTCAGCGAGCAGTGGAAAAGCAGCAGATGGTGGCTGAATCGGATGAAGATATCGATGTACTCGGAATCGCAGACGATGATCTTGAAGCTTCTGTCCAAATCTTCTTCGTGCGCCATGGCCGAGTCACAGGTCGTCGTGGTTTCATTTTGGACAAAGTTGAACCAATCGATGGTGGGCTCTTGGTTGACCGTGTGCTTGAACACCTCTATGGGGAGGAGCCACCAACTGGCATCCCCAGAACCGTATTAGTGCCACATCCAAGTGCTGATGAAGCGACCTATGTCGAGTGGCTCTCGCATCTACGTGGTTCCAAATGTGAAATCAAAGTTCCCCAACGGGGCGACAAGGTGACGCTGTTGGAAACCGTGACCCGAAATGCAAAAGAAGACCTCGTGCGGCATCGGCTTCGTCGCGCGAGCGATCACAATTCCCGCAGCCGCGCATTGACCGAGATTCAGGACGCGTTGAATTTGCCCGAAGCCCCTTTGCGGATCGAGTGCTATGACATGGCCCATTTTCAAGGCAGCGACTATGTCGGTTCAATGGTGGTTTTGGAGGATGGCCTGCCGGCGCGGTCCGAGTACAGGCGCTTCAAGATAAAAACGGTTGACGGCAACAACGATTTCGCAGCCATGGAAGAGGTGCTCAGAAGGCGATTGTCCAAGTATGTCGCCGAACGTGATGGCTTGGGTGACGAGGGCGCCGAGGATGTTGTTCCAGAGACCGACAACAAACGTACGCGCGCCAAGAAATTTGCTTATCCACCACAATTGCTTCTTGTGGATGGTGGAAAAGGCCAACTCAGTGTTGCGGTGCGAGTGGTTCAGGAGTTGGGTCTAGAAAATGAGATTCCTGTTGCCGCATTGGCAAAGAAGTTTGAGGAGGTCTTTGTCCCAGGGAATTCTGCGCCAATTATCCTTCCACGCGGCAGTGAGGCGCTGTTCATGCTGCAAAGAATCCGCGATGAAGCACACAGGTTTGCCAATAAATTTCATGCAGACCTTCGCAATAAACGTATGAAGGAATCCGTGCTAGACGACATACCAGGTCTTGGTCCCAGTCGGCGAGAGCGCTTACTGAAGGAGTTTGGCAGTTTGACGGCAGTGAAGAAGGCGTCGCTGGAGGAACTTACGGGAATTAGTTGGCTACCTGACGTGGTCGCTGAGAGTGTTCACCGCGCATTCCATCCAGTTGATGAAAGACTTGAATCCGATGAATTCGAATGACCTTTGGGAAACTCATGCCGAATGGTGGATTCGTGAATTCACTGATGGCGCCGACCCTGAGTACGAAGAGCAGATTCTGCCAATGGTGCTACGCGAGGTGGAGGGCGCTACTTGCGTGCTTGACCTTGGCTGTGGTGAAGGCCAAATAAGCCGCGGTCTTATTGCCTCTGGAATTCCGATAGTTATCGGAATTGACCCCACTCATAACCAGATTGAGGTTGCGCAGCAACGTGGAGGCGTTTTTGCACGTGCTGGATCGGTCGCATTGCCATTTCGAGATTCGAGTTTTGACACCGTGGTTGCATGTCTTGTGTTTGAACATGTTCGTGACTTGGATTCTTCTCTGTCAGAAATTGCGCGGGTACTTGAACCCGGAGGCAAGTTTTGTTTCTTTTTGAATCA
>CAZXAX010000067.1:0-6070 GCA_964638795.1 uncultured Bifidobacterium sp. | reverse complement strand
GACTGCTGTATCTGCGCTTGGTGCGCAGGTAACCTCGGTTTATGACCGACATTCTTGTTATCACTGGATTGTCCGGTGCGGGTCGTTCCCATGCCGCAGACAACCTTGAGGACATGGGTTGGTTCATTATCGACAATCTGCCGCTTGAGTTGGTGCCGAAAGTCGCTGAGCTTGCATCTGTGCAGGGCGGAAAACTGCATCAAATCGGACTCGTGGTCGGTGTGAGTGATGACGCAACGGGCTTGAACGATGCAATCACGGATCTTCGAAACTCAGGGAACAATGTTCGGCTCCTGTTTCTGGACGCCGCTACTGGCGATCTGGTCAAACGGTATGCCGAAACCCGACGCCGGCACCCGTTGGACGATGGTTCGGGGACCATCTCATCTCTGATCGAGCGAGAACGAGCGATGCTCGAACCCGTACGTGACATGGCCGATATTGTGATCAATACAACGGGGATGAATATTCATCAGTTGAAATCACGTTTGGCTGAAACATTTTCCGCTGACGAAGAGCGGCGTGGTCTGCAGATATCGCTTTCATCCTTTGGGTTCAAGCAGGGTGTGCCAATTGACGTTGACATGGTGTTTGATGTTCGGTTTTTGCCGAATCCGCACTGGGTGGATGAACTTCGACCATTGACCGGCAATGAGGACGCAGTCAGTGAATATGTACTGAAAAATGAACTCGCATCGGAGTTTTTGATTCGCTTGTACTCAATGTCCGATCTGCTCCTGCCGGCGTTTGAAGCCGAAGGCAAGGCCTACCTGTCTATTGGGGTGGGATGTACTGGGGGTCGCCACCGATCTGTGGCCATTGTGAACCAATATGCGATGTGGCTGCGGTCACAGGGCTGGCGGGTTCGTGTGACACACCGAGAGCTCGGCGCAAACTAGGGTTTTTGCGCAAGTGGAGTCTCGGTGCGCCGAGAGGGCCCTGTGTGGGGCTCAAGATTGAGAGGGGTTGCACATGACAGTGCGTGTTGGCATCAATGGGTTTGGCCGTATCGGACGCAACTTTTTCCGAGCAGTAAAAGCTTCGAATGCCGATATCGAGATTGTGGCTGTCAACGATTTGGGGTCACTGTCAACCATGGCTCATTTGTTGAAGTATGACTCCGTACTTGGGATCTTGCCCTACGACATCAAAGCTGTAGATGGTGGCATCAGCATTGACGGCAAAGTTCTCACTGTGCTTCAAGAGCGTGACCCAAAAGCGCTGCCATGGGGCAAGCTTGGGGTGGACCTCGTAATCGAATCGACGGGCATCTTTACTGATCGTGAGAAAGCCGCACAGCATCTTGAAGGTGGTGCGCCGCTGGTGATTGTTTCTGCACCATCTAATGGCGCTGATGCGACATTTGTATACGGGATCAACCACGGTGATTACGATCCGGCAAAGCACAAAGTGATTTCTAACGCCTCGTGTACCACCAACTGTTTTGTACCACTGGTCAAAGTGCTTGATGATGCTTTTGGCGTTGAAAACGGTTTGATGACCACAATTCATGCCTATACGGGAGACCAGTCATTAGTGGATGGGCCTCACAGCGATCTTCGACGCGCTCGTGCAGCAGCTATCAATATTGTTCCAACCAGCACAGGTGCGGCCCGAGCAACGAGTCTCGTAATGACCGAAATGAAGGGTCGTCTTGACGGCACATCACTTCGAGTGCCAGTTCCGACCGGGTCCATCACCGACCTGGTGGCGAACTTGAAGAAACCAGCCAGCGTGGAAGAAATCAATGCTGCCTTTAGCGCGGCGGCATCGGGTCCATTAAAGGGCGTGCTTGAATACTGCACTGCGCCGATAGTTTCCTCGGACATCGTCACGAACCCTCACTCGTGCATTTTTGACAGCGACCTAACAATGAGCATGGGATCTTTGGTGAAGGTTCTCGGCTGGTACGACAATGAGTGGGGTTACTCAAATCGATTGGTTGATCTCACCCTCCACGTGGGTAAGTCCAAATAGTTTTATGACCATTGCTCGTGTTCCGTCGCTTGAGGACTTGGGCGATGTCAATGGAAAAGTGGTTTTGGTTAGGACGGACTTCAATGTCCCGATGTCCGGGCCTGATGAAGCAAGAGTGGTGACGGATGATTTCCGCATTCGTGCGGCATTGCCGACTATTAATTGGTTGACAGAGCGCGGAGCGCGGGTCGTATGTGCGAGCCATCTGGGTCGACCGAAAGGAAAGCCCGAACCTAAATACTCAATGGAGCCGGTCAGAGCCATCCTGAGTACTTTGGCGCCAGGGGTTGCGCTTCTCGAAAACCTTCGATTTAACCCGGGGGAAGAAGCCAATGATTCAGATTTCGTCAACGAGCTGATTGCTGGTGTCGACATGTATGTTGACGATGCCTTCGGTGCAGCTCACCGTGCGCACGCATCCATTGTCGGCCCACCAAAAACACTGCCATCGGCTGCAGGACGACTTTTGCAAAAAGAAGTGGAAGTGCTCGGTCAATTGCGAGATTCTCCAAAGCATCCTTTTGTTGCTGTGCTGGGCGGAAGCAAAGTGAGCGACAAACTAGGTGTAATCGAAGCCCTCTTGGAAACGGTAGATGCCTTGGCGATAGGCGGTGGGATGTGTTTCACTTTCCTCGCAGCTCAGGGTTTCCCAATTGGTGATTCCCTGTGTGAGCCAGATCAGATTGACACTTGTCGACGCTTGCTTGAGGGCCCCAAAACAATTCATTTGCCATCCGACATCGTGGGCCTTGATGCCAATGGGCGATTTGCAACATTTGGAGTTCGTCTACCTGATGGCGCCAAAGGTTTGGACATCGGTCCTGGTTCGGCGGCGGAATTTGCTGACGTAATCCTTGGTGCGCGAATGGTTTTTTGGAATGGTCCGATGGGAATGTTTGAAGATGAGCGATTTGCTGCAGGCACAATGACTGTCGCGCAGGCAATGGCCGATACAAAGGCCTTCACCGTTGTTGGTGGTGGCGATTCGGCGGCGGCGCTTGCGCAGTTCAAACTGGACGATGATGTCGACCACGTATCCACTGGTGGTGGAGCTTCGTTGGAACTACTTGAACTCGGTGATCTTCCGGGTCTTGCAGCCTTGAGAGGGGCACCAAATGTCCGTTAATCAGCGTCGTCCAATAATTTCTGGAAATTGGAAGATGAATCAGAATCATTTTGAGGCGATTCAACTGGTGCAGAAACTGGCCTACTTGATTTCCAAGGATGACTATGAAGCCGTTGATGTCACACTGCACCCACCATTTACAGACCTTCGCTCAGTGCAGACCCTCATAGACGCAGATCAGTTACGAATGATCCTTGGGGCGCAGCATTGTCATTTTGAGGACAAAGGCGCCTTCACTGGGGAGGTCTCGCCAGCGTTTCTAGGGAAGTTAAATGTCAAGTACGTGATCGTTGGCCACAGTGAACGACGTGAGCTGTTTGGTGAGTCTGATGAAATCATCTCAAAGAAAATTCATGCGATCATTAAAAATTCAATGACGCCGATTGTCTGCTGTGGTGAAACCCTCGCGGAGCGCGAAGCCGGCGGGACTCTTGAGAAAGTGCTGGGTCAGATTCGCAGTGCACTTGTGGGATTAAAAGCGAGCCAGATCGAAAGTCTTGTAATTGCCTACGAACCAATTTGGGCAATCGGAACCGGGGCAACGGCAACCTCTGAAGATGCTCAAGAGGTATGTGGAGCCATACGTAGCGAAATAGCAAAGTTGCACAACAAAGGCGTGGCCGATCTCGTTCGAATTCAGTATGGCGGGTCGGTGAAAGCTGGAAACATTGCTGAGCTCATGGCAAAGCCAGACATCGATGGCGCTCTAGTTGGCGGAGCCAGTCTGGACGCTGATGAATTCGCCCGTATTGTTCAATTCCGTCTGCATGGTGGCTGAGATGTTCGTTAAACCATCTATTCGTAGAGGCATTGCGTCAGCGGTATGTGGATTTTTCCTGTTGGGCGCATGTGGTGGTGGATCAGGAGATGCAACCACTACGACTGCATCAACGACAACTGTTCCCGCCGCACCGACAGATCTTGTGGACTGTGCTGCGCTGATCGGTCTTGAATCGAGCATCGATCCGGCACTGGCGGGCGACTTTGATTCGGGTCAAGTTGCACGAGCGATGTTTGATGGATTAGTTGAATACGATTTTTCGGACCCTCTAAACCCTGTTTTGAAGCCCTTAGTGGCTGACGAGTGGTCATCTAACGCCGACCTAACCTCGTGGTCTTTCCATGTGCGTGATGGTCTGAAATTCTCGAACGGCGATCCTGTTTTGCCGTCGAGCTTTGCTGCTGCATGGAACCGTGCCGCCTCGCCAAGTCTCGAGGCGACTTATTCGTATCTATTTTCGATAATCACGGGATATTCAGAATTGCAAAGTGGAACAGGCACCACGATGAGTGGGGTCGTAGCTGATGATCAAACAATGATGCTGACGGTCAATTTGGTCACTCCGTCGCCGGAGTTTCCTGCCATGGTCACCCATCCAGTGTTTTCGCCAGTGCCAGCACTTGAAGTCGCAAAACTTACGGATCAAAAATCTTGGTCAACAGGTGTGATGATTGGAAACGGTCCCTACATGATGGCGGAAGCCGCCGATGAAATCGGAGTCACCTTGGTGCCAAATCCGCAGTGGGCTGGCAATGTTTACGGTGAATCGGATCCGATTCTGCAGTCAGTAACTTTTCGTGCATGGATTGATGAGGCGGCGGCATTCGCGGCATTTGAAAATGGCGATTGCCATATCGCTCGCGTGCCAGTGGGACAGTATGCCGAGATGGCCTCCGAGTACGCAGTAGTGGATGACCTGTTGTACGGATCAAATCACTTTGTATTTGGTTGGAATGATTCGAAAGTTGGCGGTGAGGACAACCTCAAATTGCGTCAAGCGATCAGTCTGGCAATTGATCGTGATCGGATTAACGAAGTTGTGTATGCAGGTAATCGCATGGTTGCCACTGGTCTGATACCGCCCGGCTTGGCCGGATACAAGCCTGACGAGAGCCTCTACACCAATAAGGATTTGGATCAGGCAAAACGTCTATTGCAGGAGTGGAAAGATCAAGGAAATTCACTGACTGAGCCATTGAAGATTTCCTTTAACGCCAATGCTGGCCAAGAGGAAGTTGTTGCTTTGATGCAAGAGGATCTCAGCGCAATTGGCATCATTACGGTGCTGGATCCCCAATCGAATGATGTTTACTTCAGCAACCTGTATTCGACTGGCTGTGAACAAATTTGCCGTGCTGGAAAACTGTGGGTGTATCCAGATGCGTCAACAGCCTTGTACGAACTTTTTTCCTCCGAAACGATTGGCAACGGAAATCTAGGGCTCTATTCGGACACGATCTTTGACGAACTGGCGAACAAGGCGTTGGTTGTTGCGGATGCTGCGGAACGCGAGTCTCTGCTTCAGCAAGCCGAAAGTCGGCTATTGAATGACACAACCGGTTACCTTCCAATCACCTGGTATTCAGGAAACTACGTGTATGACCCGAAAGCCTTGGAGGACTTGGTTCAAACGCCCGTAGGGGCCATTCAATGGGAGCGAGTGAGCCGTCGGCCGAGTTGACTCGGCGCCCTTCGGGGCTGGCTGATAGCCTTTCAAACCGTGCGTGACATCGTTAAGTACCTGGCTCTAGTCCTAAACGTCGTATCCATGTTGGCGATGATTGTGGGCATTTTGTTGCACAGCGGGCGCGGTGGCGGTCTCTCTGACATGTTTGGCGGCGGAGGCGGAGCTGCACTCGGTTCCGCTGCGGCCGAGAAGAATCTCAATCGAATCACCACAGTGTTTGCACTGATCTGGATCTTTACGGTTATCGCGCTTGGCTTCCTGTTGGCGGTCTAACGACCTACGACTAGGCTTTTGAATCCACGTCGAAGTGGCGAAATAGGCAGACGCACCAGCTTGAGGGGCTGGCGCCCGAAAGGGCATGGGGGTTCAAGTCCCCCCTTCGACACCACCGCGAGGGATCAGCTTTTTACGGCCCGTCCCGAATACATGTAGCCGAGGACCTTCGGACCTGGCATTGAGAAGTTGGCTGTAGTTTCCAGATTGAACTGCGCATCGCGCA
>CAZXAX010000066.1:0-8515 GCA_964638795.1 uncultured Bifidobacterium sp. | reverse complement strand
GATTACTTCAAAGGTGTTGACGATGTTTCTGAAGCCATCGTTCGCGTAAACAACGAAGCCGATGTTGTGTGGGTTGATGGTCACTCTGATTACGGGCACGCATTTGAGACGTTCTGGGAGCGCTACGGAAAAGGCATCAGTTCGAAATCGACAGTTCTATTGCTCGGCGATGCTCGCAATAACTACCACGCGTCGCAGTCATGGGTGGTCAAAGAGATTAAGAAAAAAGCCAAGCATGTGTACTGGCTGAATCCAGAGCCACGCAGCTATTGGAACACTGGCGACTCGATTGTGGGTGAGTACGCAGCGCACGCCGACGGTCTTTACGAATGCCGAAACCTGAGACAACTCGAGCATTTCGTGGAGAAGCTGGCATGACTGGTACGCGACTCATCCTGATTCGCCATGGTGAGGCGGTTGCAAACGTCGAGAAGCTGTTGATGAGCGCCAAGACGTGCCGCGGGCTTTCGGAAAAGGGCCGGAACCAGGTTGAGCGGTTGCGGGATCGCTGGCTTGAGCTGCCGGAATTTTCCGCGGATGCCTTTTACGCAAGCCATGTGCGACGCGCGATGGAAACGGGTGAGATTGTCGCTCCCGCAATCGGCGCGCTCGAGATGAAAATCGAGCCCCGTTTTGCCGAGCACGATCCGGGCCCGGAATGTGATGGCTTGTCGTATGAGGAGTTTGTTTCACGCCACGGGAACCCTGATTGGGAAGGCGATCCGTATGCGGTTTTCTTCCCAGGTGGAGAGACCATCGCTGACTTCCAGCATCGAGTTGGTATCGCGGTTCAAAATGTGCTCCGTGAACACACTGGTGAAACTGTTGTGGTTGCGTGTCATGGGGGAGTAGTTGACGCAGTGGTTCGCAGTGCGCTGCGGCTTCCACAAACCGGCCAGTTCTCGATGTACACCAAGAACGCGTCAATCACTGAAGTGGTTCATGACAAACCTGGGCGTTGGCGGTTGATTCGTTATAACGACACCGCTCATCTCGCTGCACTCGCTGAAGATAAGTGAGTTAGCAAAAATGATCTATGACCTTGTCGTGATCGGAGCTGGCTCGGCAGGTGCAGTAATCGCCTCGCGCCTGAGTGAAGACCCGTCTCGATTGGTCCTACTCCTCGAGCACGGGCCGATGTACACCTCGGCTGCCACACCAGATGCAGTACGTGGAACGAATCCTTTTGCGGCGATGCGCAGCGGAGAGTTCGTGCACCAAGGTGTGCAGGCGCGCATGAGCGCAATGGCGCCGCGGAAGCCTTATCTGCGTGGTCGGGGCGCTGGTGGTTCATCGGCAGTGAATCTGATGATTGCCCTGCGCGGATTACCAGAAGACTTTGATTCTTGGGAGCGTGACCATGGATGTAGTGGTTGGAACTGGAGCAATGTTTCCGCCGCTTATTCGAAAGTGCTTGCCGCAACCTCAAAGTTTGATCGTGCGTATTGGGGTCAGCTCGAATCGGCACTTGTGCGAGCAGCAAAAGAGGCGGGCGTGCCAGAATTGGCAGGCGATCAAGACGCATTCGGTGGTATCGGCGCTGGCGCAGTTGAACTGAACTACTTCAATGAGCGTCGCTGGTCAGTGAATGACGCCTATCTTGAGCCGGCACGCAGCCGACCCAATCTGGAGATCCGTGGTCATGCGGCCGTTGCTCGGCTTCAAGTCACCGATGACGTGGTCACAGTGCATCTCGCTGATGGGAGTCATGTGCACGGGCGTGAAGTGTGTCTCTCTGCAGGCGCTGTGCATTCGCCCTGTTTGCTATGGGCCAGTGATCTTGCGTCACCCGCTGTGGGTGTTGGGATTCAGGATCATGTTGGTATTTCGTTTGCCGTGGAGCTGAAAGACGGGGTTGGTGCTGATCCAAGCAGCGAGTTACCTGTTCATGCTCTCGTGCGTCAGTCTTCGCAATGGGGTAATGGTGATCTCCAGTTCATGGCAGCATCGCATCTTGGTGATGCGGGCTCGCAATACGGCGCGTTGTTTGTCGCATTGATGCAGGTTGAGTCCCGCGGTGTAATGAGTTTTGATCCCGCAAACCCGGCCGTGCCTGTTATCGAGGTGAACTCGTTGTCTGCTGATTTTGATCGCGCGGCAATGGTCGAAGGTGTGCGCACGCTTATTGACTATGCGTACTCATCACCCATGCGGTCAGTGGGCAAGAATGTATTCTGCGATGATCAGGGCACCATGGCTGCCGAACTCGCCACGATGAGTGACGCTGAATTGATCGAATGGATTGCGGCCAATGTGGCCGACTACGTGCATCTTTCAGGATCGTGCCGAATGGGTGCCCCCAATGATCCGATGTCGGTGGTTGGGCCTACTGGACGTGTACACGGAGTATCGCGTGTGCGCGTAGTGGATGCTTCAATCTTCCCGGCCCTACCGCGCGCGAACACCCACATGCCAACCGTTATGGCTGCTGAGTTGGTCGCATCACGCTGGGACGATTAGGCAGTTCGTTTCTTCGCTAGCGCTTTGCGCACGACTAAAACCCAGCCGACGATCGCGCAGATGCTGAAGATCGACCACTGAATCGCATAAGACAAATGTGAACCACCAGTGAGTGTCGGGGCAGCTACTGGATACGGAGCCGAGTTTGTTTCAGTCAATGACTGGATGTACATCGAAGCCAGATCGCCCTCTACTTGATCATCAATGCGGGGGATGTCGATACGGATGATTTCGGTGAGTTCACCTTCGGCATTGTTGTCAATTGATCCTGATCGATGTTTGGCGCTCTGGCGCAAATACCCAACGACTGTCTGTTCCCCGGATGGTGGTGCAGGGACTTCTTCAGCGAGTGGGATGAAACCTCGGTTGACAAGTATCTGTGTGCCGTCATTAAGCACGAGTACTGAAATTGCATCTACTCCCGCTGTGCCGAATTGAGAAACATTGACAAGTGTGAGTTCTTCATCTGCGCGGTACGTGCCCGTGGCGGTAACAGGCAGCCATTCAATGGCCTTCGGGTCGGCATCTGTGGTCAGCACATCGCCCAGCGGGCGGGTTTCCGCGCTTTGGTTCGTGCGTACCTGATCATTGAAGTCGTTGCGTTGCGAGAGGCGGTTCACTTGCCAGAGAGCGAGGTTGATCATCACCACAACCATCGCAATAACTAGCAAATGAAAGGCAATCCATTTGGGCCGCAAAAGAAACTTGTACATGTATCTCCAAAAGTATCCGCTTGCTGGCAGAATTAAACCATGGCCGAATCAATTCTCGTGTTCGACGGAGATTGTGCGTTTTGCACAAGCTGTGTTCGCTTCATCGAGCGGCGTATGAAGCGCCACCCAAAAATCGTGGCCTGGCAGCTTGCGGACCTGCCCGCTCTAGGGCTCACGCAGGCTGAATGCGAAGAAGCCGTGCAATGGATTGGTGCTGATGGCAAGCGTGCCAGCGCTCAACACGCGGTCGGCCAAACGCTGGTGCACGCCGGCAAGGGATGGATGGTGTTGGGCCGCATCGCCCTACTGCCGGGCATCTCGCATGTGGCCGGTGTTATTTACAGGTGGATTGCTCGCAACCGCCATCGCATGCCTGGCGGCACCCCTGAGTGTTCATTACCTCAGAGTGAGCGCGGGAAGTAAGTCATAGTCACCACGCTTGGCTGCGTGCGTCGGGAGATGCGCAAGCGTTCAAGCGGTAGAAACGCACACAATGCCACGCAGTGCGGGAGAAATACGATTCGTAACGCGGCGAAGGTCATCAAGTGAAAGCCAAAGAGGCACACCACCGTGATCACGATTGTGCGTTGTCTGCGAATCAAAAAGATTGCAGGTGACAAGAATTCACCCCACAGAAGCACCCACTGTGAGACCCGCAGAATGCCGGGCTGGTCAACTAACCAATTTGACCAGTAGGTGCCGCGGCGAATCACTGCGCGTGTGAGTGTTGCGCCGTTCAGCCACGCCCAGCCGCCAAAGCGCACTTTGGCAAAGGCCGCAAGGAAGTAGGTCGCAACTACAGCGATCTGCACCATCCTGACCAACCACCCCGAATGAGAATCGGGTGTGTGGTCATTTATGTTGAGCGAACTTGCCCACGCGAGAACACCAAGAAGCAGCAAGAATCCGATGCGGTCGTGATCGACTTTGCCGTATGACATCGCAATGAACATCCACCACATGTAGCCAGTAACCACGAGCACGCGGAGTGTTTGCGCCCCGAAGGTTGCTTTATTGCTATTGAGACGTGGATTGAGGATCAGCACAATCGCAGAGGCGATTGCGGTCACCACCGTTACCCATTGGATGAAATTCACCCACAGCACCGTCGGTGTCGGCAGATGCAGGATGCGTGCAAACATGACCGGCTGATAAAGATCGGCTGGCACTTCGCCGTGTAGAGCGATCCAGCGATTTCCAAGCAGGATGTCAATCGGCACAAACAGATAGGCCAGAACCCCTAGACGAGCCAGGCGCGATGCCGGCAACGCGGGTTGTGCCCACCTAGTGACGCCTTCTACAAGTCGCATTGAGATTTGTCTTCCGATTCAACCTCGCCCACAGGCTTGCCATCTTGGAGTTGTTGCCATTCACGCACAAGAACCACCCGATTCAATGCGGGAAGTGTGCGCCGCGATTGTGCTGTGCGACCGATGAGGCACAGGAGCGACGGGTCAGCGATTAAGCGATCGGTTTGTCCTTCGATCTCTGCGCGGCGCAGCCCATAGGAAAGGCTCGACAAGAACACGCGTTCTCCATCATTGGTTTCGCCGTAAACCGAATACCAACTAGTGCGACCATCAAGGCGTTGAGTAGTCGCATACATCCGAAAAGGACCGATCGGAAAATGATCGTCTTGTCCCCACAGCGCGCCCCACATCAGTGCAAGAACAACTGCGATGGTGGACAGAGTGCGGAACGGTTTTGGCGACGGCTGTGATCGCATCGCATCAATTCGGCGTTGCAGATATGGCGAGAAATAGCCTGCGTAGCGGCGTTGCAAATCGGGGAGTTGCCAATCGTTTCCAGTTACCTTGCCGCGACAGTTTGAAGCGCCACATTGACACTCGAACTCGTCATAATCCGAGCCGTCGGTCATCGCGTAGTCAAAGCTGAGCTCTTCGCCGGGCTCAATGCGTCGCATCGCAACAACCTGCACTGAATACTTCATGCCACCGTTGGGGTCGCACGAATGATTGACACTGTCACCAGGCTCGCGCTCTGGTGGGCCAAGCACGAAACAGTCGTCGTCGACCTGTACGGAGCGAGCTTGACGATCGGCGCTCATTGTTGCCATCTGTGCGCGGTTGACGATTGCGCCACCGAATGTGGCAAGAATCTCGCCCTTCTCGATCGGCTCAATCGCAAAGCTGCCCCAACCTTTATCACCGGATGGACGGGCCTCCGCTTTAGGGGTCAGAAAGTTGAAGTACACGGCAATAGATAATGCCAGTGTTCCTTTAGTTGCTGGCAATGAATCACTGTCCGTGACTAGTCTTTAAAGCACATCACGAGTGACCTTCTGGTCCGGCAACCGAGATACCCACGGTGCCTTCCATCCGCTGGATGGGATGTGGTCTGCGAAAGCAGGCAAGGGTGGAAGTCCTCTTGATGCGAGAAGTCGAGCGCAGGAAAAGGAGGACAACATGGGCAGCAAACACGTGCGACTGCACGCAACCACCGGCGCATGGTTGCCAGGCGATCCAATTGGCGCTCGCAAGTTCTTTGAATTCTCCAAAGATCGACCCTTCATGGTTGAAAGCGGCGGTCACCTCACCAATCCGGTGATCGCTTATGAAACGTTCGGCACCTTGAATGCGGACAAATCAAATGCAGTGTTAATCCTGCACGCTTGGACTGGCGATAGCCATGTGAGTGGTCCTGCAGGAGATGGTCACCCAACCGAGGGCTGGTGGCACGCGGTGGTTGATCGCGGTGGTTTTGTGGACACCGATAAATGGTTTGTTGTGTGCCCAAATGTGATCGGTGGCTGCCAGGGGTCTACGGGCCCTGCGAGCGTTAATCCTGAAACGGGTAAACCTTACGGTTCGAGTTTTCCGGTGGTCACGATCAGAGACATGGTGCGTAGCCAAGCGCTACTAAGCGATCATCTTGGAATTGAGAAGTGGCATTCAGTGATCGGTGGGTCAATGGGTGGAATGCAAGCTCTTGAGTGGGCGGTGATGTTTCCGCATCGTGTTGCATCTGTTGCACCGATCGCTACGTGTCTGCAATCAACTGCGCAACAAATTGGTTGGGGCCACATTGGCCGCATCGCAATACGCGAGGATCCGAACTTCAATGGCGGCGATTACTACGAGCAAGAAGCCGGACCCGATCATGGGCTTGCGGTGGCGCGACAGATCGCCCAAGTCACGTTTCGATCGGACAATTTGTTCTCTGAAAAATTTGGTCGCAACTTGCAACGCGGGAATACCCACCCCCAAGGGATGGCAATGTGGGATCGGTTTGAGATTGAGAGCTATCTCGACCACCACGGCGAAGTCCTCGTGTCGCGATTCGATGCCAACTCCTACCTGACCATCGGCAAGGCGATGGAATTGCACGACATCGCACGTGGTCGTGGTGGGCTCAAAAATGCTGTCGCTCGAATTAAATGCCCGACACTCGCAATTGGTATTGAGACAGACATGTTGTACCCCGATTATCAAGAGAAACAGATCTATAACCTGCTGAGTGATGCAGGCACTTCGGTGGACTATGTGAACATCGACACCCAGCACGGACACGATGGCTTCTTGCTTGAATCAGTGCAGGTGGGCCGGGCACTTGGCGCCTTTTTGGATCGTGTCTGACCTGCGAGAATGAAACCCGTGCAATTCGCCCTGGAGACGACCACCACCATCAAGACCGTTGGCGCGGTACTTGTGTTGTTTGGAATCGGGCTTGCTGTTTTTACCTACTACTACTGGAAGTCTGCGCGCCCAGAGCCTGAGGCGCTGGCACCACTTGAAGTAATGAGTGCAAAAAAGTTCGCCACAACCGATCCGTTGAACCAGCAGCGCCTGCTTGATGAAGTACGACCCGAGGGAATGGCAGCTCCGAAAGAGACCGTGCGGATGGCAATGCATGCGGTTGTGATGGCCACGCAGGCTGAAAAAATAGAAGCTGCCCGTATTGCCGCTGAAAGGGAAGAACGCGAACGTTTGGCTGCCGAACGTGGCGATGATCACGATTCGGATTCGGACGATGAATTACCAACCCGCGCCAACGCTCCAATTGATCCGTTGTTGGGCTGAGCAAAAGTAGGTTTGAGGCATGGCAAGTTTTGATCCCAACGAAATGATCGCCCGCTACAAGGAGCGTGCCGCCGCAGTGCGCCGCCGCCCGTTGCCGCCTGTTGCTGGTGAAGAGCGTCAACACTTCATCGAACAAATGCAAGTGGATTTTCAGGATTTCGCCATCATCGGCGACGCAGAGGCTTCGATTGAAGATGGTGTGCTTGTGTTGCGCGTCGACCTGCGCCCGCAAGAGCCCAAGTCGTGACCGACGTTTCGTTACGGGGCAAATTCGCAGCCAAAAGCGAGCGTGACCAAGCACTTGCAGGCACGAGCATTGCGGTGTTTGTGTGGGGCATTACGCCGTTGTTTGTGAAAGAGGCAACCGAAGTGGTGGACGTAGCCACGATGACCTTCTATCGCAACATCTTCTCGCCACTTTTGCTCTGGGTGATCTCGCGCGCCGTAGTTGGGCGGTGGGAGTTTGGTCAGATGCGCAGTTGTCTAGTGCCGGGTGCGCTTTTTGGGCTGTCCATCATTGCGGGATTCATCGCCATGGACGAAACATCGGTTGCCAACGCTGCGCTTATCGGCGCATTGCAACCCGCGTTGGTTTTGTTGGTGGCGCCGCGACTATTTGGCGAGGAAGTCACTTTGAACAAAGTGTTGCTTTCTATCGGTGCGCTATCGGGTGTTTCGGTGGTGATCCTCTCAGCATCAAGTACCAGTGGTGCATCAATGCAGGGCAACATGTGGGCTATAGCCAACGTGATCATTTGGACCGTTTATTTCCTCGTGGCGAAACGACGTCGCGACGATGGGGCTGATTCAAGTGTGTTCATCGCATCGGTGATGACTATTGCTGCAGTCTGCACGCTTCCGTGGTCGCTCACGCAGGCAAACGATCTGGGCAACATGACCAGCAAGACATGGTTGATGATCGCGTTGATCGCATTGCTGCCAAGCGGTCTCGGTCACACTCTGATGACTTGGAGTCAGAAACATCTAGATGTCACGGTGTCGTCGTTGCTGATGTTGGGTAGTCCGTGTGTGGCGATGGTGTCAGCGTGGCTGGTGCGCAATGAGGCGCTTGAGCCGCTGCAGATTTTGGGTGCTCTGGTGGTGATTTCGTGTCTCGCAGGAATCATGGTTAGTGCACGCCGTGAGCTCGACCCATTTGAGGAGACTCTGGGCGAACCCGTTTAAGGCAGGGGATTGGGCGGTTATCCGGCTTACCTAAATTGCCGTTGCCTTGCTATTCTTGACTCCCTACGCGGACGTGGCTCAGTTGGTAGAGCATCACCTTGCCAAGGTGAGGGTCGC
>CAZXAX010000065.1:4111-9096 GCA_964638795.1 uncultured Bifidobacterium sp. | reverse complement strand
ATGGGCCAGGTGTGATCGCATCGCGTAGTTCGCGTGCGTGCGCGAGCACCTGGCTCATCTCGTTACCGACAACCGTAAGGTGGCCCATCTTGCGGCCAGGCTTTGCCTCGCTCTTGCCATACAAGTGCAGGTGAGCGGACAAATCCGATGCGGCAAGCGCAAAGTTTGGCTCCCCGTGTGCCCAGCAATCACCGAGCAGATTCAGCATTACAACCGCTGGATGTGTCATCGCCGTACTGCCAAGCGGCATTCCAACGAGTGCACGAACCTGCTGTTCAAACTGACTGGTCTGTGCAGCATCAAGAGTCCAATGTCCACTGTTGTGTGGCCGTGGAGCCATTTCGTTAACCAATAATTCGCCACCCGAAACGAAGAACTCCACACCAAGCACTCCGACATAATCAAGTGCTTCCGCAAGCCGCAGTGCAACTTTGCGCGCCTGCTCGGTCACCTGACTATTCGCAATCGGTGCACTGCTCGCATCAAGCACACCATCCACATGCAAGTTACGTGTGGTTTCATACGTAACTACTTCGCCATCCGCTCCGCGGGCCACAATCACTGACAGTTCATCATCCAAAGGCACGAGCTTCTCAAGTACACACGGCACATTTCCTAGTGCCGTAAATGCACCACGAAGTTCCGTGTAATTAGCAAGTCGTTGTTGGCCTTTGCCGTCATACCCCATGCGTGCAGTTTTCAAAATCGCAGGAAACAATTCGTCAGCCCGATCAGCGATGACCCCAACATCATCAAGGTTCGCAATCACTGCAAACGGCGCCACCCGAATTTGATTGTCAATACAGAATTGCTTTTCGCGGCGTCGATCTTGCGCTATCGCAACCGCATTAGGCGATGGCCGAACGATGATTCGCTCGGCCAAGAATTCGAGCGCGGCAACGGGTGGATTTTCAAACTCAACGGTTACAGCACTGCACAGATCGGCTAATTCGGTGAGTGCATCGGGGTCGTCGTAAGCCGCCACAATGTGATGATCAGCAACTGCACCAGCGGGCGACAATTGATCGGGCTCAAGAACCACCGTGCGAAAGCCAAGCGCTTGTGCTGCCTGCACAAAGTAACGACCGAGTTGTCCACCACCGATTACGCCGAGTGCATCGCCCATCAGGTCGGTGGCAGTACCGATGAAGCGGCGGCGTCATGACGCTCACTGCGGAATTCAAGCAACCGCTGCTGAAGTTCAGAATCATCACCAGCAAGAATCGCAATTGCAAACAATGCTGCGTTGATTGCCCCCGCATCACCGATAGCAAAAGTGGCAACTGGTACACCCGCTGGCATCTGCACAATTGAATACAACGAATCCTGTCCACTCAGATGTGTGGTCGGCACAGGAACGCCGAGCACAGGCACTGTGGTCTTTGCAGCCAGCATTCCTGGCAGATGTGCGGCACCACCTGCACCGGCAATGATCACCCTGTATCCATTTCTCGTCGCACTTTCGGCAAACGCGAAGAGTTCGTCTGGCATGCGGTGCGCCGACAACACTTGAGTGTGTGGGGACAATCCAAACGACTCGAGAGTCTCAACCGCTTTGCTCATCGTGGACCAGTCGCTTTGTGATCCCATCACAACTGCAATCTGCGGAGCATTGGCCACGTCGCAATCCTAAAGGAATATCTCAATGAAAATCACATTGCTTGGAACAGGCAGCCCACTTCCAGATCCAAATCGTGCGGGACCGTCGACATTGGTCACGACTGGAACACACAACATCGTGGTCGACTGTGGGCGTGCGTGCGTTATGCGTCTCGTGGGTGCAGGTGTGATGCCACCGTTTGTGAACCTGGTTCTCCTTACCCATCTCCACAGCGATCACATCTGTGACTTGAACGATCTAGTGACCACCCGCTGGATCACCACTCCGGCTCCGATGGCATCGCCGCTGAAAATCGTCGGCCCGGTGGGCACTCGCCAGGTGGTTGAAGGAATGCTCGCGATGCTCGCTTTGGATGAGCAATACCGTCTTGCGCATCACGAAGACCTACGCACTGCAGGGGGAATGAAGATTGACGTGATTGAGCTTGTGGCTGGAGATACTCACCTACACGACGATGTGGTGATCAAAGCATTCCGTACTGATCATCGACCAGTTGAACCAACCCTTGGATACCGAGTCGAGCATGAAGGCAAAGTGGCTGCAATTGCAGGGGACACCATTCCATGCCCAGAGCTAGACGACCTCTGCCGTGATGCAGACGTATATATTCAGACCGTTTTGCGCCCCGACCTCGTGAACAACCTCGCGGCTTTGATCCCCGCCAATGCCGGGCGCCTCACCGATATTCTCGACTACCACTCAACTGTGGAACAGGCCGGCAATACCGCAGCACGCAACGGTGTTAAGCATCTTCTCCTCACCCACTACGTGCCCACCATGCAACCCGGCACCGAAGAGGAATGGCGGGCGATAGCGGCAAGTGAATACTCGGGGCCGATCACCCTCGGCCCAGACCTCACGTCGGTTGAGGTGTAAAGCCAATCTCGTTGCTCAGGCCAATTTCATCTAGCATTAGTAGAGATCACTTCCAATTAAGGAAGTACGGGTGCAAAGTAAAGGTCCAGATGAAAACGATCAGTCGACTCCTTGTCACAACCGCCGCCATCGCGGCCTCTACATTCACGATTGGTGCTTTGCCAGCGTCGGCCGCAACTGGCACAGCGACTGATGAGGCAACAATTGATTGCTTGGCTGATGCCGGTGATCGATTGATGCTTTGGAATTATGGTGGCTCATCAATCACGATCAATCTGACCAACTGCGATATGCATAGCCATGACGAATTCAACGGAAATACGATTAATAGTGGCGTCCCGAGTTCTCCGATCACAATGACTCCAGGGGATTTCTTATTCCTTGCAAACAGCTCGGTCTTTCCTGAAGACGTTCAAGTTGACACTGGAGTCCTGACAGATGCACGAGTTCCCTCCGGTGAACTCCAGTACCGAGAAGATGTGACTATCCCCCTTGATGCAAAGACTTTTGATGCTGGCGAAATTGACGACCAAGACGAAGAGGAGCACTGGCTTGGAGGCAAACGTTTGTGCGCATTGGATGTTGAAGGCGGTGCGCGACACGTCTACACCAGTCTCAACATCACAATCGATAGACCAGGTCGATATACGTTCCGTTCAATTGCCACAGATCCTCTAGGTGAGTATCTAGGCACCGATACAAACCCAATCGGTGATTCTTTCTTCGCTCTATATTCAAATTTTGATCCCGCTAATCCTGATGAGGGAGTAATTGGCTGCAATGACGATCTCAATAATTTGTTTGGCTACGACAACAAGGATGTCGTAGAAATTCTCCCTGACGGCACATGGATGGAGGGGCATCAGCCTTATTTTTCAGTTGAACTCGAACCGGGCTCATACACGTTGCTAATGACCACCTGGCGCGCCGTGTCAAAAACTGAATGGATCGCTGGCGAAGCACAAAATGAACTCCCGTGGACTCCAGGTCCAGCCACATTGACTTACGAGCTATGGGGCCCTGCCGAGGCTATTTGTGTTGAAAATGACCCCGTATGTGACCCGGCTGTGTCGACTCTTCCTCCAACCGGTTCAAGCTCGGGACCAGCGGCACCACTTGCGCTCATTTCGTTGATGCTTGGTTTGGTTGGGGTTTTCACAGTCAAGCGCCGCGTCAACAGCTAAAGGTCATCGCACAAGCGGAAGCACTGATTGTGCGAACCGCGTGCATTCCTCTTTGTGGGGATAGCCAGAAAAGATGAATGCATCAATGCCAAGATCGCGATAGCGATTGATCTTGTCTGCCACTTCTGAAGGAGTGCCAACAATGGCTGCGCCACAGCCACTGCGGGCACGACCGATGCCAGTCCAGAGATAATCCTCAACGAATCCATCATCGGCAGATGTCTCACGAAGCTCGGCTTGGCGGCGCACACCGATACTTTGCGAATCCAACGATTGTGAACGAATCCGATCGCCTTCACTTGCGTCAATACCTGCGACTATCCAGTTCGCAGCATCAAGTGCTTGCTCTGCTGTATCGCGCACGACCACGTGACACCGATAGCCAAACCGCAAAGTGCGGCCGTAGGCAGATGCTCGTGCACGCATATCAGCAATTGTCTCGGCGACTACCTCTTCGACATCAGGCCACATCAAATAGACATCGGCTTCAGCCGCAGCAACGTCACGTGCTTCTTCGCTTAGACCACCAAAATAGAACTGTGGATCGTGGGGATTCTCTACAGCGATCCGAGGTGCGTTCAAATGTAGCGAATAGAACTCACCTTCATGATCTAGCCGTTCGCCACGTAACAAGGTGCGCAAGATTTGCATGTTCTCTTTTGTGCGCGCATAACGAGCACGGCCGTCCAAAATCTCCCCTGGCATCTCTGAAGAGATGATGTTGATGGTGAGTCGACCTTCCAGGGTTTGATTGAGTGTGGCCATCTGTCGAGCTAGCTGCGGTGGCCAAACTTCACCACAACGCACTGCAACTAACAATTTCATTGTGGAAGTGAGTGATGCCACCGATGAAGCAAACGACACAGTGTCAATTCCAAGTGAATACCCCGATGGTAGGAGGATGTTGTCAAAGCCGTGGCGTTCTGCTTCAAGCACGATGTCGCGACAGTGATTCCAACTGCTGCGTAGATCGTCTTGGACTACACCGATCTGCTCGTAGTCGTCGTCACACAGCGCACCGAACCATGCGATTTCAGCTGGTGACCTTTCTACGGTCATGGCAGCTTTTTGCCTTCACTGGCCTCGACTATTCGGTACACATCGGTCCGCGTGAGATGAATGGAGGTTGCCATCGTGATCTCTGCCAGGTGCCGCAGATCTTGAGTGCCGACAATCGCTACCGCATCGGCGGGGTGCGCAAGCACGAATGCAACGGCCACGGCGGCGCGCGACACCTTTTCACGCTCGGCGAGCTCATCCAAAACCGCAATCAGTTCAGGGCGCAATCCCTCACCAGAAATGAC
>CAZXAX010000065.1:0-4011 GCA_964638795.1 uncultured Bifidobacterium sp. | reverse complement strand
GCAGTGGCTACCTCGTCGGGGTGAGTAAACAAATCGGGTCGGTGCACTTGGTAGAGCTCAACATGCTCAACGTTCATTCGCTGCAACGATTTCTCACACGCTTCGACCAAATACTTGGCCGATGAGTAATACGGAACTCCAGGGATGATCCCACCCTTGGTTGCAAGTGCAATTCGATCTCGCAGACTCGTATCGAGTTTGAACACGCGACCCAATGCCTCTTCACAGGCACCAAATCCAGAGCCACCCCAGTCCAATCCGTAGACATCGGCATTGTCGACGAAGTTGATGCCAAGATCAAGTGCGCTGGCAATGAGTCGCGCATTGTCGCCATCTGACGTGCCGGTGAATCGCCAACAACCAAGGGCGATCGGGCCAACTTCGACTGTGGCGCCGAGTTGTCTTTGCGCTGACGACACGAGGTTTTCGCTCATTTGCAAAGACTAGTCGTGAAGAAATCATTGGTTCAGAGTGCGGTCGCAACACCACCTAGGCTCACCGACATGGAGAAGTTGCGCTTCGGTGTCATTGGCACAGGGATGATGGGGTGCGAACATCTACGCAATTTGTTGCCCATGGACGATGTGATCATCACCGCAGTCAGTGACCCAAATGATGAACCACTTTCATGGGCCGAAATGACCCTCGGGGATCGCTGGGCGGGCGTTTCCGTGTTCAAAGATCATCGCAATCTCTTGGCTAGCGATGCTGTTGACGCCGTGATAATTGCGTCACCAAATCACACGCATAAAGCAGTGCTCGACGATGTTTTGTCCACCGATATTTCGGTGTTGGTGGAAAAACCAATGTGCACAACTATCTCGGACTGCAGTGCTGTGGTTAAGCAGTCACAGAAACGCGATGCCATCACTTGGGTGGGGCTTGAGTACCGATACATGCCATCAATTGCTCATCTTCTCAACCAACTCGCATCCGGAATCATCGGCGAGCTAAAGATGATTTCAATTCGCGAACATCGATTTCCGTTTCTAGTAAAGGTGGACAACTGGAATCGGTTCACTGCCAACACTGGTGGCACTCTCGTGGAGAAGTGCTGCCACTTCTTTGACCTCATGAATCTTGCCTCTGGCTCTCGTCCCACACGTGTGTACGCCAGTGGTGGGCAAGATGTGAATCATCTTGACGAGGTCTACGACGGACGGCATGCGGACATTCTTGATAACGCATTCGTCACGGTTGATTACGCAAATGGCGTCCGAGCGATGCTCGATCTCAGCATGTTCGCTGAAGGTGGGCGCAACGAACAGGAACTCGTCGTGGTTGGTGACGCAGGAAAGATCGAAGCCGCCGTTCCCGGAGATGGACACCTATATATAGGTAAGCGTGCAGATCGGTCCGTGCGTGCCGACCCAGTACCCGCCAAAGATGTTGGGCATACGGGCTTTCATCACGGTGCGAGCTTTGTCGAATTGCGACGGTTTATTGATGCTGTCCGCGGTGATGGTTCAGTTGAGGTGGACACTACCGCTGGGCTGTGGTCGGTTGTGGTTGGCGCCGCCGCCCATTTGTCAATTGCAGAGCAGCGTGTTGTTCACATCTCAGAATTAGAACTCAACTGAGATGTCAGGCCCGTCGTGGCGTGCCGATGCGCACATTCACACCATCGGAGCATCGAACATGTGGCTCACCTTCTGGTGCTGGAAATCCCGCAGCCTGAAGCAACACCGGGTCGTAGGTTATTGCTTTCGCCGAACGCAGCGGCCATGGCTCGTGATCAACTGGCGCGTAGCGAATTCCACGTAGAGATTTTGAGTACAAACCCCAACGGGCTGTAAGGAAAACATCGAGGGCATCGGGCTCAATTAATTCTCCCATCTGCACCTCGATACTTGAGTTTGAAAGCTTGTTTGGCCACTTACGGTTCACATCTGTACGCAACGTGTTTTCTTCTCGTGTGTGTGAAGTGCTCCCCCAGCAGTAAGGGATTCGATACGAGAGCCGCGCCACGAGTGCAGGCAGTAACCGATCAACATCAAGCGAAAAGAAGTACACGCCCGGCTTGTCATCTACATGCACATAGGTGCGCACATTCACCTCGGCAAACGATCCGAGATAAGGAACCGAGGGCCCGCGCGCAAGCCCGACATCGCGCATTGAGAACGGAATCAGACCCACCCATGCAGACCCATCGAATGTGTCCACACTTAGACCTTTCGGAAGCAAGCTCTGCACCACAGCCGGGTCATAACGCCAGTGCAAGTAAGCAAGATCCTTCCACTGTTGGCGCATAACAGCGCGACGCACTGGATCTGGGCAAGCAGTAGGGCGCTCAATTAAAGACACGTTTGCAAGGGTATGCAGCGAGACGACGAATAACTACCTATTACAGCGATACCGTAAAGACCGATGTCCGAGGAAGTTATTGAGTTCATTGGGGTATATGACGCCGACGCCACTCTCATCGGCGAGATTTCCTACTGGCTCAAGGCTCGTGTGGGTGCCACACACTGCGCACTGTGTGAACTCACTCATGGCGTGTTCCGCACAAAACGCGAATGGGTGTCATGCTCGCGTGAGCTTGCAGTTCCCTTTCGAACTTTTCACCGCAACGATGCGCCTGCTGATGTCCTGCAGACATCGCAACAGTTTCCAGTGGTCTTGGTTCGTAGATCTTCGGGGCTTTCCGTGTTACTTGATGCGGATGCGCTGAATGAGTTCGCTGGAGACACCATAAAGTTCGCCGATCACCTAGCTGCCGTGATCAGCGAATCCGAGGATCCCTTCTAAAGAATGATCAACCAATGGCACGTGTAGCAAAAACAAAGAATGGCCATCCACCGAAAATTTGTGCGACCTGTGGTCGTCCATTTGAGTGGCGTAAGAAGTGGGCGCGCGACTGGGAAAGTGTGCGTTACTGCTCCGAGGCCTGCCGTTAACTAGACAGCGTGTTACCAAATAACTGCCAAGCCAATGCGCTCTTGGCGGTAAGGCTCAAAATCAAGTACGCACGCTCGCCGTATATATAACTCGCCCACTTCCCGACCTTGCGATACTGCAGGTATTGGTTCAGTGCGAACAAGTTGAAGAAGATGAAGATGCTGATGAAAATGCCATACACGAATCCAGGCATGTCACTTCCAGGGCCGAGCAGATAGAAGAGAAGCCCGATCCACGGCACGATTCCCGCGATGCAACCAAACCAGAACGGTGTCCACCAGACCTTCTGCCCCGGCTTATTCACAACTTCCATGATCCATCCGAACAGAATCATCGCTGCATTCGTTCCTGCGATTCCAAGAAGACCAGCGATGTCGCCGATTCCAAACACCAAACAGATTGCGAGAATCATCACTGTTGATGAGATGGAATATTCGACCCAGCGGAATCGGTTCTGCTCGGCTTGAATCTCGCTCTCGTACTTACTGCGCCCAACGGTTGCAACGATCAAATGGAAAAATGCAGACAGGAACAAGAAGACCGCAGCTGCCCATGCAATCGGAACATCAAATACTCGATCCAAACGAGTTATATCGAGACGATTGTTCGGTGCATCATTCCAGTAGAAGCTCGTGACCGGAAGTGCGAAGTCGTTACTGAGAAGGAGGATTGCAATTCCCTGCACGAAGTGCAACAAAGCAGCAATCAGATTCAGGCGCTTCAAACGTGACATCTTGAACTTCCTTTTCAGCCGGCCAGCACTTGGCTCAACATGATGATTCCTAACACACCACGCAGTGACCATGCGATGGTTCGCGGCCAGTTGGTACGAACAAGCGCACGGCCGATCTCTGGAGTCGGATTCTGGGCCATTTCAGCGTGTCGAGGCACAGACAAAAGCACCGTACTTCCAAGCGCGATTGCCAGCAACACACCACCAAGCCACGGCATCCACCACCAGACTTCATCGGGAGCTGCTCCAAGGAGCACCAGGGTGCTGACACCCTCCACGGCCATCGGCAGCCCAACCACGTATGCCGTCCGGCGTTGATGGATGAGAGCCGTTGATGATGCGGAGTCCATTGGCACAATCGCGAGCAACGGATAGTGCAC